>CAZVWH010000037.1:0-24936 GCA_964631175.1 uncultured Pirellulales bacterium | reverse complement strand
CCGGCAGCTAACGAACTTTCAGAAAGCCTCGAGCAGATAGGATTAGAACTTAGACGGCTGAAAACCGGCACACCTGCCAGATTAGATGCTGCAACAGTTGAGCTTGATAAACTTGAAATCCAATACGGTGACAAAGATCCGGTACCTTTCTCATTTATGAGTGACACAATAAATCGGCCGCAGACCCCCTGCTGGATAACGTACACGAATGAAAAGATACACAAGTTAATCCGAGACAATCTGCATCGTGCACCACTTTACACAGGACAGATACAATCCGTTGGCCCGCGATATTGTCCAAGTATAGAAACAAAGATTGTGCGCTTCGCCGATAAGCAGCACCATCAGGTGTTCCTTGAGCCGGAGGAAGAAAAAAGAAAAATAATATACTGCAACGGCATCAGTACCTCGCTGCCAAAGGATATACAGCAGCAAATGCTGAAGCTGCTGCCGGGTACCGAAAATGCTCGGATTGTTCATTACGGCTATGCCATTGAATACGATTACTGTCCGCCGATGCAATTAAAGTCAAATCTGGAGACAAAAAAGATTTCAGGCTTGTTTTTAGCGGGACAAATAAACGGAACCAGCGGCTACGAAGAGGCAGCCGGCCAGGGAATTATCGCCGGCATAAACGCAGCAAGAAAGCTGCAAAATAAAGACCCAATTATCCTCTATAGAGACCAGGCGTATATCGGCGTGATGATAGATGATTTGCTAACACGAGGAATTGATGAGCCTTACAGGATGTTCACGTCACGAGCAGAGTATCGTTTGTCCCTAAGGGCTGATAACGCGGATAGAAGATTAACGCCGATTGGCAAATCGGTCGGACTTGTGGATGAAATTCGATGGGCGAAGTTCCAAAAAAAAGTCGGGGACATTGATACACTTAAAAATTTCTTGATGAGTACCCGCTCTGATGGACTAAGTCTATGGCAGCAGCTTCGTCAGCCGCAAAATACTATTGCAGAAACGCTGGCCTCAACCCGTGAGATAAATAACTTGGGAATCAGGCCAAAACCGCAGTTGGCTATCTCACGGGTCGAGCTTCCTGAAGTTAAAAAGATGAATCTCGATAGAGAAGTTTTGCAGGCGGCGATTATTGATGCCAAGTATGAAGGATATTTAGCCAAGCAGCAGCGCATGGTAGCTGGCATGAGGGCCTTGGAGGCCAAAAAGGTTCCGCTGGATTTGGATTATAACAGCATTACGCACCTTCGGGCAGAAGCGAAGGAAAAGCTGTCGGCTTTTAGGCCGAGCACGCTCGCTCAAGCCTCTCGAATAAGCGGCATAACGCCCGCCGATATAACAGTACTACAGATCCATTTGAAAAAAGGGGAAAGTACCCCCAGTGAAACTGGGGGCTAAATACAGCAGATATTTCTCGACCCAACTCGAGACGGGTTTAGCCCCCCAATTTATTGGGGGGTTTTCACACACGTTTTACGCGGGCTTAGAAATTTTTGAGGCAATGTACGAGTTATCCGAAAACATTTACAACAAACAGGTTGCCCGGCAGAAGCCAAAGTTTAAGCTCTGGCGTTCAGCGGGACTTCTGCTGACATACAAGTGTAATGCCTCATGTGAATTTTGCTATTACAATTGCTCGCCCCAAAAGAACGGCCTTATGCCTATCGATACTGCGATTAGTGCATGGCAGTCTCTTAAGATCCTTGCAGGCGAAAACGCCAGAATACATCTAACCGGTGGAGAACCGTTTCTATATTGGGAGCATCTTCTGCAAATCTTAGAGCAGGCAAAAAAACTAAACCTCGGCAAAGTAGATTTTGTAGAGACAAATGGCTTTTGGGCTACAGACGAAAAAATTATAAGCCAGCATCTAAAAACTCTCGACGAGCTTGGAATGAAGCGGCTCAAAATCAGCACTGACCCGTTTCATCAGGAATATATTGATATAGAGCCGGTTCGCCGATTGGCAAGCGTAGCTACCGATATTTTAGGTCCCGAGCGTGTGCTGGTCCGCTGGCGAAAGTACCTGGAAAATCCTGTCAGAATGAAAGACCTCCGCCCTGCCGAGCGCAAAGAACAATATATCTCCGCAATAAAAGACTACCCTTGTCGGTTTACTGGCCAGGCGGGTGGCAAATTAGCAAAGCTGGTTGCTTCAACACCAATAGAATCCATTGCCTCGATCAATTGTAACTCAAGCTTCTTAGCCGCTAAGGGTGTCCATATCGACCCGTTCGGCAATGTTTTTAGCGGCACATGCAGCGGCATCATTATCGACAACATTAACCAAACGCTGCTTGAGGACATCTGGAGGCAATTCCATCCGGCAAGAAATGAATTTATCAGCACACTTTTTAAACATGGCCCTTCCGGATTGCTGGATAAAGCTACAAAATTGGGCTATAAAAAAGCAAAGGCCTACGCCAGCAAATGCCATCTTTGCACTGATATCCGGCAGTTTTTCTTTGAAAACGGTATCGAAAAATCAATAATAGGACCTGCCGAATGTTACTCTAAAATTACACAGTCCGGGGAAACTTCATCAACAGAAGATTAATTTGAAAAAATTTTATTTTGTATGAATCGTATAACCGGTTAATTGATAATTGGTTAAATTGGTTGAATAAACCAACGAGTATTGGGCACAATCCTTCGATATAGCCCTGCTTTTACTCGCGCTCCGATCGCCAGGGGTCTTCGTGATAAGATAGCGCACCGGCCTTGGGCGTGGCCATCGTGATGGGCATTTCAACAACTATCTTGTGAGAATCTCGGGCGATGCGGCCTAATCTTTCCTTCTTCATACGAACAGGCTCGGTGATAAGCTCCGGCACACTATACGTCCAAAGACAAGAATCATAATATGTCGGGTCTTTCTGCGGCAGCAGTATCGGTTTATATGCTTTGCCACGCTCGTCCACATAACTGAGGTAAGTTCTTGTAAAGATGCCGTATTTCCTTTTGCTGCTAAAGGCTATCCACCGGCTGTTACTCGACCAGCTATGCCATGACTCGCTCTTGTCGCTGTTGATATCCAGCCGACGATATGTGTAGCGATCGGTTTGTTCTACAGATTCGAGGTCCATTATGTAAAGATCGCTGCTCTGGCGATAAACCGGAAAGCAACCATAGTCACACGCCGTTACCAACAGCCATCGCCCGCAGGGGCTGATCCGTGGAAGAAGGATAGACAGACCTGTTTTGTCTGCTGAGAGTACAGTCTCCGGCTCACCCCACTCGTCACGCTCAAGGTTGTAAGGTATGCGGACAAGGTCGTATTTGACCTGCTCATACTGCTCAGGGATTTCAGTACGTTCCTCCCACGTCAACGGGGCACTACAAAAGTAAAGATAACGGCCGTCAGCAGACCACGTTGGATACGTTTCAAGCCGATCCTTTTTGGCAAGATCAGGCGATGTCTTCGCTACCTTTGAATCAACAAGGTAATAGGCCAGCGATGAATCAAGATCCATAACATCACGTACCTCGCTGGCGGCAGAATGATAAAAAAGTACCACATTATTTATAGAATATGCCGCTACCCGGCCGCTTGGATGCCAAGAGGTATAGCCGAACTTCGTTCCTATTTTACTGCCTCTGTCGGCGTCAACGAACAAAGCGGAACTGCCGTAAACCGAACTACGGATACCGATCAGCATCTTGTCCGTACGGTTGTTGCAAAACGTGTGACAGTTCAGGCAGCCATGCTTGAAATATTTGTTACTAAGTACAAGTGACTCATCAAAGCTGTGCAGGTTGCGCTCGTAGATACCCATTTCTCTCCAGGTGCTATGTCCCGGCCGAATCCTTCTATACACCAAAAAACCATCTATATCTTCATTGGCGATTCTATTAGTGATTGGATCAAAACGCCGCCACATCTGGCTCTGGACTTTTGCACCGGATGGCGGAGCCTGTGGTTTGACGTAAATATCAAAACTTAGCTGCGCAGACCTGTTCAAATCAAGCAGTTTGTGCCATCTTTTTTTAGGAATAATAATTTTGGGTGTTTTGCTGTGAATTTCGATTGGCTCACCGTTATTGGAGTATATCCTGACGAAATACCGTGAGCCTTGCTCCTGTAACAAGAAATTAAGCGGTGCGATGTTGGGCGGTATGACGACGTCACTATAGTCGGGACTTATTCTTGCCGGTCGAGCAACAACGTTGAACTGATCAATAGCTACTGCGCTGCCGGCAACGGCAGAAAGAAAAACAAAAGTCACAAGCGCGTGACAAATATATGCAAGAGCAGTTTCCAACTTTTCGCCCTTTTGCCATCGAATCATTTCACGGCTCCCGAAAACGCATATATATAATAGAAGAAATATGTGTCCCGGTATTTGCTCACCACTTCACTATAGGCGGCTTGTTTGTCTCCATCATAGCTATGTAATATCCGGCTGAAATCCTCGAACTCTTGCCGCAGCGAAGGATTTGTGCGATAACCTCTCAAATAAACTCGCTTGCCGGTACCGGCTACATAGACCAAAGTCGCCTCCTCGTAATATCGAGGAAGCTCAAGATAGCTAAAATCTTTAAGATGGTCGATGTTGCTTACAAACTTGCCAAGGTGCTTGCTCAAAAGATGCAGTGCCATCAAGTACTCAAAAGCCATACGGTTCTGACCGTTTTTCTCCAAGAGCCAGGTAAGCACATTTTCTTCAGGTATGGAAATGGTGGGTATATCCTTTTCCAGAGATACTGAACGCAAATATTGAATCCGGCCATCCGTCGAAAGATTTGGGTCAGATTGCAGGCGAGCCAAATAGTCCCTGGCCCAGTCGGCATGGAACAAGGTCTTGCTAAGCGTGCCCAGGTAAACACGGGCGGTATCGATATTTCCCTTTACCATATTTATCAAGGCCAGCCGCTGCAAAATCAGAGGATGATCACCGATTCCCTCCAAGCATTCGGTCAACGCATTTTCCGCCACATTGAGAAGACCAATATCGATATGGACATCGAAGTTCTGCCAATAGGTCCACCTGTATCTCATGTCTGCCCCAAAAAAAAGGCAATGGGGATGTTGAGGCCAGCAGAACATTTCATCGCCAAGCCGACCCATGTGATACAACGCTCTGCTGACCGCATGGACTACGAAATGATTAGGTGTGGCACGCTGTGCGGCATCAAGCACCTGCGGCCACATCCTGTGGCAAGCGTAGTAATCGACTTCAAACTGAGCTTTCTTCCGATCATCATGCGCATAAAAGGCAACCGCACAAGCGACCACGAATAGAATAGCTGATTCAATAAACCATCGCAGGTTAATGAGCTTGGTATTAGGAATGATCTCATCTCGGCTTGGTGCGTCAAGGCTTACGTTTGACCTATTTGCGGGTTGCTCTTCAGCTTGGTTGGTTGACATTTTTGACCTTACCCGTTCGGTGATTCTCCGGCCAATAGCAGATACGATAACCGCTAACACGGGGAGCAGATATAACGCATAGACAAACGCCACGCCCTTACTGCGGGTTTCGTAATGCATAATCTTCCAGGAAATAGGCAATAACTCGCTGAAAGCATTGATGATACTTACACTAAATACAAGAACCCCTACAACGTATGGAATCATTACGGCGGACAGCAAATACAGCAATCCTACGTGCCACCGGCGTTTCAAGAGAAGCTCAAAAATTGCACAAAGCACAGCAAAGAACAAGAATGCTCCGCCGGCAACGTAGTAGAGGATGATCGACAACGCCAGGAAAACAACCAGGCGGCTGTAACCAGCAATTCCAAACAATACTATTGGGACCCCGCCTTGCGGGAACCCTATTCGCAAATACAAGCACACGAATACTAGTGCCGTTGTCAGCGCCAGAGTGGTAGGAAAGAAATACGTATAACGAGCGAAGGTAATAAGCAGAAGAAGAGGTCCAATGAAACGAACCCACTGAAATCGCGACCAGTTCGCAACCTTCAAAAGGTAGCCCAGGCAAGCACAGATGCCCCATGCCTCTGCTGTTACAACAAGGGCTCCGAGCCAGGAGTAGTAGAAAAGCTGAGACAGAAAAGCTGCAGAATATTCAATGGGCCCACCAGGGTACAAGAGGAACCCCCGAAAAAATGCCCAACCCTTATAGAAAAAAGGGAAATTCATAATAATACCGGCTCCATGATAGATGAGACGCAAATCAACTTGAAGCCAAAGGTACATATAGAACAGGACGAAGAACAGGAAGCTTCGGAGCAGCCCGCCGACGCTCGATGTGGGCTTTCGTTGTAAGCGGTCTCCTTTAAAAGCCTTCAAAGCAGCAAGCCGATCTGATAATTTTCGAAGCAAATTCAGCACATTTCTCCTATCTCATAAAGCATTATTCACAAGGCTTAACGGAGGCCTAAATATTTGATGTGGGAGCAAAGAACGAAATCATCTAAAGCACATTTTAATAAGTTAATGCTTTGTTGAAAAGAGTTCAGAATGTCATTTCGAGCGAGCCGCAGGCAAGTCGAGAAATCTATTTTTGAGCAGATTTCTCCACTTCGCCCCCGTGCTTTCTGCGAAAGCAGAAATGGGGGCTTCGGTCGAAACGACGGTGAGGCTTTTCAACAGAGCAATAAGTTAAGTAAACAAAAACTTCTTAATAGAGATTATACCACACATATTTGATACAAGCACATCATTTCTCGTGCCAATGATAACACCGGCTCTATGTGTTTTTTTACCAAGGGTCGCTCAGGGCTATAAGCTTCTGCTATTCTGCGGCTTTTATCGCGTCGGAGAGTTTAAGTGTGCCTTCATAGAGGCTTCTACCGATTATTGCCGCGGCTGCGCCTAACTCGGACAACTTTTTAATATCTTCGACACTTTTTACACCCCCGGAAGCGATAACGGGCAGGTTCACCACCTCTATAAGTGCCTGTGTTCTTTCAAAGTTCGGCCCAGTCATCATGCCATCTTTGGTGATGTCGGTATATATTATCGCAGCCAGCGGCAACTTCGCTGCCTCGGCTGCAAACTCCAATAAAAGCTGAGGATTATCCTGTGTCCAGCCGTGCGTGGCGACCTTCGAGCCTCGACCGTCTAAGCCGAGCACGATCCTGCCGTTGAATTTATTGGCCATTTGGCTGAACCACTCAAAGTCACTCACCGCTTTAGTGCCGATTATTACGCGCTCTACGCCGATATCGAACAATCGTTTTATGGAGGCCTCTTCGCGCAGGCCGCCGCCAACTTCAACTTTCAGTTTCCCCAGAGCCGTTATAGCTGCTATTGAATCGGTGTTAACAGGCTTGCCAATCTTGGCCCCCTCCAGGTCAACAACATGCAGCAACCGGGCGCCGGCTGAGTTGAACTCTTTGGCCTGCTTAACCGGATCGTCCTCGTATGTTATCTGGCGGTGATATTGGCCCTGGATAAGTCTGACACA
Source organism: uncultured Pirellulales bacterium (assembly GCA_964631175.1). Classification (GTDB taxonomy): domain Bacteria; phylum Planctomycetota; class Phycisphaerae; order Sedimentisphaerales; family Anaerobacaceae; genus CAZVWH01. The sequence goes on along the minus strand of CAZVWH010000037.1, from coordinate 17,587 downwards.
TTTGCCCTTTATCAGGTCGATTGCCGGTATGATATACATCTTTGTTCCTCCAGCGGTATGTCCGGCGTGTCCTGGCCGGAGCGGCATTTGAGCCTTCATAAGTTTTGGTATCGTTTGAACAAGTCTCATCTTTTTATTTATCGGCAAAGGGAGTATAAAATTGTTAGATTAATTGTAGATGTAAATATAGGATTTCAACCTATCGGTCGAGAGCCCGAGGGGCTGAGCGGACGAATCTTATCAATAGTAAAATATACTAAATGCTTCTTAACACCGGTGGATTTGTGGGTACTTGGACGTTTGGCTTTTATTTCTGTGATCCGCTGGGGATCTGACTCTTCACCAACTTTTGTCAGGTATATTCTTTTGCCTTTATGCCCTTCGCCTCGCTCAATAAAGAGGTAGGCGGCTTTTAGGTTGGATTGAATGTTGCGGTAGCTAAGTCGTTCTGACATGCTAAAAGCAATAGTCTTTTTGTCTATTACGTAGGGCCGAGCGTAAATAGCGACATCAACATTTCCATTGGAATCGCACGTCGCCAGGACACCAATTCCTTCGGTGGCTTGGAAGTACTCAGCTAAACTCATAATCGCACCTTTCAAAAATCACCGACTGCAAAGTGGTCAGCCAAACTTAAACAATTATAACGACTTTCATCTAAAACGACAGCATCAGTTGATACTATATGTACAAGCTTAATTTGTTTCTGATTTAAGGCCTTGTTTTTATCAATATTTGGAATTTTATACATGTTCGATAAAGGGCTCGAACATTACAAAAATAATGACATTGCCCAGAAAAGGCTTATGCTCTCGAATTTGCCCAGATTAACGGTCTTTAAAAACTGCGAAAGTTAACTTGAAGAGAGATTATCTATTTGCTAATATTTGCCCTAAGATTGTAATTGCTCAAACTGGAAAGACAAAATGGATTTAAGCATAATGCTTAAGATAGCAGATGATGTAACGTTTCAGCCGCTCGGCCAAGGTTTGGAGACGGTTATCCTGTCACTTAACTCAGGAGTGTTATATTCCTGTAATGATACTACAGCAGCTTTTCTTTTTGCTATTGATGGACAGCTTAGCCTTGCACGAATAATTGATAAGCTTTTAGATAAATTTGATGTAAGCAGAGCAAAACTGACGTCAGATATTCAATCTATTGCCAATAAACTTCTGTCTGAAAAACTTATTGAGGAAGTTATTGAAAATTAAGTATGTTTTCTGATGGTATTATGGCTCTTTAAAGTGCATGTTTATATAGTATCAGTGATGATCCCATTTCTCGATAATTTCCTTGGTCTAAAACAAATGCTCAGAATTCTCACTCCTCCTGTTTGGTGTGAGCTTTATAAAGGCATTTCTGTTGAAAATATCTGCGAAGTGGTGGCAAACCGTCTTAAAAAACCGGTATTGATGAAAAGGCGCAGGTGTTTAAGGCATAGTTTTACGCTATTTTATTTTCTTTGTCTTGCCGGCGCACCGGCAGTTCTACAAATAGGAGTTTTTGCACGTAAACAATATTACAGGGGGATTGCCCATTGTTGGGTTGTGTGTGATGGGCGTAGTTTAACCCCGGAGCCCCAGGATGATGTTGCAGTAATTTTAATCCACAAGAAAAGATAGCCTATTAATATAAACTTGACATATATACCGTGGAATAGTATGAAATATTACGAATTCTGAGTCTAATGTTATTTTATTGAAAGTAGGGACGATGGAAGAGAAAGGTACCGAGAAAAAAACTTATGAAGAGCCGACATTAACCAAGCATGAGGAACTTATCGATATAATTGAAAATGGTGCACCAACTGCAGGGTCAGGTGTTGTACCAGTAATATAAGTATCAGGAAATGTCTTTTGAGCTGATATCTACGCCGTGAGATAGTATAAAGGCGTATGAACTTTGAGTAAGCTCAAGGTTATCTTATTGAAAGTAAGGACAATGGAAGAGAAGGACACCGATAAGAGAACTTATGAAGAGCCGACATTGGTCAAGCATGAGGAGCTTGCTGATATTACTGGTGCTCCGCAAACTGCAGGGTCAGGTGTTGCACTAGTAGACTAACCAGGATAAGTATCAGGAAATGACTTTTGAGCTGCACTGGCTATTCGATACGTAAATGTGTTTATGACGTATATGGATTGAGCCTAAGTGTTGTTACGGACTTAAAACCTGTAGCGCAAGAAATAGATTCATTGCTTGCACCATTTTTGTTTGTATCAAAAAAACCGGCCAAGACATGCGAAGTAGTTATAAACAGAGGAGAGGTATCAAAAGAAATTGCTTGTCCGAGAGGTATGCGTCAATTCTGGGCTGGTACCTTACGTGACGGCACAAGGATGGTTTACTGGACAGGTGAGGGTGTTCATCGGTTAGATATATTGGGGGTAGTCAGTACGTTCATTAACATTCCATCGCGGTGTGCCAAAATCACTGTTATTGAAGGTAAGGAATGGTACGTAGCTAATACGCCATTGCTATTGGTGCTTTCGGAGTTTCTGCGTACTATCGGTCATCATGTTATCCACGCGGCAAGTCTTGTACGTAACAAAAAGGGGGAAAAAAATGGGATTCTTATTGCAGGAGGCAGCGGCAAAGGGAAAACCACTACAGCTCTGGCACTTAGTGGTGCTGGGATGAAGTTCCTTGCCGATGACATGACTTTTGTAACGAATGCCCCAGCCAATGGCCTGGTTATCTGGGGTTTGCAAAAGCCCTGTAAAGTGCATCGTAAGACTCTTGAGATGTTAAAGTGGTTAAAGGATTTGCCACAGAGGCCGGTCATCGGATCAGATGAAGTTATCGTTGATATGTCAAAGCATTTTGGATGTGCTTGTCAAATAAGAGTAGAGCCAAAGGTAATAATCTTTCTGGACGACCGTAATATGAAAGAGCACCGCATAAATCCGCTCAATAAAATTGATGCGATTAAGCTTCTGGCTGGAGAAAACGTCCGGGCACTTGATTCTAATGCAAGAGGGGCGATTGGAGAGACATTTCGTATGTTAGGGTCATTAGTTGGACGGTGTGATTGCTATTTGCTAAGTGCAGGGCCGGATGTTGCCGGCCTTTATGAGATTTTTACCGCTCTGTTCTCGTCTCGGCGTAGCGAGTCGTAGCCGGAAAGGTAACGAGTATGTCCAGAGTAGTTAATGAGTGGTTGCTCACCTTGGCAAAGCCGGGATATTCAAGCTCGAACTTTCCACCCAAAAAGCTCAAGCTATACCAGTTGAACGAATTAATAGAATCAGCCGACTGGCATGGTGTTTTGCCGTGTGTGGTTAATAACCTGTATAAATCTGCTAAAGAGTCCTCGTGGCATTGGATAGTTAACTGTAAAGAGTCATCTAAAGAGCTTGAGATTATTACGAACAGGGCGTTAAGCAATTTTCGAAAACGAGCAGCGCTAAAGATGCTTCTAACTCTTCAGGAAAAGCAAATCGTTGAGGAATTCAAGAGGCGGGAAATTCCTTATATTATCATTAAGGGCACACAATTTGCAACGAGACTCTATGAGACTGAAAATCTGCGACTTTCAAGTGATGTTGATATACTTGTTCCCATGAGAGTACTAACAGATGTGACTGAGGCGATGTTGTCTTTGGATTACAATACAGAAAACAACCAAATGAAGTATTCCGGTGATTATGGCCAGGAGGGGTGGCAATGGAAGAAGCAACCGGGCTGTAGAGTTGAAGTGCATTGGAATCTTGTTAACTCGCCTACAATTCGGCGTGGTGTCTCCATAACTTATGAGAAGCTACAGCTGGACGATGATGGCCAGGCAAGTCCAGCATCTATTTTATTGATTGCTGCAGTACATGCAGCAACAAGCCACTGTTTTGACAGGCTTTGTCCTTTGGTTGATATACTTCAAGCAGTGCGAGGCATGGCTGGTGAGATTGATGAGTATTGGCTCAGAGATGCGTTGAAGCAAACAGGAGCTACCAGATCGTTGTCTGTGGCTCTTTATCTGGTTGAGAAGTTGTTTAATGAACCTCTTTGCGGTGAGTTTAGAAGAAGGCTTGGCATTGATTGTACGTTTTTAGAAAAGATTATATTGACTCCCGGCGTAGTACTGAGACATCATTGTCATGTGGATTCGTTCAGGCGCAGTGTTTTCCGTGAGTTGTTGAAAAAAGGGTGAAGATATTACTTGTATATCCAGTGCCACCTAAAGTCCATTGGCCGAAAGGATTGTTTTGTTCGTAGCGGGTCCTATGTTTCGACAGGTTCACCATTCATAACATGCACACCAATTGCCGTATATAAGGTAAACTATCTAAATCCTTAATAGTTTTATCTTACGGATTGAATAAGAAGGAAATTACAAAGAAATACAGGTGCGATGAAATTGCACCGACCCAGCTAATCAATTAAAATGGCCACGGAGGGCACAGATATATTAGTTGATTGGTGATTGGGTCTAGGGCTTTTACCAATGGCACAAGTTGCTCATAATTCACGTAAAGGTATTCCGCAGTGCGTAATGCTTATGCTAGTTTTATGGTATTTTCTAAAGAGGGTATGCACAGAACCTTTAAGTTCTTTTTCATATTTGGTTGGACCGATGATAATCCTAACCTGCCTCCAAAAATCTTCATTCTCAGAAAGCTTTATAGAAATATAAGGGATTATCAAACCGTTTTTTGTGCGAAATTTCGGTCTTATCTTATTTTGGACGTTTTCGTCTTTTTCAAAGGCATATCTATGGTCAAATACTAACCGCAATTCTTTCTCTCTTTCGAAAGAAGGATGTTTTAAAGTTGAACAGGTTGAAGAAAGTTCCGATAGAAACTTATTACTGCCACGACATACAATGCTTGAAATCATCTGCTCAGTACATGGAATTCTTGAAAATTGTTCAGGGTTTTTGATATAAGGCATGACTTGCGAATTGATTAGTTGCTTAATTATTTTTTGTTGTTCGCTATTATCATAGACACATTCCTTAAGCTCAAAGTGCTGACCTTTTATTGTATCAACAAGGCCTTGATGAGGGAAGCCTATCGAAAAGCCTCCTTCACGACAATAGGCCCTCCATTGACTTAGTTCGTTTTCAACTTTCGAGAGCGAACAAACATAAACAGGTCTTTTATGATCGGGGCCAATAAATGATAAATCTCTATCGAATCTCTCCAGACGTTTCTCTTCGTCTTCACCTAATGAAGAAATCTCCTTTTTAATAATCTCACGAGCAATATTGATTCCATGCATAAACTCTGATGAATCATTCAAGTAAAAAACATCTGTTGCCCAAAGGGAATTGCTTTCGATAATTCCAGTCAATCCTTCAGGAGTTGTATAATGCCATAATAGATCCTTACTTGTTATTTTACGATCATTCACATCTATGCCTTCTTCAATACTCGTCCAGTCTCTTGCGTTTCTCCTAGCTTTTAATAGGGACGTTTACCGATTGATGTTACCTTATTCAGTTCTTCTATTTTTGTTTATTCTCAGCTTCGGCCTCGTTTTCCTTCTTAGCACATATTATTGGTTATAGATGAATCCTCGAACAGGTAAACGTCCCTATTTACTCCTTCGCTGCATAAGGAACGTTCAAAATACAGTACCATATTCGATCTTTACGTCTGTTTCCTTCCATCATTTACACCCTTAAGATAGGCAGACCGCAATATATTCATGATTGTCGCAAATCTCTTTCGCTGAATATTAGTAGGGTTTGGTCGCAAGAACTGCTCATTGAAGTAAGCGTAGATTTGCTCATCCACAGGGATATTCACATTTTGCCCGTCAACATTAATCCTAATAGATTTTTTCTTTCCTTTTGTAAGAGTGACTTCTGCTACACTAATCGTTACTTCTTTGCTGTACATATTTGGCCTCCCATAAATTTAATGACCCTTTTTATAGCTGAGAATCTCGTCACACCAACCGCTGGCATCCTTTCGGCAAAGTGGTGCATGTCGGGTGCTGGATGGTTCTCTCTCGCCAATTAAAATATGAGTTTTTTACAGTAGTTATATCGGCTGGAAAACAAGAGTAATAAAGTAAAATGGGTCTCATTATTTAATGCTGACTTCAACAATGGCCGATAAAAATCCTCTTTGCTATGACAAGCACACCAATTGCTGTATATAAGGGTAAACCCTGTTAGAAGCTCTTTGCCCTTCTAACGGTACTCACACTGGGCATTAAACTTCGCGTTTACTATAAAAAGAATTAAATATTTTCATCCCCGTGGCAAGCCACGGGGCATTCCAACGGGGTAAATTAGCTTGAAAATTTGTCTGATTGGTGTAAATTATTCGATATTGGTAATTGGTAATCACGGATTTGGGTTCCCGCTATGCGGGGTTCCACACAGGTTTAACAGATTTTAATCAACATAATCCGTGCTAATCCGCGGTCTACAGTTGGAATTGAAGGATAAAAAATGACTGAGTTTAAGATTGAGCCTGCACAGAGAATAAAGCGCTTGCCGCCCTATCTCTTCGGGCGGCTGAACGCGTTAAAACTGGTTAAACGCCAGCAAGGTGCGGATATTATCGACCTCGGCATGGGTAATCCCTCCGATGGAGCACCGAGGATTGCGATTGACAAACTGTGCGAAGCGGCACGGGACAAACGGAACCACCGATACAGCGCTTCACGAGGCATTAAGGGTTTGTTAAAGGAAATAGCAATAAAATACGAGAACAAGTGGAATGTGCAACTGGATTGGAAGACGGAAGTGCTGGCCTGTATCGGCTCAAAAGAGGGTTTCAGCCACTTGTGCCTGGCTATGTTGCAGACCGGCGACACAGCTATCGTGCCGGACCCATCCTTTCCTATACATAATTACGCTGTCGCATTAGCCGGTGCAAACGTGATAACAGTGCCTTTAGGCAACGACCAAAAGTTTCTCGATACTATCGCTATGGTCTGCGAGCGCCTGTATCCGAAACCTAAGCTGCTGATTCTAAACTTCCCAAACAATCCCACCACAATGACCGTCGAGCAGGGCTTCTTTGAGACCGTCGTGGATGTAGCTAAACGATTCGGAATAGCAGTCATACATGACTTTGCATACGGAGAAACCTGTTTTGACGGCTATAAAGCGCCGAGCTTTCTTTCCGTCAAAGGCGCAAAAGACATCGGCGTCGAATTTATTACGATGAGCAAGCCCTACAATATGGCAGGTTTTCGCACCGGCTTCGTTGCAGGCAATAAGGATATGATAGATTACCTTGCAACGATAAAAGGTTATTATGATTACGGTATTTTTCAGGCTATACAGATTGCCGACATCATCGCCTTGCGGGAATGTGAACAGGATATAATCGCTCAAAACGAAAGGTATCGCTCCCGGCGGGATGTTGTCTGTGAGGGCCTTTTAAGGATCGGCTGGGAAGTTCAAAAGCCACGGGCCTCAATGTTCGTATGGGCAAAGGTGCCCGAGGAGCAAATACGAAGTAAAGGCACAATTGACTATGCGATGGACTTAATGGAACATGCAGAGGTTGCAATCGCTCCGGGCAGAGCCTTCGGCGAAAACGGCGAAGGCTATATGCGTATTGCTCTTGTGGAAAATGAGCAGCGTTTGCGACAGGCAATTCGCAATATCAGCCGATTCGCTCAGCAAAAGCCGATAAGAAAGGCCAAGACCAGCACGTAAAGTTAAACCCATTTCAGTCCTATAATAAATTGAAAGTTTTTCTTGAATTGAGGGCGCTGATTTGGTATAAATTTATACGTCGAAATCTATGGATTTTGTTGTTACGAGCAGATAAATTCCACAAGGGGCGGTACGGCAGGTGATATGTTTACATCACAGTTGACGGTACATATGGGACTATTGAAGGAGGGCAGTACAAATCGTGTCGTATAAGAAAGTTCCTTTTTCCCATTAGGAAGTTGAGTAATAATGCAGAGTTGTGTTGGTTGCCGTGTAAGCCGGTATTCTAAACGTTTTGAACATGGATTCGACAAGGACTTTCGGCTGAGCTTAGTCGAAGCCCTCACCACAAGTTTGAAATTCGGATTTTGATGTTGTTTAGATTTTGGATTTCGTGCTTAAGCTATACTGTAATACTTGCTACTTGTTGAAGGCAACAAATGTTTTTTATGTGTAGCCAAAACACAATTGTAACCACTTTTATGAAGTGTGAAGGAGGAATATTATGTGTGGAAAACCGAAGACTTACTGTGGCGGATTGATTCCTGTCCTGAGCCGTGTCGAAGGATATCTAATTCCGTTTGTCTTGGTGCTGAGTCTGGCCGTGCCGGTATCTGCTGATGAGCTTCTCGCCAGCTACGAGCCCAGTGAGATGACCGACCTTTCATTCAGGACGGATCCAAGTAAGGATCCCACCCTCACGATCACGAGGGTGCTGGGTGGTGTAAGTGGTGCACCCTCAGCCACCGATGGCGACTATATCCTTAAGTGGGTATGGACCGACGAAAGCGGAGGTTCAATGCCATTCAAAATCGAGATATGGCATGAGTGGGAAACCCGTCGATTAGACTTAGCTCCCTATAATCTAATCACAGCCGATGTTTGGTTTGCTGAGCCGGGCGCCCAACCGGCAACCATTGGAATATGGAGTAATGAGCCTGCAGCGTGGTGGGCCCCCGCGCTTTCGGTTCCCATTGGAATAGGCCGGTGGCATACGATTGAGATGGATATCAGCGGCATAGACTACAACAATATAAGCTATCTCTTAGCTTTCCTTTTTGAGGGTTTGGCCGACAAGGCCGGCGTACTATACACTGACAACATGTGGCTGCGTTTCCGTGAACAAGTACAAGCGTTGAGTCCGATTCCTATTAACAAAGCAGTATCAATGGACCCGAATGTAGAGCTTAGCTGGACCGCAGGTATCTATGCGACTTCGCACGATGTGTACTTCGGCACCGATTTCAACGATGTCAACGATGCAACAAGCTCTTCGGCTGAGTTTAAAGTCAATAAATCTCTCGAAGACACTATCTATGATCCAGGCACTCTCGAACATGGAAAGACTTACTACTGGCGGATTGACGAGATCGACGAGGCCGGCTCCAACATCTGGAAAGGCAATATCTGGAGCTTTAAGACAGCCCCGAGAGAGTACGTCGAGGTTCCTCTCGTCAGCTATGAGGACTCTGAGAACCATTACCAATTGTATACGGGTATAGTGATCACTGGGGATGGTGACAGCAGCCTCGCGCTTGAGGACAAGCTTGTGGGTGGTTCAACATGGGAAGATGTTGTTGTACCAGAAGCCACCGATGGCAGCAACGTCCTCGGCCTGAAGTGGACTAACGAACAGGACCTGGAGGTCGAGCATGGCTGTACTTTCGAAAACTCATCACCTCCTTTTAGGTATGATTTATACGGCTTTGATGAAATGGTCTTTGATATTTACTATGCACCCGGTAGTCCCCTGCCGCACTCCCTGGGAATCTTTGATTGGAATTTTAAGCCTGCTCATAGTGACAGCAGCAATCTGCCCACGACAACTGGCCAATGGTATACGATAGTAATTGATGTCTCCCACCTTAATAACAGGAGGGTGGATACTATTTATGACATTGTGTTCTCGATACATGGAGAGGACTTTAATCCTGACCCTGACAATCCCGATAACTGGGCCGCAGTAGCGTTTATGGACAACGTCAGGCTACGCTATGCCGCCAGCCGATATGCGACCCATCTAAGCCCGACAAACGGAGCAACAGATGTGTACCGAAATGCAGATATGAGCTGGCGTGCAGGTAACCATGCGGCTTCGCATGATGTGTACTTCGGCACAGATTACGACGATGTTAACGATGCCGGCACCTCAGATCCAGAGTTCAAAGGCAATCAGCCTCTCGATGCTAATAGCTATGACCCACCCGGGGTTCTTGAACTAAATACCACATACTACTGGCGAGTCGATGAGGTCAATAATGCTCATCCTGATAAGCTGTGGCAAGGCTCTGCTCAGAGCTTTACAACAGGAAACTTTCTTGTCGTGGACGACTTTGAAGACTATAACGACGTCGGTAACAGAATATACGATACATGGGTGGACTATTATGTGAATAATACTGGTATGACTGTGGGTCACTTTGATCCTCCATTTACTGAGCGAGGTATAGTTCACACCGGATATCAATCTATGTACATGCGTTACGACAACGATGGTACTGTGAATGAGGACACCAGCCTTGAGAAGACTGGGACACTGTTTTATTCCGAGGCTCAACGTTCGTGGCAGGCTCCGCAGGATTGGACCAGAGAAGGAGTTAATTCCTTAACACTATGGCTGCGAGGCCTACCGGTATCTGTCGGCAGCTTCACGGCTGGGCCGCCAATTACAATGACCGCCGCCGGTGCGGACATCTGGGATACGGCTGACCAGTTCCACTTTGCCTACAAGCGGCTCTCCGGCGTTGGAAGTATAACAGCTCAGGTGGTCAGCATCGATAACACCAATACATGGGCAAAGGCGGGAGTGATGATCCGCCAGACTCTGGAACCCGGTTCCACGCATGCTACGATGGTCGTCACGCCTGAGAGTGGAGTTTCCTACCAGCGTCGGCCTCTTGTAAATGCTAATAGTGAAGACACCACGGAAGCCGGGATCACAGCTCCACAATGGGTCAGATTAATCCGCGCCGGTAACTCCTTTATTGGACAATATTCAGCTAACGGAGCTACCTGGACAACACTGGAGACTGTGAATATGCCTATGCTTATGGATGTTTATGTAGGCTTATGCCTGACCGGCCATAACGTCGATGCAACGTGCACAGCCGAATTCTCTAACGTTACCATATCCGGTACGGTTACAGGCGACTGGCTGTCGCAGGACATTGGTATAGAGAGTAACATTGCCGAACCGATGTATGTAGTTCTGGCCGATAGCGCCGGCAACAGTGCAGAGATCAAACATCCTGATCCGGCTATATCTGCCACGAGAAGCTGGACTGAGTGGAATATTCCGCTTGCAGACTTTACCGGCGTGAATATGCAGGCTATCGATAAGATAACTATTGGTGTCGGTGATAGAGACAATCCGCAGTCGGGCGGTTCAGGTGATTTGTACATTGATGATATCAGGCTACATCTTCCTCCGCCTGCGGAATAGTGGTTGGGCTAGCACAGGCTAAATAGCTGGAGGTATTGCACCAGTCCCGTTAGAAATCCTAATGCTATCGGGCACAAGTTATACGAACGAGCTGGGATTTCTAACGGGACCAGTTTGGGGCTTATATCTATTGATTCGGTATAGGCCCCTATTGTTTGGGTGTTCTCCGTAAGGAGTCCCTAGGACTGTGCATGTGCCTCTGCCTTACAACCCCCCTTACGAATAAAGGTACATTTGAAGGAAGCTAAACAACCTGTTCTCTAAGGTCTTTTCTCTTGAGATTAGATAGTGCTTTCATATACGCCTTATGATATCTACGCCTGCTGATTTTCGCAGGGACCTGGTCTTTCATTCCCGCTGCCTTGGTATTAGGCCTGGATTGGAACTGATAAACCTCAACAAAATCGTAATCTATCTCGTCAAGCAATCTCAGTGAATCCTCGAATTCCTCCTCTGTTTCGCTTGGAAAGCCGACCATAATTTGTGTACGTATCTGTAACTTCGGAAACTCTTTTTTTAAGCTAAGGATCGCCTTTTTATAGTCCTCTATTTTATAACCCCTTTTCATTAGTCCGAGTATCCGATTGTTGCCGGACTGCGCTGCCGAGCTGAGGTATGATATTTTTCCGGTTCGGAGGATATCTCGGAACTCCGGCAACATATCAAGTAAAAACCTCGGCTGAATATTTCGAATCCTGATTGTGTAATGGCGTAAGCCATGCTGCGCATCACCTTTTCTTTTTACCAGCTTTCTAAGTAAGTCAACTAAAGTTTTACCCTTATCTCTGCCGTATGCTCCCACATCTGTCCCGAGCAAAGAAAACTCCTTGTAACCTTTTGCCAGCCCTTCTTCGAATTCCTCGACTATTCTACTAATAGGTTTGCTTTTCAGCTCCCCACGGGAAATTTTTACTGCGCAATAAGCACAGGTATTTAGACAGCCGGTTGATACTTTAATACAGAAACTTTGCCGACGAAAGACATTGATTTCTCTGTCGAGATGGTCGTAATAGGGCTTTGTCAGCTTTTCCTTTATTGTCATAAGGCTTGCTATCTTTTTTAAATCTGGAAGACGCAATCTTCGAGAGGTCGGCACATGCGCTCGGGGCGCCAGGTTGTTTGCGTAAGCGTCCTGAGTATCTGTTTGGGTTTTGATGATTTCGCCTATCTGCTCAATTTCATGCTCGAAAGTGAAACCCTGATGGACCTCTCTTAGGCGGGGCATATTGATTTTGGGCAGACACCCACATACGACCAGCTCAGCAGATGGCTTCTTTTGAGCCTGTATAAATTTTATTATTTCTACAGAATACTCCTGCGTAGCACAAGTAAGTCCACAGGCATTAAAAACAACGACGTCGGCATCTTGGATGTCGGCTGTGACAATATAGCCGTTGTCATCCAAAAACCCCTGCATCCTGGAGCAATCAATGCGATTCTCCGGACATCCGTTAGTAATGACACAAACTTTCTTAATCCCTTTCTTCTCATCGCATTTATCTTTCTCAAATTCGGCAACGTTCCTTTCTTCGCATTCGGTCTGTAACAGATTCATTTTATCCCCCCTGAGAAAGTGATTAATGTTTTTCTTTCTGTGTTATGCCGGGACGCCGATTTAACAAATATCACAAACTAAAAAGTAGTTACAGCCCAGACTTAGTGAATGAAAAATCTTACAAATCCCCCAAATGATTTTATTATTATATATTTTTTCACGCTTTAAATCAAGAAAAATCTGGTGAAATATCCGATTCCGATAAGAATCAAGGTGCTATGAAAGAAATGTCGTTATTTAAGGCTTACGAGTCACGCTTTAGGTGTTGCTGAGCCCATATAGCAAGGGCTGAGCCAGCTAACAGAACCAATCCAAAAAGCAATTGAAAGCGATTCAAGGTTTCACCGAAGGCAATATTGGAAATCGAAAGTACGGTAAAGGGCTGCGCCAATATCACGAGCGTAGGAATAGTTGCGCCTATGCGTTTGACCGCGGCATAGTACAGTACATGCCCTAATGCTATAGAAATTACCGCCGAAATCACAACAGTCATCCAAGGCCCTGCCCCCATTTTTAAGCACTGCCCAACTTTGCCAAAGATAATCGCCGGCACAAAAAGTCCCACCACCGTGTAGATGCAGACAATAGAAAAGCCGACGCGAGAGTCAGAACCTCTAAAGGCGACCCTCACCGAAAGCGTATATACCGCCCACATAAAAGCCGCAGCAAGCGAAATCGCTATGCCGGTGATGGTCCCAACTGCGGCAAAATCTTCCTTGTAATATATTACGCCAACAATCCCGATCACGGAAAACACCAGCCCTAACCAAAAGCGTTTGCTTTTAACTAAGCCTCTCTCATCGGCGAAAAAAAACAGTGAAAAACCGGCTATCCAGATAATGGACGATTTCGATATTAAGACCATAAAGGCTGGGCCGACATAATAAAAGCCAGCAGCCCATAAACTTTGCATAGTGATATTTGCTGCAGCCGGTAAAACGGCCTTTCGCCAAAGTCTTGTCTCAATCTGTTGTTTTTTAGTAGCGAACGTTAGAAAGGGCAGCCAAAACAGACATGCTACTGAATACCGCAGCAGATTCTGTGTCCACGAATCGATATGTCCCGTGAGATATTTTATAAAGATCGGCCCAATCGACCAGCAAAACAGCGCACCAATGCACGCAAAAGTAGCAATGATGTCAATTTTTCGCGTATTTACTTGCGTGTTCACTTTTGTCCACGTTTAGCCCCCAGGCCTGCCCTGGGGGTCACTTACAGCTCCGACGACGGTTAATTCCTTAATCCCAATTAGAGGCTTTGCCTCTGACGGGATAAATTACAATATAAATAGATTAAATCTCTTAATCAATATTCTTCATATCTTGCATATTACTGGTTGTTGTTTGCAGTTAAGAGCAAATTAGTAATAATTCTGACCTCTGTTCTCTAAAATGGGTCATCGCAAGGTGAACAGGCATTGAATCAACTACCTGAAAATGTTAAAATAGATGAGATAGCTTAAAAACATAAAAAAAAAGGATACAACAAATGTTTATTTCCACAAAAATTCCGATGATTAGTTTAATTATGGCGGTATATTTAGCTGGTTTTGGTGATTTCGCTTTGTCGGCTGATAACCAACAAAATATCCCCTTGGTAATTAACGAGCTGATGGCCTCGAATAGCAGCACTATTCATGACTCGCAGGGCCAATACGACGACTGGATTGAGATTTACAACTTTGGCAACACGGCTGTTGATGTAGGCGGCATGTACCTTACCGATGATTTAACTGTGCCAATCAAATGGCAGATTCCAGATGCAACCATTATTACCGCTGGTGGTTATCTGCTAATATGGGCAGACAACCCTGTCCCAAGCGAAGTCGAGGGAGATACCGCTGATGCAGGGCTGCATGCGAATTTCAAACTAAGCTCAGCCGGTGAGGAAATCGGCTTGTTCGACACCGATGGCGGCACTTTAATTGATAGTATCACCTTCGGCCAGCAGACCACCGACATTTCGTACGGCCACTATCCGGACGCCAACGATACTCTGCGCTTCTTTGGTACACCTACTCCGGGTGCGGAGAATAATGCAGGATACTTAGGTGCTGTAGCAGAGCCGGAATTTAACTACACAAGAGGTTTTTACGATGAGCCTTTTTCCGTTACGATTACCACCGAAACCGAAGGTGCCATAATATACTATACACTTGATGGCAGTGAGCCATACGATATTGCGCGTAGCGTCGCCCAAGGCACATTTTATACCAGGCCGATTTCCATTAGCTCAACTACATGTCTGCGAGCGGTGGCGTTCAAGCCCGGCTGGATGTCTTCAAAGGTAGCAACCTGCAGCTACATTTTTTTAGACAACGTAATCCACCAACGTCGATATCCAACAGGTTTTCCCACATCCTGGGGACAGACCCGCGTTGACTACGAAATGGATTCGGATGTTGTCAACGATCCAGCCTATGCACCAACTATCAAGGAGGACCTCAAAACTATTCCATCTGTGAGCATTGTGATAGATAACGATGATTTCTTTGGAGCCGAGAGGGGTATTTATGCCAATACCCTAGCCAGCGGAATCGACTGGGAAAGAGCAGCCTCAATAGAATGGGTCGATCCAGTAAGGATGATCGATTTCCAGGTAAATGCAGGCCTGCGTATCCACGGAAGCCAATATGGAAGGTCACGCGGAGTCGCAAAGCATTCGCTGCGGATTCTTTTTAAGAATGAATATGGTCCTTCCCAATTGGAGTTTCCGCTGTTTGAGGATACTGATATCGACCATTTCGATTCGCTCGTGCTTCGGGGTATCTGGAATTACTCCTGGATTGGTGATAGTTCAACATGCGGCGGTTTGGGAACCGACCATGCAGACTATCTTAGGGACCAGTTTGCACGTGATACGGTAAGGGATATGGATGGGCTGTCTTCCCACAGCAGGTCCGTTCATGTCTATATTAACGGTCTTTACTGGGGTCTTTATATTCTTACCGAAAGGCCTGACGATGGATTTGCTTCGATACACCTTGGTGGAGAAAAGGAAGATTACGATGTCCTGAAAGCTCCAAACTCCGGTTCTTCTATGGATATAATAGCAGGTGATAGAAGCGGATGGAACGCGCTGTTTAGCATGGCAGAGCAAAACTTGAGCAGCACCGCGGCGTATGAATCAATACAGCAATATATAGATATTCCTGCGCTAATCGATTACTTATTGATGGTTTACTATGTTGGCAGCCGTGATGCGCCTGTTCTTCTATGTAGTGACTATTGGCCACGCAATTTCTATGTCGTGCGAAGACGAGAACCGGCAGGCCCCTTTGTATTCGTGCCCTGGGATGTGGAATGGATACTTGAATCACCAAACGTCAATCGTCTTAATGTTGTCGGGGTGCTAAATCCATACTACTTGCTTAATAGGCTTCGGTCAAATGAGGAATTCCGAATTTTGCTGGCGGATCACATTCACCGGCATTTCTTCAACGATGGTGCTCTGACATCGGCTCGCTCGATTGAACGTTATGCGACCCGTGCAAATAGAATCGATCGCGCCATTGTAGGGGAATCCGCACGATGGGGAGACAGCAAAAGATCATATCGACCCTATACTCGTGATGTTGAGTGGATTGCTGAGATTAACCGATTGGTGAATCAGTATTTTCCTATTCGCACGGATATCGTATTGCAGCAATTCATACAAGCGGGCTCTTATCCTAACGTTGATGCCCCTATTTTCCACGTTAACGGCTCATATCAACACGGCAGCCATATCTCTACGGACGATCTGTTGTCGATCATCGCCACCGAAGGCAGCACCTATTATACTCTTGATGGTTCCGACCCACACCTGCCCGGGTCATCAGAAGGTATTATCAGCAACATCACATTCGTAGCAGAGAATGCTGCCAAGAAAGTGCTTGTTCCAACCGAGCCTGTGAGCGACAACTGGAAAGACAGCTTTGTCTTCAATGAGTCATCCTGGATAAACGGCAGCGGTAGTGTCGGCTATGAGACAGGCTCCGGCTACGAATCACTTATCAACATAGACGTCAGAGAGCAAATGTACAACGGCAATACTTCATGTTACATCCGCATTCCATTTAACATCACAGAAAATCCTGATAGCTTTAACTTCCTGACGCTAAATATGCAGTATGACGATGGATTTATCGCATACATCAACGGCACCGAGGTACAGCGGACGCTCTTTACCGGAACGCCGGCCTGGAACTCCCAGGCTGATGACAACCATGAGGCTGAAGGTGCTGAGGCTTTCGACATATCTGGTCATATCAACATCCTGCGACAAGGTTACAACATCCTGGCTATTCACGGCCTGAATGTATCTACTACAAGTTCAGATTTTATCATATCTGCAGAGCTGATAGCAGGCCAAAGCAGTGCTCCCACCGGCAGCGGACTTTCACCTGCTGCTGTTAGATATACTGGGCCAATTACACTAACCAGGAGCACACACGTAAAGTCACGCGTATTGGATAACGGAACCTGGAGCGCCCTTAACGAAGCGACCTTTGCTCTCGGCCCGGTGGCAGAGAACCTGCGTATCACCGAGATTATGTACCATCCTTTCGACCTCGCTCAAGACAGGCCACAGGAAGCAAACGACCCAAACGAAGAGTTCATCGAGCTGACCAACATCGGCGCAGAGACTATCAATCTGAACCTGGTAAGTTTCACAAACGGAGTCGATTTTACCTTCCCGAATATGGAGCTTGCTCCCGGAGAATATTGCGTGGTGGTCGAAGACCTCGATGCGTTCGAGGCAAGATACGGTACGGATATTAATCCTTCGACTCCGCTCAAGACAGGCATAGCAGGTGAGTATATCGGCAAGCTGAATAATAATGGAGAGAGAATCAGATTGGCCGATGCCATAGGTCAAACCATTCTGGACTTTAGCTACAGCGACAATTGGCGCAGTATTACCGATGGCGAAGGCTTTTCTCTAACTATAATAGACCCGGCCAGCTCCGATCCTAATAGTTGGA
>CAZVWH010000036.1:6065-25934 GCA_964631175.1 uncultured Pirellulales bacterium | reverse complement strand
GCTGAATTACGAACTGTGTAATTTTTTATATTGTAGAAAGTACAGGGGTGCACGTCAAGTTTGTAGGTGAGGTGGACGCTATTGTATTACCTATTATCTCGATGGATAATGGTTGGCCGCCTTTTGTCACCTCGACCGAGGCCGTATGGCCGAGTGGAGAGGTCTGCCTTCAAAGCAGATTTCTCCACTTCGGCCCTGTTTCTGTCTTCGACAGAAGACACAGGGGCTACGGTCGAAATGACAGACGTTTCTTTCTGTAGATTCTACCGACAATCTTGACACGCACCCAAAGTACAGTAAAGCTTTTAATTTAGTTGCAAAAAAGCGAAAATATAATTATATCTGGCTTTTGCAGCTTAAATTTGCGTTTATAAAAGGCATTCTAAACAGCCAAAAGGTCTATAAAGAAGAAGTCCTGAGCTTAATAAGTTGCCTATATTATCGGTATTTTCCTTGACTTTTAGTTTTAGATATTGTATAAAATCATAAAATAAGATTTTATTGCGGGCTAACCCCTGCGGTGTACGTAAAGAAAGTGTACGTTTGAAAGAACCGATACCCTTACTAAGGGAAATCAGGTCTTGACGGATCGGGAACGCCTACTCGATAGGACTTTCGGACGCAAGCAACGATTGCCCACCTGGACGTAATGGGTTCTTTTCAAAATCCTTTCTTTACGGCACTTTTGGAGGAAAGCCTAGCATTTGATAAAAGGCCTGTAGTAACAGGCCTTTTTCATTTCTCCAGTTCTTAGCCTATGAGTGAGGGAAAAATCAGACAAACAAAACTCTTAAACCTGACGTTTGCTTTAAGTTTTGGGATTAAGCCTACTACCACATTTGCCGATTAAATAAGGGTTGATATATAACTACTTCTTTTATTGTTAGTAGTTGGTAAAAAAAGACTTACGTTGTAGAAGGGTAAAAATGCCAGCTGTACGTAGCTTCACAGTTCTACCGGCACTGCCGGATTCTATAAAGGACCTTGAGACTATAGCTAATAACATGTTTTGGTCCTGGAACCCTGATCTTATGGAGCTTTTCAAACGCATTGACAGCAATTTATGGACGGCTTGTGGCCATAATCCCATCAGACTTCTCGGTAATGTTTCGCAGCCTCGATTGGAAGCTCTGGCGGAAAACAAAGGTTTCTTATGTGAACTACGGCGTTGTGTAGAAAAGCTGAAGTCATACCTTAATGAATCGACCTGGTTTGAAGAAGTTTGTTCAAAAAGCACCAAACCCATTATTGCCTATTTTAGTGCTGAGTTTGGTATCCATGATTGCCTGCCCATTTATGCCGGTGGTTTAGGTATTTTAGCCGGTGATCATTTAAAAAGTGCCTCGGACCTTGGTGTGCCGTTAATTGGAATTGGTCTTCTCTATCAGAAAGGTTATTTCCGCCAGTTTTTGGATATTGATGGTCGGCAGCAAGAAGTGTACATGGAAAATGATTTCTATAATATGCCCGTCGAGCTGGTTCGCAAAGAAAGTGGCCGACCATTGACCATTAGCGTTGAATATCCAGGCAGATGTGTATTGGCTCAAATATGGTGTGTTTCCATTGGGAGGATTAAACTATATCTGCTGGATACGAACATACCTGCTAACTCGCTTGCAGATCGTATGATTACTTCAACTCTTTATGGCGGTGACATCGAGCTTAGAATGCGACAGGAAATTATGTTGGGTATCGGCGGATTAAAGGCATTGACAGCTATGGGCATCACACCTGCTGTTTGTCATATGAATGAAGGCCATGCTGCTTTTATGGCCCTGGAAAGAATCCGGCAGTTGCGAAGTGCCAAGAATATGACCTTTGATGATGCGCTGGAGGCTACAAAGTCAAGCAATGTTTTTACGATGCATACGCTTGTAAAGGCAGGACTTGATGAGTTTCCAATAGAGCTTATAGATAAATATTTTGGTAGTTTCTTTCCACATCTCGGAATAAACAGAAAACAGTTCTTGTCATTAGGCAGAATACTACCCGACGATGATAAGGAAACATTTAAAATGCCGGTGCTGGCAATGAAGCTGAGTAGCTACGTAAATGGCGTAAGTAAATTGCACAGCCAAATATCACGCCAGGTATGGTCGAGCCTTTGGCCCAGCGTTCCACTTAAAGAAGTACCGATAATAGCAATTACAAATGGTGTCCACATCAACAGCTGGTTGGCTGACGAGATGAATTCTATATACGAAAAATACCTTGGCCCAAATTGGCTTGATGGGACCTTTAGCAACTCTGTTTGGGATAACATCGACGAAATTCCAGACGAGCAGTTCTGGCAGGCGCATCAACGATGCAAAGAGAATTTGATCGTTTTCGCACGCGATCGGCTGAAAGACCAATTGCAGCGTCGAGGTACTTACCACACCGAGCTGAACCAGGCTGAGGAGGTGCTCGATCCCGAGGCGCTTACAATTGGTTTTGCCAGAAGATTTGCAGTTTACAAAAGGGCTAATCTCTTGTTGATGAAGCCGCAGCGCCTCGTACGGTTACTTAAGGATACCGATAGACCTGTACAAATTATTTTTGCGGGTAAGGCTCATCCGAGGGATACAGCAGCTAAAGAAATTATAAGGCAAATTGTTCGCTTCGCGAATCGGCACGATGTCAGACGCCGAATAGTCTTCTTAGAAGATTATGATATTGGTGTAGCCAGGGTTTTGGTCGGCGGCGTGGACGTCTGGCTTAGCAATCCACGCAGACCAATGGAAGCAAGCGGTACAAGCGGCATGAAAGCAGCCCTTAACGGTGTGTTGAACATAAGTACTCTGGATGGATGGTGGTGCGAGGGTTATACTACTAATGGAGGATGGGTTATTGGTGCAGGACAGAGTAGCCAGAACACCGAGTACCAGGATGAAATGGATACATGTGCGCTTTATAACATACTGGAAAACGAGATTATTCCATTATTCTATACCCGCTCGGCTGATAATGTGCCACGAGCTTGGATACGAAGAGCAAAAAACTCCATCAAGTGGATAGCACCTCGATTCAACACGCACAGGGTAGTTGCGCAGTACACAAGAAGGTTCTATAATCCTGCTATTGCCAAATGGCGATATTTAACCGCAGCGGCTTGCGAAAGAGCCAGAGATTTTGCAAACTGGAAGGCAAATATAAAAAAGGCTTGGCCTGAGCTTACCGTCGAAGACGTTATAGTGGAAGTAGGTAATGGCGATGGTTACGAGCGCCTAAACCACAAGCGGCCCCAGCTTAAGGTCGGCTCACAGTTGCGAGTCAGAGCATTAGTTCAGTTGGGTAAGGTTAGCCCAACGGATGTGTCGGTTGAGCTTTACCACGGACCTGTAGATATCAATGGCAATATTAATGATGGATCAGCGGTAAAAATGGATTATGGCAATGCTGATAAACAGCAAAGCAAACATTGGTTTACCGGCTTGATGTCATGCAGTAGAACCGGTCAACATGGATTAGCTGTACGGGTTTTGCCAAAACATCCCAACCTGACTAATGCCTATGAGCTGCGACTTATCCTATGGGGGGATGCAAAATAAGACGCTGGAGAGGAAAAAACAGTAGATTTAAAATCGGTTTCAAGAAGAAAGCAGCCGGGCACAAGTCGCTACTCATTTTCTTTTTTACTTAGCAGCTCATAAAGCTCCTCAGCGGAGCCGGATTTTTCAAGTGATTGTCTGAATTGTTCATCGAGCATCAATCGGCTTATTCTGGCAAGAGCTTGGATATGCGGGCCGGTCTGGTCCGTAGGTGAGACCAGTAAGATAACGATTGTAACTGGTTTGTCATCGACGCTCTCAAAATCTATCGGCTCATGTGCGATTCCGATCGCCATAACAAGCTCCTTGACGGCTTTGCACTTGCCGTGAGGTATGGCAATTCCGGAGCCGATTCCTGTGCTACGAGTTTTTTCACGCATAAATACCGCCTCTGAAGCAGCGCTTTTATCCTCCAGCAGGTTATTAGCATCGAGCAAATCCACTAATTCGGTTATCACCGCGTTTTTGTCTTTGCCTTCCAGCGGTACTTTGACGCATGTCGGTTGCAATATTTGCGTTAGGTTCATTTCATTTTAACTATATATAACATCTTTAATTGAAATTAAGACAAACCAATAATTATATTTATTGTTATATGTATTTGCAATAGCTTTACAAAAAATTTTTCACCTTGTTTAGCCCCCAGGTTTACCCTAGGGGTCGTTTGTCTCCGGCGATGATATATCCGTGATTTTCCGCTTTACATCCTGTCTGCTCCGGGTAGAATCAAATCTCGAAAGAAACAAAAGTACAATAGCGTGAAACGGTTAACCGGTCACGAGTACAAGGTAAGAATAAGAAAGTAGTTATGGAAAAGATAGAGCTATACGATACGACTCTTCGTGATGGTATGCAGGCTGAAGGCGTCAGTTTTTCGCTGGAAGATAAGCTCGCCATCGCTAAGTGTCTTGACAAGTTCGGCCTGGATTATATTGAAGGTGGATACGCTGCTTCCAATCCCAAGGAGATGCAGTTCTTTGCAGAAGCGGCCAAGCTGGATTTGAAGAATTCAAAGATTGTTGCTTTTGGCAGCACTCGCAGGGCCGACCGCAACGTCTCCGACGACGTTTCCCTCAATACAATACTTGCCTGCAAAACGGCTGAAGCTACGTTGGTTGGTAAGGCCTGGGATTTACACGTGACAGAAGTGCTGGGCTGTTCACTGGATGAGAACCTTGTTATTTGTGCCGAATCGGTCGAGTATCTAAAAAAACACAGCTTAAAGGTGATTTTTGACGTTGAGCATTTTTACGACGGCTATAAAAATAATCCGGAATATGCAATGAGAGTTTTGCAGGCTGTTGCTGAAGCCGGCTCGGATGCGTTAGTGCTTTGCGATACGAACGGCGGTTCTCTGCCTGACCAGGTGTACGAGATTACAAAAGCTGTCTGCGGGAGATTCGGCACGCTTACTGTAGGTATTCACACGCATAACGATATTGATTGTGCGACAGCTAACAGCCTCGCTGCTGTTCGAGCCGGTGCCCGGCATGTCCAGGGTACAATGAATGGACTTGGCGAGCGATGCGGCAACGCCAATTTATGCACGGTCATTCCAAATCTTGCGTTAAAGATGGGCTTTGATGTTCTCAGCCCCGAAAAAATTAGAAGCCTGACCGAGGTTTCTCGCTTTATCTTCGAGATAGAAAATCTGACTCCGGTAATGAATATGCCGTATGTAGGTGAGAGCGCTTTTGCACACAAAGCCGGCTTGCACGTGGATGCCCTGCGCAAAAACAAACGCACATACGAGCACATCAAGCCGGAGCTTGTCGGCAATGAACGCCGTTTTCTTATTTCCGAGCTGAGCGGCAAATCCAACGTTTTAGCTGAGCTGGATAAGGCAAAAATAGCTCAGGATAGAAAATTAGCCGAAAAGATACTGCGCCGGGTTCAGGAGTTGGAGAACGCTGGCTTCCAATTCGAGGCTGCCAACGCCAGCTTTGATCTGCTCGTCAAGAAGGTTATGGGCACATATAAGCCGGCTTTTGAGCTGGTAAAATATCACGTCACCGTGGAGCAGAATCCTGCAGGCGAAATGGTCAACGAGGCCACGGTCAAGCTAAGGGTTGGTGACAAGGTAGAGCACGTTGTAGGTGAGGGTGACGGCCCGGTAAACGCGCTTGACGCAGCTTTGCGCAAATCGCTTGAGAATTTCTACCCGGCTATTAAGGATGTTCACTTGATTGATTACAAGGTTCGGGTGGTCGATGCCGGAGCCGGCACCGCGGCTCGTGTGCGTGTAATAATTGAGTCGAGGGACAAGCAGTCCATTTGGGGAACGGTCGGCTGCTCAGAGAATATCATTGAGGCCTCCTGGCAGGCCCTCGTTGACAGCGTCGAGTACAAACTGCAAAAGGACGCAAAGTAATAGCCGATTTGGTGAGAGGGACTGTGAACAATGGAACACGAGGTTTTATATCGTCCGTCTTATTCTCTGCTGAAGATAAGATTGGCACCTGGAGAGACAATCTCCGCTGAAGCGGGGGCGATGGTAAGTATGTCCAGCGGTATCGAGATGGAAACCAGCGCAAAGGGAGGTGTCTTCGGCGCTCTAAAAAGAAGTGTATTAGGCGGTGAAAGCTTCTTTATCAATACATTCAAGGCTAACCAGACTGGGGAAGTTACCTTTGCACCAACACTTGCTGGTGACATTTACAGTTTAGAGCTGAAAGGCCAAACCGTTTATGCTCAATCAGGAGCGTATATTGTCTCTTCGCCACAGATCGAAATCGATACTAAATGGGGCGGAGCTAAAACCTTCTTTTCGAGAGAAGGCCTGTTTCTTCTGAAAATAAGCGGTACCGGCAACGTATTTCTATCGAGCTACGGAGCTATTCACGAGATTGACCTTGAAGTCGGCCAGAAATATACCGTAGATACCGGACACATGGTCGCGTTCGCTGAAGGCGTGGGCTATAGCGTAAAGAGAGTAGGGGGTCTAAAATCAACATTGTTCAGCGGCGAAGGACTTGTCTGTGAGCTGACCGGCCCAGGTAAGATTATGATACAGACCAGAAGCGCTGATGCGTTTCTGTCCTGGCTGATCCCAAAAATTCCGAAAAAAGAATAATCCAGGTCATAGCAATAAATACGTTTGCTCAAAACAGAGCCGCGACCATGAGGGAGCGGTAAGTATCTTCTAAGCGATTCTATAGGCCTGCTTAACTTCGTCCGCTATAATCTCAAGTCCCTTGCTAACTGTTTCTTTATCTTGCGCGTAATTTACGCGAATACATTCCTGTTTATGCCGCCATTTTTCTTTAAGGCCTGGGAAGAAATAGTGTCCGGGGACAACTAAGACTCCTCTTTTTTTGAGACGCTGGTAAAGCTCGGCGTCTGTAATAGGCAGGTCTCTGAACCACAGCCACAAGAAGAATGCACCTTCGGGTTTGTGTATGTGAAAATCAATGCCGTCTAACAGTTTGGACAATTGCTCTACGGCATCGGCTGCTTTTTTCTGATAGAATGGCTTAATTATGTTCCTGCTCAAGCGAATAATCTGGCCGCTGCGGACCATGTTCGTGGTTATCGCTGCTCCTATACCGCCGGGAGCAAGGCTGACTATTGCATTGACCTGCGAAACTATATCAATAATTTCTTCGTTGGCGATGACGATTCCCGTGCGTGTTGCCGGCAGGCCGAGCTTGGAAAGACTCATACATACAATAATATTTTCATTCCAGATCGGCTTGGCATCTGTAAAAATGATGTTCGGGAATGGTGTGCCGTACGCATTATCAACAATCAATGGGACATTGTTCGCACGGGCAAGGTCGCTCAGCTTTTCAATTTCAGAGTCGGTTAATACATTGCCTGTAGGATTAGTGGGTCGAGAGACGCAAATAGCGCCGATTTCGTCGGTAATTCTGAGTTGACTAAAATCAATATGATACTTGAAGATATGCTCATTTATATGCTGGATGTGTGGCTTATTGGCTGTGAAAAGATTATCTACCAAACCGACATCGCTGTATCCGATATATTCGGGAGCGAGTGGAAACAGTATTTTTTTATTGGTTGCGTCCTCAAAGGTACCGGCAAACAGGTTGAAGAGGATGAAAAACGCGGTTTGGCTGCCGTTAGTCAGAGCGATATTCTTCGATGTTATATCCCAGCTGAATTCGTTATTGAGCAGTACGGAAACTGCTTCAATAAACTTCTTATTTCCTTGAGGTGGATCATAATTTCCGATTACTCGCTCGAATTCACCTTTATCCTCCAGTAGCTCCATTATGCAGCGGCGAAAGTACTGCTGAACCTCGGGAATATGAGCCGGGTTTCCTCCGCCAAGCATTAAGACATTACTGCTTTCGGCAAGGGCATTGCCCAGGTCGTCCATAAGCTGGCCGATACCGGAGACAGCAGCAATCTTCTTGCCAAATTTGGATACCTTCAACATTTCAATTGTGCAAATCAACTACCTTTGTCATCTATGACCTGAGTTATATCAATCTGCAAAAATATAATAGGTCAAGCTGCTGTGCTGTTTAAATATTCAGACTTTTCTCATTGATACGCCTATTGTTATGATGTATACTATCACCGAAGCGGTGGCTGTCAAGGATGTTGACCTGCGAGATTATGGATAGCGATTCTTGGCTTTGGCGGACATGTGGAGTCACTTGGCCTTGATATGTCATCAACTTGCGCCTGTAGCTCAATTGGATAGAGCATCGGTCTACGGAACCGAAGGTTGGGGGTTCGAGCCCCTCCAGGCGCGATTGAACTGTTGTTCATACCCTTTATCCTTACTATGGGGGATAAGATACTTCTTGGTTATCTCAATATTTTCTTGTAAATTCTCTGCCGGCGGTGTAAATTATCTGACAACAAGCGAGAGCACACCTCGGATTCGTGGTTAAACGTGGCTGTTTAGCGCCGGAATTAGTTTCCTCGATGAACCACGCCGAAAGGACTCAAGAATATGCAGAGTGTCATCCATGTGACGTGTTATAGTGGTGGGAGCCTCCGCGAAGCTATCATTAACGATAAGCGTCTGGAAAAGTATAATCTTGTGGTATTGAGGCAGAAGACGTCCGGGCGCAATCCCGGCTGGGCCAAGCTGCATAGCACCGACCCGGAAGTCCGAGGGGCAATCAACCTCGAATGGGACCCTGCAACAAAAACACTTATGGCTAGGATTGTCACAAAGGGTAAGAATACACCAGAGCTAATTACGGGCGAATTCATCACCTATCTGATGCGCTGTCAGCGGAGAAAGATTAGGTCTATTCTTCTTCTGCCGGGGTAGCCCTGCCTGTCCCTCCACAGGATGCCTCATGGCAGAGTAAGGTCGAGGGAAGCCTGCCGAAGGGATAAAAAACTTGTGCTCCCTTCGACTAGACTTAGGACAGACTTCTGACTTCTGTCTTCTGACTTCTGTCTTCAACAATGAGATTACCGCTCCCTTATGGTCGCGGCTCTGTTTGGTAATCCCGTCGCCGTCCTTCTTCGTAATTCTCCTTCGTATTGATACTTCATAGAACGGATTAGTACTCCGTAAGGAGTCCTTAGGACTACGAAGTCCGTTAGGGGATGCCTTACGGCAGATAAGTTCCGGCGACGGCTAAACAATTCCACACAACGTTCTCTCACCCCTTCGACTACGCTCATGGCAGGCTTTCCCTGTTGTGTTTTCTGTCCTCCGTCTTCTGTTTTCAACAATGAGATTACCGCTCCCTTATGGTCGCGGCTCTGTTTGGTAATCCCGTCGCCGTCCTTCTTCGTAATTCTCCTTCGTATTGATACTTCATAGAACGGATTAGTACTCCGTAAGGAGTCCTTAGGACTACGAAGTCCGCTAGGGGATGCCTTACGGCAGATAAATTCCGGCGACGGCTAAACAACATTCTAATTGACCGGCACAACAGGTGTGCCGGCTAAACACGGGGTTGACGCAATCACTATCCGGCAATACAATGCTCACTCTGTTGGTGGTAATTGGCAAATTAAAAAATGTAGGGTGTGCATCGCACACCGATAGAAAAATGGTGGGCAGTGCCCACCCTACTTTATCGAGAATTGAGCCCGTCTTGAGCCGGGTCGAAGGACATCAAGAGTCGAGGTACGAGAATGACGTTGATTAACGAGAATTTTCTAAAACTGCAGGCTGGTTATCTATTTCCCGAAGTCGGCAGGCGGGTTCGCGCTTATAAAGAACAAAATCCCAACGCAAAGATAATCAGTATGGGTATCGGCGATGTTACTCAGCCACTGGCACCGGCAGTAATCAAAGCGATGAAAAAGGCGGTCGATGAAATGGGCCGAATAGAGACCTTCCGAGGCTACGACGACAGCGGTGTAGGGTACGAGTTTCTGAGAAAAGCCATCAGTGAAAACGACTTTAAGGCTCGCCGAGTTGACATCGACATCGATGAGATAATCATCAGCGACGGTGCAAAGTCCGATACGGCTAATATACAGGAAATCTTCGGGCTGGATAATGTAGTAGCCTTATCCGATCCGGTCTATCCGGTGTATGTGGATACAAATGTTATGGCAGGCCGAACCGCCGGGCCGGCGGGGAAGGGCAGATACGAAGGGATCGTCTATATGCCATGTACCGAAGCCAATAACTTTGTGCCTGAGCCGCCAAAGGAAAAGGTGGACTTGATTTATCTGTGCTTTCCGAACAATCCCATCGGCGCAGTGGCAACGAAGAAGCAGCTTTCCAAATGGGTCGATTATGCACACAAGAACAAAGCTATAATTCTCTTTGACGCTGCTTACGAAAAGTATATCAGCCAGACCGATATCCCTCGCTCTATATACGAAATCGATGGAGCAAAAGAGGTGGCGATAGAATTCCGCAGCTTCTCGAAAACAGCCGGCTTTACCGGCGTGCGGTGCGCTTTTACCGTTGTGCCGAGGCAGCTCAAAGCCTATACAAAAGACGGCAGGGCGGTCGAGATCGGCCCAATTTGGAAAAGACGCCAATGCACTAAATTCAACGGCGTATCGTATATTACCCAGGCAGGAGCAGCAGCCGTCTATACCGAAGAAGGCAAAAAGCAGATTAAAGAGACCATCAATATTTATATGGGCAATGCCAAGCTCATCCGTGAGACGCTCAGCAAAATCGGTTACACCGTTTATGGCGGAGTTAACGCACCATATATCTGGCTAAAGACGCCTAAGGGTGTCAGTTCCTGGGACTTCTTCGATACATTGTTGAAAAAGGCCAACGTCATAAGCACTCCCGGAGCCGGCTTCGGCTCAGCAGGGGAAGGTTACATAAGACTGACGGCGTTCGGCCAGACGGAAAACGTTAAAGAGGCACTTGAGCGTATCGAGACTATATCCTGATGGAAGAAAGAATCGCGTATATCGGCTTGGGCAGTAACATAGGCGATAGAAGAAACTCTATTCGTCGTGCTCTTGAGTTGCTCGGTGAAGACAAACACATCGAAGTCACTGGTGTCAGTGACCTTATTGAGACCGCTCCGCTCGGCCACTTCAACCAACCTAAATTCGCCAACGGAGTAGCTGAAGTAAAAACCACGCTGAGTGCGGAAGATTTATACGAGAAATTAGTTGATACTGAGTCTCTGCTTGGCAGAAAACGGCAGGGCAAATGGCAACCGCGAACAATCGATTTGGACCTTTTACTGTTCGGCTCAGAGGTTGTAAATGAGCCGAACCTGACGATTCCACATCCTCAGATGCACCTGCGTTCGTTTGTGCTCAAAGGTCTTTGCCAGCTCGATCCCGATTTGCTGCATCCTGTGATAAAAGAACCGATGAAGGAATTAGCTGTTAGACTGAACGGCCAGGATTTCATGCTCGATCATCATATTCCACAGCTTGTCAGCGTAGCGGGTATTATCGGTGTAGGCAAGACTACTCTGGCAAAGGGCCTGCCGAACTTACTCGATTGCAAAGTGCTGCTCGAGCCTTACGATACAAATCCCTTTATGCCGGACGTCTATGCCGGCAAAAAAGAGCTGGCATTGGATTCACAATTATATTTTCTAACCCACAGAATCAATCAGTTAAACCACAATGCACTGGAGCCGGGTCAGATTTCTATAAGTGACTATGTTTTTAACAAAGAGCGAATCTACGCCAAACGGCTGCTAAATGCACAGCAATTGGATTTGTATGATAAGATTTATCAATCAATCAGTGCAGAAGTCACTCAGCCGAGGCTGGTAATATATTTGCAGGATTCGGCACAGAAATGTCTCGAGCGCATTCACGACCGCAACCGACCGTACGAGCAGATAATCGAACTACAATTCCTGGAAGACTTGAACGGCGATTATGAACGTCTTTTCACTGAGTGGAAAATCTGTCCGGTTATCCGAATACAAATGGCTGAATTCGATTGCATGCGGGATGATCATATCGAGCATTTAGCAAATCAGGTAAAATATTATATTGCAGAATAGATGTTTAGCCCCACCTTTTATAGGCGGGGTTTTCTATAAAAATGGAATTCACAAGAACAATACAATCGGTCAGAAAGCTTGTTAATGCCACACGAGCCGAAGGCAAAAAAATTGGCTTTGTGCCGACGATGGGAGCGCTTCACATCGGCCATGTTTCGCTCATTGAAGCGGCGGTTCAACAAACCGACTTTGTTATAGTTAGTATCTTTGTCAATCCTACACAGTTCGGACCCGCTGAAGACTTTGACAAATATCCCCGCCCGTTCGATAAAGATATGGAGATTTGTAGGAAAAAGGGTGTCGATATAATATTTGCCCCAACACCGGAAGAAATGTATCCAGGTGAAAATCTTACCTGGGTAAACGTAGAGAAGCTGACTGAGCCGCTTTGTGGCCAATTCCGTCCCGGACATTTTCGTGGAGTAACCATCGTATGTGCCAAGCTGTTTAACATCGTTACACCGGACATCGCTTTTTTCGGCCAAAAGGACGCTCAACAAGCCATTGTTATAAAGCGAATGGTCGCTGATTTGAATATGCCTCTGGAAATTGCTGTTTGTCCTACAATTCGCGAGCCGGACGGCTTAGCTGTAAGCAGCAGAAACCAGTATCTAACAGAGCAGCAGAGAAAAGACGCGACTTTGATTTTTAAATCCCTTCAAAAGTGCCGGGAAATGATTGAAGCTGGTGTCACCGACACTAAAGAGATTATTGGCCAAATGCGCAAAATACTCAATCAGATTCCGTCGGCAAAGATCGAATACATCAGCATTGTTAATGCCGAAACACTTGAGAGTATCGACCAAGTTTCCGGCAAAATCCTCGCTGCGGTTGCAGTCAAAATCGGCTCAACTCGACTTATAGATAACATTCTGGTGGACTCTACAAAAAAATAGTGTATAATTACAGCAGTATTTTAATTACTCAAAAATGAGGGCTTGTTATGAAACAATTTAAAATCGTTGTAGAGAAACACTCCGATGGTTATGTCGCGTATCCTTTGGGACTCAAGGGAATTGTGGTCGGGCAGGGAGATAGCTATGAAGAAGCTCTTTCTGATGTAAAGTCCGCAATTCATTTTCATATTGAGACATTTGGGACAGAGGTATTAGAGATAGAACCGCAAATTATTGAAGTCTTTGTCGCTGAAGCAGGGGTAGAAATTTGATGGCAAAGTTTCCTGTTGATGCACCCAAACGAAAGGCAATAAAAGCGCTGGAGATTTTGGGCTTTCAAATTGTAAGGGAAAAAGAGCACATTTCTATGGTACGTGAAAATCCGGATGGGAGTAAAATTCCTCTGACTATGCCGAATCACTCTAAAATAAAAGCCTCTACGCTGAGAACAATTTGCGTTCAATCTGGAATCACAAGAGATGAGTTTTTGAAGGCTTATAGAAAGGTATAGACATACACTGGGAGAAATAGGCAGAGTAATACTACACGCTTAAACACCAACAACCAAATTCTATGTTTGTAAAGTTATTAAAAAGCAAGTTACATCGAGCAACGGTTACCGAAACGAAACTGCACTATGCCGGCAGTATTGCGATAGATTCTAAGCTTATGGATGCAGCCGGCATATTGCCTTACGAATCTGTTTTAATCGCCGATCTCAATAATGGCAACAGGCTGGAAACTTACGCTGTTCCGGCGGAAGCTGATTCCGGCCAAATTATTGTACTCGGCGCCGCTGCTCACCTGATAAAACCAAAAGATTTGATCATTATTCTTGGCTTTGGCTATTACACGCCCGAAGAGGCAATAAAACTAAAGCCAAAAGTCATTATTTTCGATAAATATAACAGAATCAAAGAAGTCGGATAAGAATTCGTGACTCAAACGGGCCACGAGCGATGAGCGACGAGATACGAAACAAATGCATCCTGAGCTTTTCAAAATACCTTTCATCGGCTTGCCTGTAAATACGTTTGGCTTTATGATGGTTGTCGGCTTCATTGCAGCGGTGTCTCTGATCAGACACCTGAGCCGCAACATCACGCCTGATCCTCAACTCATTACTAATGCTGCCCTTTACTCATTAATAGCCGGAGTAGCAGGAGCCCGTTTGTTCTACGTCATTCACCATTTTGATAAGCTGGAAGGAGGCCTGCTGTCTATCTTCGCTATCTGGCGCGGGGGTCTTGAGCTTTATGGTGCTGTGATTTTGGCTATCCCCATTATCTTTTTATATCTTTTGTATCATAAGCTTCCTGTTCGTCATTACCTTGATATTTTAGCTATCGGCTTGATGCTGGCACTGGTCTTTGGCAGAATCGGCTGTTTTATGAGAGGCTGTTGCTTTGGAAAACCAACGGATTTGCCTTGGGCCGTCTGTTTTCCGTACGGCTCAGATGCTTATTACAGCCAGGTATATCCGGACACCAAAAGAAACCGTCTTGAACCGCACCTGAAACTACCGGATGAGTTTTTCCACTATTACGAAAGCAATAGCAAAACGTTCTATGGCTTAAAATCATACGAAGAGTTGACTGAACAGCAGAAGGACATGGTTAA
This sequence comes from uncultured Pirellulales bacterium, assembly GCA_964631175.1. Lineage (GTDB taxonomy): Bacteria > Planctomycetota > Phycisphaerae > Sedimentisphaerales > Anaerobacaceae > CAZVWH01. The sequence continues at coordinate 11,495 of CAZVWH010000036.1, read as the reverse complement.
AAATGGCCAATACCGCTGTTTGCCTATTCACCCAACCCAATTGTATTCATCGGCAAATGCAGCGGCTTTGTGTCTTATCCTTTATCTTTTCTGGCGGAGGTCGCAGCTTGCCGGCAGGTCCAAAAACACAAAAAAATTCTTTACAAAATCCGGCAGCACCTTTGCCTTAATGTTTATACTCTATGGCATCACTCGATTCTTTATAGAGTTTATCCGCGACGATAATCCTTTTGAAATTGACAGTTTGACAATTTCTCAGATTATCAGCTTCGCATCAATAATACTCGGAGCGATTCTCTTAGCAATATTTCACAAAATGAAGTCGGAAACCGCCGATCTTGGGCCTTAAATCTTTTTTACTTGAACATTTCACAACATTAACAATATGATAGTTTAGCCCCCAAGCCTGCCCCTTCGACAGGCTCAGGGCAAGCTCTGAGCGAAGTCGAAGGGTTCATTTGGTGGTTGGCCGGCTTTAGAAAAAGAGAAATCAATAAGAACAATACTATGGGTCTTTACGATAGAGATTATACTCGTGTAGATTCTGACTCTCGCTATCGGTATGCACCGCAGATGCGATTCGGCTTTCCGAAGATTACGCCAGTTGTTAAGTGGCTGTTAATTATTAACATAGCCGTATTTCTAAGCGCTATAATCATAAGACCGTTGGGTGTTCTTGTTTACCGGTTGTTTCCTCTTGAACCTGATTCGCTGAATCGGGCCTTGCAACTCTGGCGATTGGTAACGTACCAGTTTTTGCATGACACAGCCGACATTTGGCACATTTCTTTTAACATGCTTGGCTTGTTCTTTTTAGGGCCGACACTCGAACGGCATTGGGGCGGCAGAAAATTCCTGATATTTTATTTAGGTTGTGGCGTTGCGGGAGGTTTATTCTACATGCTGCTCGTCGCGCTGAATTTTTTGCAGGCGGGTCCTATGGTGGGAGCTTCTGGTGCGATACTTGGTTTGTTAGCTGCGTGTGCCATCCTCTTTCCACACTTTGTGGTTTTTATTTTTCTTTTTCCTGTACCAATACGAGTAGCGGCAATTGGTCTGACTGCTGTCTATTTCATTTTAGTATTAACCAGGGCTGACAATGCCGGAGGCAATGCAGCACATCTGGCAGGTATAGCAGCAGGGGCCATTTATGTATTTTCGAAGCCCTGGCGGGAGAGAATTCAATTGAAAATGCGGGCTGGTACATGGGAAAAGAGAGTGGCTGTCGAACGCAACCTGCAGTTAGAAGTGGACCGCATATTACAAAAGGTCCACAATTCAGGCATCCATAGCCTGACTTTAAAAGAAAAAAGGATCCTCAAAAAAGCCACTGACGCTGAACAAAAGCGATACAAATATTAAAAACTAAGCCTTACAGGAAATCTGTAAGGCTTAGTTATTTACTTCGTCGAGTTCGCCAGAGGCGAATTCGATTTTTAGTCCCAGCGGAACGGAGGAGTTGTTTCTTCGGTCAAGTCCTTGATGTGTTTCTTTACATTTTCAACCTTCACTTTTTCGTCTTTCCACTTAGTTATTTCATCTCTACTTTCCCTGACCCTATTTCTTAACTCCTCAAGCCACTTGAGCAGCCGTTCGTATGCAATCTCCTTTTGTCGTACGATTAAATCGTAGCGTCTGCCGACCACTTCATCCAATTCTACCAATAATTTTTGCTTATCTTTTTCATTCTTGGCAGCTTTGATGGTAATAACCAGCTCGTCTCGCTTATCCTTTAGCTGTAAGTCTTCTTTAAGAACTTCGGATAATTCAGGATTCCTTCTCTCTTCTTCGAAAATAGGCCAATATTTGTTCCTGATAAGGTCAAATTTCTCCATGTATAGTTTCGGTTCTTTCTCCTTTAGTTTAGTCAGTTTTTCCGCCTCTTTAGGATAATTTTTCTCCAACCACTGCAGAAAATCGTTTTGTCTCTGGCGTCTCCATCCCTCTATTCGTTCTCTTATTATTTTGCCGAACTCCTCACGGCCGTGTCTTCTAATTTCAGCCTGGAACTTCTCAGGATCCTTTTTACACAGTTTCTCCAGCTCTGTGGCCGCATTCGGATCGTTTTTTTTAAGGCTGCTCATAATGCGATTGATATCCTCATCTGTCAGCTCGAACCTTCTTGGTCCCCCTAGTCCTCGACCTCTTTCCGACCCTCGTCCTGGTCCCGGCGATCCTTGCTCAGTCCAGATGTTTTCGTCATCTTTATCTTTCTGCTCAGCCCGGCACGGCAGAGTGCATGCCGTTACCATTGCTGCTATTGCTAAAAGCAAAATGATTGAGCGGCTTGTTGTCATCAGTCTTATCCCTTCCAAAAATCGCTATTGATTTCTATCAGCTCCATTTCCAGCTTTTCTATCGCTCTGTCGTTTTTACTGCCATTTTCGCCTAACTGTAAAGATGATACTTCCTCTTCAATCTGTTCGACCTCAACAGTCAGATTTGCCAACAGGGCATCGTCGGCTGCTATATCATCGCTTTCCCAGATTGCTCTGGGTATTATTGAAGCATACACAAGTTTTTCAGAGTCACTATCTTTTTCGAAAAGGTTCAAACCTATAGCCGTTATAATAAGGACCGCCGCTGCAACTGCAGCTACTTTGGAGATGATTCGCTTAAAAACGTATGCTCTCTGGGGCAGTAAATTCAAGGCAATTTCTGCTTTTATATTAGCTATGAGCATGTCATCAGGCTCTGGGGCAGGCTGTTCATGCAGAATTTGCTCAGCTCGTTGAATATCCTCAACAGCCCTATTGGCTTGTTCGGCCTTTAGAAATCTGCCGAACAGCTCCTTCAGATTTTCTTCATCTCGGCTGCTCATATTTTTAACCTTCCATTAGCTCTCGCAATCTTTTTAGTCCTCGATGTAGTTTTGACAATGTTGTTCCTATTGGCTCGGACCGTATCTTTGCTATATCCTTGAAGCTCAGTTGCGAATAAAACCGCAGCATAATTAATTCTTTCGTCTCGGCATCCAGCCGGCCCAGTTGAATCTGCAGTTTGTCAATTTTTACATTGTTCGAGTGTTTCGGCTCTGTTATTTCTTGCTCAAGCCGACTTTTTCGGACGTGGAGCAGTTTTTTATATCGTTGTTTGCTCCTTAAGTAATCGTGAAAAATATTAGATGCTATTTTGAACAACCAACTTTCAAAAGAGCCGCCTTTATAAGACCTGATTTTTTCAACCAATTTGGCGAATAGTGTGCTCAGCAGCTCGTCACTGATGTCTTTGTTGCCCGTCAATCGGTAGAAATAGCCGTAACATCGGCTTGCGTACATATCTACTACCTGTGAAAAGCAATCAGCATCTCCGTTCTTACAGCCGATTATAACCTGGGTTAACTCGTCGCTTTTTGCCATACTCAGGTTCTTTTCGTAATGAAAGACGGTGTCTAAGACTGGTTTATTGCAAAAATGAGGGATAATCTGCCTGCATTTTTCACCTGCCGGCGCTGTTTGAATCCAGCTTATCACGGTGCAATAAACTCCTATGAGGCTATTGCATAAGTTATTGACTTTGCTGCTGTTGCGTATTTACTTGCAGTTTTCCTTGCCCATTACTATATACTATCTTCTTCTTCGTCCTCGTCGTCATCGGTGAGCTTCCACTGGTCGGCTTCGTCAAGGTCTTCAATCTCTCGCTGCATGTAATTGACCAATTTATCCTGAAGCGGCGCCAATTTTCCATACCACTTGAGCATCTGCTGATAGCTGGATACCAGCATATCAAGTCGTATAAGCTGCCATTTGGCTAAACATTCCGGCTCTTTGATATTAACGAAAGGATCGCATTTGAAGGTCCGCTTGCCTTCCGGGCCAATCTCGCAGAATTCACAATCTTTACATTGAATCATTTTTTACACCTTAATATGTTTTTACTTTTACATGAGATTATATTACTATATGTTCGATAGTCTTAACAACAATTTTGTTTTACAGATTGTGGTCCTTTTTTTGGAGTACTAAATGGCGAAACCAAGACGCAGACGCAAAGTAGGCAGTAAAAAAAGACACACCAAGTGGAAAATACGACATAAGAAAAGCTAATTTCTTTATTCTTTTATTGTACTTTTTGCGTTACGAGCCAATAAGTAGATGAGTCACATCATCTAATAAGCGTAAATTTGATGCGCGATACGCTAAATGAAACATTTCAGTGTTATTTTCAAGCCCGACGGCAAAAAAATTTCTATTCACGCTGGCGCTACGCTCCTTGAGGCTGCAAGCCAAGCTGGCATAATTCTAAACTCCGTCTGTGGCGGCAAAGGCATCTGCAAAAAGTGTCTCGTAGAACTCGAGCCGGACGGAAAACAAGTCCTGGCCTGCCAGTACCACATTCAAAGCGACCTTACCGTTACTATTTTGCCCGGCTCAAGGTACTTCGAGCAAAGAATTCTCGAACATGGTATCGATACACACCTCAACGTCCAACCGACTATACATGAAAAGTACCGTGATAAAGACAAGATATTCGGCTTGGCAGTCGATTTAGGAACAACTACGGTTGTTGCAAAACTAATCGACTTGACAAACGGACAATGCTTAGCAACACAGGCTGCTCTGAATCCACAAAGCCGACACGGTGACGACGTCATTAGCAGAATTGCATACGCCAGCAGCGATGCGAAATTAGCCGAGCTGCACAAACTCATAATAGACTGCATAAACGGTCTTGTTGTGAAACTTTGTAAACAAGCATCGGTCAACGCAAAGCACATATATGAAATGTGTGTTGTCGGAAATACAACAATGAATCACGTCTTTCTCAAACTGCCGGTTGAGCAGCTCGGCCAGGCACCATATAAGGCCTTTTCCCTCGATGCACACGATGTCCCTGCTACAAAGCTGAATATGCAGATAAATCTTGATGGCAACGTCCACACGGTCGAAAATATTGCCGGCTTTGTCGGATCTGATACTATCGCTGTTGCCCTTGCCACCGACATTGATTCAGCCGAGGAAGTAACGCTCATAGTTGACATCGGCACTAATGGCGAGATTGTGCTCGGCACAAAGGATAAACTTTATGCGGCAAGCTGCGCAGCCGGTCCGGCTTTTGAAGGTGCACGAATAACCTGCGGCAGCAGGGCGGCTAAAGGTGCAATCGAAGCAGTCGTAGTTGATAACGGTGACATAGCGCTGGATGTAATAGGTGGCGGTGAGCCTCATTCGATATGCGGCTCTGGCCTGATTGACACCGTTGCGGTACTGCTGGATTTGGGTGTTATCGACGCAAGCGGACGATTCACAAAACCCGACAAACTACCGCCTGCAATTGCTGATCGTATCATCGAGCAGGATGAACAATTAAGTTTTTATCTTTTCAGAGCCGCGAACGTAAGTGAGCGGTCAGTAAATAAGCGGGCAGTAAGTGAGCTTTTCAGAGCCGCGAACGTAAGTGAGCGGTTAGTAAGTGAGCGGTTAGTAAGTG
>CAZVWH010000036.1:0-5965 GCA_964631175.1 uncultured Pirellulales bacterium | reverse complement strand
CTTTTCAGAGCCGCGAACGTAAGTGAGCGGTTAGTAAGTGAGCGGTTAGTAAGTGAGCGGTTAGTAAATGGGCGGTCGGTAAATGAGCGGTCGGTTTTTCTAACGCAGAAGGATGTCCGCGAGGTCCAGTTGGCAAAAGCTGCTATTCGGGCAGGCACCGAAATCCTCCAGCGAAAGCTCGGTATTGAAGATAGTGACATTCGGCATATTCTTTTAGCTGGTGCGTTTGGCAATTACATTCGGCCACAGAGCGCTATGCGGCTCGGCCTATTACCGAATGTGCCGCTGGAGCGGATTCATTTTGTTGGCAACGCCGCCGGTAGCGGCGCACAGATGATACTTATATCCCAAAAGTGCCGTGATAAGGCACGTGAATTAGCCCAAAAAATTGAATACGTAGAAATTGCACATGAGCCGGACTTTCAGAATTTATTCGCGGATTCCATACTCTTTTGAGGATGAGATTTTGTGGGTACGCATGGGATTAATAAAGAAGGCAATAATGAGAAAAAAGGAGAGAATGACGGATTTGTCTTTCAAATTGATGAATTTGCTCTTTCACGTCATAGACTTCATATACCCGTACATAGATAAACGCATAAAAAAGTTCGGAATCCAGCCTGGCATGACCATTGTAGATTACGGATGTGGTCCGGGCAGATACACAACAAGATTTGCAAAGCTTGTGGGCGAGCAGGGCAGGGTCTTTGCGATAGATATTCACGAACTTGCTATCGAAGCAGCAAAGAAAAAGATCGACGAGTACGGATTCAAAAATGTTACGCCAATATTGGCTAAAGGGTATGATAGCACTTTACCCGGCCACATAGCGGATGTAGTGTGCGCAATTGATATGTTCTTTATTATTAAAAAACCCACGGTGCTCCTGGCAGAGCTGAAAAGAATAAGTAAAAGTGAAGGTGTATTAGTGATTGATGACGGTCATCAAAAGCGAAGTGTTACTAAGAGCAATATCTTGCAGTCGCGTCATTGGGAGATTTTTGAGGAGACACGCGACCACTTAAAGTGCAAACCAAGAATTAGATAATGCGAAGATCCCTAAGGATAATTATAGGCGTAGTATTAATCATCCTCGGCGTGGTGGCGTTATTGACGCCGTTTTCGCCCGGCTCGTGGCTGGCGCTTATCGGTTTAGAATATCTCGGATTGAGGGTGCTGCTTCAGCGCAAACTCTTATCTTTACTGCCGGCGAAATACCATGACAAAGTGAAGAACCTGTTTAAGAAAAAGAGCACAAGAACATAAGGGCACAAGAAATGAGACACAAATGAAACAGGTGGGATACAAGAAATTAACGGTCTGACATAAAGCGGATGAATTGGCATTTCAAGTTTATATAGTGACAAAAAATTTCCCTAAGGAAGAAACCTTTGGAATTACTTCGCAAATAAGAAGAGCAGCTTTGTCTGTACCTACTAATATTGCTGAGGGATATGGTAGACAAGGCAGAAAAGAGCTGCGGCAATTTGCAAATATAGCGTTGGGCTCATTGGCAGAAGTTCGGTATTCATTAGATTTCTCTTTACGTTTGCAATATCTTAATTAAAAACACCACAAGGCATTACAGGATTTAGCTGATGAAGTTGGTAAACTATTATGGAAGTTCTACAAGTCACTGACATAGAAAGATAGAAAGGAAACAAGAGCACAAGTTCATAGGAACGTAAGATCACAAGTGATTTACACATTATGCACTTATGCCTTATGGCTTATGCACTGTATCTGATGGAAATTGGACGTGTAGTCATTGAATTATTGGTGCGGGTAATTATAGCGACAGTTTCGCTATGGCTGGCGATGAAACTAACTAAGGTGGAAGGCTCCATTGTCGGCCTTTTTGCTGCTGCATTTATAGCAGCGTTAGTGGAATTGATACCTATACCTTATGTAGGGGGGATATTGCCGTTCATTGTGCTGTTGGTTCTGGTTTCACGGTGGACGACGGCTGATATTTGGCCGGATGCGATCCTTATGGTCGTCGTATCCTGGCTCTTTGCGGATTTAGTAATCATTGCGCTTCGGTCGGCTCTCGTGTAAAGAGCATAAGAACGCGGGTGAATAAAAGCAATAAAAGCTTGTCCACATTTTTCATTGGTTTTTGGATAAGAATATGTATAATAAATATTATTGAATCTTATATTAGCACCTTTCTGACCGGAAGGTTGAGCATAACCATGCAGAAACGAGCGGAATTCAAGCCGTTAGAGATTAAGATACCTAAGTGGAAAAATGGAAGATTTCTATCGGGCCTTATTAGAACAAAGTTCTCTAACAGGGCGGGATTCACATTGATAGAGCTGTTGGTTGTAATAGCTATTATAGCGTTGTTGATGGGGATATTAATGCCGGCACTTCAGCGGGTGCGGAAACAGGCAAGGACCGTTTATTGCCTGAACAACCTCAAACAAATCGGCATTGCTATGCACGCATACGCTTTGGATAACGAAGATTTTATCCCACGGGCATTGGACAATAATATTAAATGGATCGTTGTATTCATCCCCTACTTAGGCAACGAATACGATCGAATCCAAACTTACCGGGAGGTCAAGGTCTTCCAATGTCCATCCTTTCCCCGTAACGGAGTAGGGCAATACGGCCACAGTAATGCCGAGCAAACGATAGATTATGTTGTAAATGCCTGGGACATGGACAATCCGGGCCTCTCAGACGGTGAGGGGGGAGCCGAAAAGGGTGAGCCGACTAAGCTCAGCAGTATCAAGTCTGCCAACCAGCGGATATATATGGCTGATAACGAGGCTGGAGACTGGCGTCCTGTTGTTCGCAGCATATATGATCTGGATAACGTGTCCACAATGAACTATATGGACGTTTGGTCCACTACGCACCTGCCGGCATCCGAAGAAACTACGCCCGGCGGCAGCTTTCATCGGCGTGTTTCCCGTGACCGACATCGCGGCAAAGGCTGCAACAATCTTTTTTTCACCGGCCGTGCTGATTGGCTCAGCATGGACGAAAACACTTCTCGATACTGGTGCGGCGTCGAATAGACACGGACCGACAATTCTAACCACAGATTTCACGGATTAGCACGGATTTTTTTTAGCCCCACCACCTGTGGGTGGGGTTCTTCTTTTTACCACCCGTTGGCAGGGTTTTTTTCGGCACTCTTGTTTCATCCTTCGTAGTATTCCTACTACGGAGAAGGACGGTGCCGGTCAACTTTATTCACTCCATTTAAACGAGTTAACCCAATCAGCATTTAACCGATAATCGGGAACTTGTGAATGGTGAGTGGCGAGTACCACGATACTCGAATGTCAATCCTGGATATTCGACACTAAATGTATGAGTCTTAATGCCTAAGATACTTAGGTATTCTTGCCGATTGATGAATCCATATTTAGTCTAAGATACTGAATGCTTGCTGCTAAGTATTCGGGTCCTAATACCTAAGATACTTAGGTATTCTTGTCATCTGAGGAATTTTTATTTGAATAAACCCGGATTTCACAGACTTATTTTTTATGTTTAGCCCCGCAATTTATTGCGGGGTTTTTTATTGGTGGTTTAATCAGCCACAGAGAATTTTAACCACGGATTTCACGGATTTTCATCCTTCGCAGTTTTACGAAGAACGGAAACACGGATTTGGGAATGTTTATTGGTAATTGGTTAGTGGTTAAATGGATTGGAATTGCTTTTCTTGGAGGAACTTTTTCTTGAATTGAGTAAGCCAATTGATAGAATTGGCCGGTAGTAGGGAAATTCGCATTATGGGCGAGAAAAAGACGGTCAAAAGAAGATACTTACGCTTGATATGGGTGGCGCTGATTCTCCTGTTTTTAATTTTGCTTATGGCAGTCTTAAAATGTGACATGGCTACAACAGCCTATTGATCAAGAATGTGGAGATCAGAAAGGTCAAGGATTAGATAACATTTTTATTTCAGAGGTAATCATGGTTCAGAAATTTGGAGAGAAGTGAAGATGGAGAAATCTAAACTAATGGCAGACAGTGGATTCTTCAGGGGGTCTTATGTCACTCTGGATCTATGAAGATGGACTCATATGGAGTAATACAAGGACACTTATAGTGATTCAAGCAGGTGTGTTAGGAGGCGCATATTCTCTCCGCGAATCGAACAAGTGGATCGCGGTTTTTGTTCTCGCGCTTGGTATTCTGTTCACGATAATGTTGTATTTGATAATGCAGCATCACCGGCAGTATCGGGATATGAACAAGAACTTGATACAGAAAATTGGCGAGCAGCTTTCACAATGGAGTTGCGATGCCGATACACCTGCTTTTTCACTAGAGTTAAAACCAAAATTCCTTGGAATATATAGTGGACGCAGGCTGCTTATGATTTCGGTTGCCCTTCTAATAGGATTAAACACATGCATGATTATTTGGTTGTTAGTCAAATAAATCCTAAATGATTGCACAGATATGTTAGTGACAGCCTGGCAGGCGCATGCTATGCCCGTTTTTTGTTTTTGACTGGGATTGGGATTTGGATGCTGCGTAATCGATCCAGAGATCTTTGACGTTATATAATTAGGGTGATAATGGTTATAAACTTTTCTTAGGATTAAATAGAAATGTCACGAAAAGATTTAATGGATTATATACCAGACAAAAAGCTGTACGCGGCTGTAAAGTTCGCGCGGAAGATGATAAGGGAAGGAACTCGCCCCCAAATTGCCAACACTCGTGCTGCGAAATATTACGGGTTTTCGGTTAGTGATGTTGCTCACTATACTGGCCAAACGGCTGGAAGAATAGCAAGAATCCGAAAAAATAAAGAGCACTATTGATATCAAAAATTATATAGTGAGTACGTTTTATTTTGCGAAAAGGAATTTAAGATGAAACTCGAACTTCCAGATGATTGGCAAAGTGACTCGATCTCAAAGTTTATTACCGACGCTTTTACTAACTGTGTCGCAACTTTAACTAACTTCAGAACGTTACCAATTATCCAGATTCTCATCAGATTGAATGATCTTTTCTTCTCCGCTACCGAGATTCAATGTCATCCAATAAGAGAATTATTGCTTCCAAATTTCCTCGGTAGAACTCATAGCGCATTCTTGGGAACCGTTCGTCTTTCCACAAGCGGACAAGTTGTCGAAGCATATATGACAGCCCGTAGTGTTTTAGAGAATGCAATGTACTCTCTGTATATTCAAGATGATACAACAATAGATGAAAAAGAACTCCAAGAAAGAGCTAAGATCTGGATAGAGAGAGCAGATAATGAAGATGCTAATCGAAAATGTAGAAGTACGTTCAAGAACCATAAAGTCATTAAGCATTTGATTGATAGAAATGATAATATAGGTAACAAAACTGCAAACCTCTACAACATAGCAATCAACCGAGGGGCGCACCCAAATTTTCCAGGGCATGCTACTACGAGCAATCTTTCTTTAGAAGGTGGAAAAATTGATTTCCTTATTCCGGGAAACAATATAGTTTGCAAAGTATGCCTTCAATTCACAGCCCAAGTTGGTATTTGTTCTTTAAAAATATTTGAGCTAATCTATAAGGAACGGTTTCAATCTCAAGGAATTACCAAAGAGCTTAATGACATAGAATTAAAACTTGGATAAATGCATAACTTAACCGAATCTCATTCGACTGTGGTATCTTTCATATCATCGAATTAGGTAATTGGTTAAAAGGTTAAATTGAGGTTTTGCCCGTCGCCATGATTTTATTGACCGGCACCGCAGGAAAAAAACCCTGCCAACGGGTGGTAAAAAGAAGAACCCCACCCACAGGTGGTGGGGCTAAAAAAAATCCGTGTCAATCCGCGAAATCTGTGGTTTGTTTTAATAGATTCCTCGACTGCGCTCGGAATGACGATGAAGAATCCGTGTCGGCCTCACGACGAGGCATAGATGTTCCTTCGGGTTTGCTCGATTTGGCGGACCATCATTGTCAATATACCCGCCGGGTGGTCCAACTTGCGATT
>CAZVWH010000035.1:0-26876 GCA_964631175.1 uncultured Pirellulales bacterium | reverse complement strand
TATTGGTTAGTAATTACTCAACATACATTTCGGGTTTGATATCGAATGCTTTCATCTTACGAAATAGTGTGCTTTTGTCGATTCCTAGCTGCTTAGCTGCCGCTGTTTTATTGCCCTTATTTCGTCGAAGTGCCTGAGTTATCAGAAGAATCTCCATCTGCTTAATAGTCGCAGGCTCACCAACTTTTGTTTTATCCAGTTTGGAGATTGGGCGAATCGATGCGGGCAGGTGTTTGGCCTCTATTATCTCGCCCTCACACAAAACAAAGCAGTGTTCAATAATATTGGCAAGCTCACGCACATTGCCCGGATAATCGTGGGCCAAAATAGCTGCTGTCACTTCATTTGTAACACAGCAGATATTCTTGTTATGCAGACGATTAAATCGACTTATAAAATGGTCTATTAACAAGGGAATATCTTCTTTTCTGTCTCTCAGCGGAGGCAATTCCAATTTCATCACGTTGATTCTGTAATACAAATCATCTCTGAATTTACCTTGTTGGACAAGCTGATCAAGTTTCTTGTTGGACGCTGTAATAATTCGCACGTCAGCCTTAACTGAGGAAACACCACCTACCGGTTCGTAAGTTTTGTCCTGCAAAACACGTAGCAACCGCACCTGCATAGCAGCAGATATGTCACCAATCTCATCCAAGAATATGGTGCCGCCTTGGGCTAAGGCAAATCGGCCCGGTTTATCCTTTTTAGCATCGGTAAACGCGCCGGCTTTATAGCCAAACAGCTCTGATTCCAACAGAGTTTCAGGCAGCGCCCCACAATTAACCGCAATGAATGGCTTATCCTTGCGGAAACTAAGATTGTGAATGGCCCGGGCGAAAAGCTCCTTGCCTGTGCCACTTTCACCCTCAATTAAAACGGTGGTATTACTCTCAGCAATATTTGGTAGAACGGCAAAGAGATTTTGCATTTTATGACTTTGGCTGATTATATCCTCATACGAGTATCGGCCCTGGATTTCCTTGCGAAGCTGCTCGATCATGCTCATATCACGGAACGTTTCAACTCCGCCAATCACCTTGCCCGATTCGTCTTTTAACAAGGCTGTCGATATGGTTATTGCTCTTTTTTTGCCCTGGGCATCGATGATATGGACTGCTTTATTCATTATGGGCTTACCGGTTTCCATTGTTTGTCGGAGTGTGCAGTTAGTTTCACAAACATCCGCTCGTAGAACATCCCTGCACTGCTGGCCAATAGCCTTTTCTCGCTGGATACCGGTAATCTCCTCTGCCGCCCGATTAAAAGAGGTGATCTGCCAATCCAGATCGACTGTAAAGACACCCTCACTTATCGAGTCCAGAATGACGTTTTGAGTCTTGTTTTGCGATCTATTGGTCATAGCTTACTTGTACCACATACAGGTGAATTTCGCAACCGTTGTTATACGAGTCTACAAGCCAAAAATTTTATCCCTTGCATCATTGAGTAGATTCAAATATTCTTACATCAGTAAGTTCGGTACAGGTTTGGCAAGCTCGCTGAGCCCGGAATATCTTAGAAATCACGAGAAGACTGCAGGGAGAAAAGAAGCTATGACTACCAGGATTTTATTAGGTTTGGTGATTGGCGGAGCAATCGGTGCAGTTTTAGGCTATTTCGGCAAGTGCTCCTCCGGTGCCTGCCCGCTGACGGCAAATCCTTACCGCGGCGCAATCTACGGAGCGGTAGTGGGAGCATTATTGGCATCGGTTCTCTCGACACGACCGAAGGAGAAACCAGAAGGCTCGGGAGTTGTCCACATTGAAAACAAGTCTGATTCTAACGTCGGGGTGCTTAAAGAAAATGGGAGTCCTCTTATGGAAACATTAACGAAGGAGAGCTTTTTACAAAAAGTTTTTAACTATGAGCAAAATAAAGAATGGAAGTTTGAAGGCAAACTGCCCTGCATCATTGACTTTTATGCCGATTGGTGTGCACCGTGCAAAATAGTAGAACCTATTTTACAAGAGCTTGCTCAAGAATACCAAGGTAAGCTCAATATTTACAGAATAGACACACAAGCTCAGCAGGAATTAGCGGCCGCTTTCGGTATTCGGAGCATCCCCAGCATCCTTTTTGTACCGCTAAATGATAAACCGCAAATGACAATAGGCGCCTTACCCAAAAAAACACTGAAAAAAGCAATAAAAGAAGTGTTGAAAGTCGAATAATAATGATAAAGCAAAAATCAAAATGCAAAGTGCGAAATTAAGATTGTCTCCTGCACTTAAAAGTTTTAAGTGCAGGATTCCACAACTTTGGTTTTTGATATTTACATTTTGAACTGATTGGTTACGGCAATCCCGAAAGTTCTAATTATCAAGAACGGCAAAGAGGTAAAGCCCCACGGGCAAAGCCCGTGGCACCTCTCCATTCTCCGTAGTGCCTACTTCCCTAAAGGGACTGCGAAGGTGGGTAAATCACCCAGTTAGACGAAACATCCAATTTTAAAGGCTTGAACGGTTTCTTTTAGAATTAGTATCAGGTATTATCTTTCCCCCTAATGCAAAAAATCGTTGTTTGATCACTTCTACCAGAAACGTCGTTTGGCGGAGGCTCTTTCCGATCCGGTTTTCAAAAAACAAATTTCATAATCGTTTTTTAGCAAATGCCCGACCGGAAGATGTCTTTAAATATTTCTCAAATTCAATTGCTTTTTTGCGATTTGTAAAATCAACGGCGGTCTTGATTTCCCACGGTACATATTTCGAGGTATGTACACATTTACCCTGATTGTGTTCTTTTACTCGAGCATCCAAATTTTCCGTAAATCCTGTGTAATACCTTTCCTGCTGCGACAGTGCGTCAGCACGGCGAGCTGGATATTTTGTGGACCGTAAAATATAAACATAATAGTATGTCATACCCGTACATAATAAACTGGCCTGCCGAGTCGTAGCTCGGAGCATCGCAGAGCGTTTTAAAACAGCTCGTCTTCGCTTACGCTATGACGCTGCAGTCTTCGCTCTATGCCAAGCTCCGAGCGAAGACTGGAGGCGGGGGGATTCGAACCCCCGTCCCGTGATGCTTCAAGATAAGCTTCTACATGTTTAGTCGCTTTATTGTTGTTTCGCCTCACCAAACGCCAACCGACAGGCTCTTGGCTCAGCTATTTCGGAAATAATCTCGCCTTGCCGGCCCGAAAAACCGGCTCAGCCAGCCTGCTATCTGACGCCCTTACCGAACCCACAGGCAAGGCCCGGCAGGACGGGCTACCAATTAGGCAGCCATGCGCAACTGATAGTTGCCATTTAAGTTTTATTGCCGGATGATTAGCCAGGCCAACCGGCGTCCTGGACATGCAGCTTGTCTTTCCGTCATCCGGTCGAAGCCGTTCGCCCCCGTATTTACTTTCCAAAAAGCCCACACTCTCAATTATATTATACAACACACTACGCCAAACTGCAATCATAGTTCATGAACCGATTTTCTTTTGTCCCTTTCCGAGGCGTCCTAATGCGCCAGCGTCTCGATTTGCTCTGCACTCAATGCCCGGCTGTAAATGCGTACATCGTCAATCAGGCCATTGTAAAAGCGTGTATTAGCCTGAAGGCAGCTAATGACCAGCCGATAATCTTCACGGGGTGCTCTCTCGGCATAGCTGGCAGAACTATCCCGCTGACCATTGATATAGACTGATGCTTCAGAGCCATCCAGGCACACAGCCACATGGGACCATTCATCCAAGGCCGCGTTCGCCTGTGACTGCACGGACACAGGACTCGAGCTGAGCTGTCCCACAGCAAACTCCACCTCACCTGTGAGAAGCCTCTTAATAGCGTAGTCAATGTCATCGGAGTTGCTCTTAGCTCGAGAGATAATATAGCGCATACCGCCCATATGCTCAGACTTAAGCCACATAGTTAGGGTCATTTGCTCAGGTCCCAACTGCTCAGAGTCATTACAATCAACATAATCATTGAAACCGTCAAATTGCAAGGCCCCATCAATCATCCCCTCGGTCCATACTGCTCCATGTACGGTTGCATCGTTGTCTCCGGCAGAATCATAAGCTATGTCCCCATCAGTCTCATCCAGCTTCCAATGCGCAGCAAGTGAAAAATCTTTCATCCAATCTTCGGAGCTTATAATCTCGCCGACAGACATGATTTTTACATTGTACGCAGCCGAGTTTCATCTTTGTTCGACGGTCTTCAGGCATTATAATACTGTAGTATGGATATATCTATCGTCATACCGGCGCTTAACGAAAGCCAAAAGATAGCTCGCGATGTTGAAATGGCAGCGATGTTCCTAGACAGCAATAATTTCAAGGGAGAAATCATCGTCGTCGATGACGGCAGCACAGATGGGACCTGCGAAGTCGCAAAAAGCATTAAAGCTCCGCCGGGAATAACACTGAAGGTCATTCGGAACAAGCACCATCGTGGTAAAGGCTATGCGGTTCGAGCGGGCATGAAAGAAACGAGCGTAGAATATGTGATGTTCGCTGACAGCGGATATTGTGTGCCCTATGGAAATGCCTTGCTGGGCTTGGAAATGTTGAAAGACGGCTCCTGCGAAATTGCGCACGGCTCAAGAAAATTAATAGAAAGCCGTCTTCAAAAGGACCAGCCTTGGCGTCGGCGAGTTTCTTCAAAACTCTTTAAGTGGTTAATAAAAAAACTTCTGCAAATCCCAGCGGATCTGACCGACACGCAATGCGGCTTCAAAATATATAAAGGCGATGTGGCCAGAGAACTATACAGCCGGTGCATTAGTGATGGTTTTATGTTCGATATTGAAATCATTCTGCGGGCACAAAAGCAAGGCTACCGGATAAAAGAATTCCCCATAGAGTGGACTTGCGACCTTGACAGCCGATTATCACTGACGCGCACGCCTTGGCATGTCATTTCTGAGCTACGAGCTATAAAACGGACACTATCGGATGACTCCACGCAAAACATGGGGGAATAAATAAAAATGTTTAGCCCCCCAATTCATTGGGGGGTTTCCTGCGGGTTTCCGGACTGCACACCCCACGGACCAAAACGCAAAATATCATCCTTTCGTATCTCTTGATCTCCATGTTCAAGTATGACCAAGGTCTGTATTTGTGGATGACGTGAGCAATACTGTTTTATCTCGTCCGGCCTCATAACCATAAAGGCGGTTGAAAGGGCATCGGCTGTTGCAGCATCAGCAGCACAGGCCCAGGCGGCAAGTTTTTCTTCAACCGGATGAGCCTGCCTTGGGTCAATAATATGCCGGCCCCATTGCAAACCTGAAGCGCCAATAGCCCGGCCCCGTAAATAAAAGTAAATTAGGGTCTGTTTGCGATTACGAGGATTGCTTAACGTAATGGGCCAACCCTTTGTATCAACGGGGGCATTGAGGGCCAAAACAGAACTATAGCCTCCATGAAGCAAGGCAACGTCAATACTCCACTCGCGCAGCAATTCGGCCATCTTGTCAAGCGCATATCCCTTGCCGATACCACCAAGGTCAATCTGCATCGGGCTCGCCAACAGCTCAATCGTAAAGTCAACCTCATTTAATTTTATAAGATTCATGCCGATACGCTGTTGTGCAATAGCCAGCTCGGCTTGAGTTGGTGCGCGCATAGTTTTATCTTTGTTTAGCCAGCATTTTAAGAGAGACCCAGTAGTAATATCGAAAGCTCCTTTGGTTTCGTTATAAATTTTGAAACTTTGCTGCAGACATTCAAAGGCAGCAATCCCGACTCGCACAGGCTGATGAGCAGCAAGATTGTTTATTCTGGATATGTCACTATTTTCAATGAATCTGCTAAGCTCAGCCTCGAGGCGGTCAAGCTCATTAAAAGCCGCCCTTGCCGCCTGTTGAGCATAGCGGTTATTATCATGCTGGATATAAATCTCAAAAGTCGTCGCCATTGCCTCGTGACAAAAGCGATGAACATCAGCTATCGCACACCAATCACCCTCGACTAAACTATCCGATTGTGGTTGATTCATTTCAAAAGATTAATTATCAAATATATTTGAATTTTTCTTTTTGATTTTTGATTTATCGAACAGGTCTTTCGATACGTATCCACGCAATTCAACACCAGGCCGTAGCTCCACATAAGAATCAAAAAGAGGCACATAAAGTTTTTTTTGTCCCGGCGGCGGTAGCTCATACAACTTTCTTAGAAGCTGTCCCTCAACGCTCGGCGAAGCGATGATGACAGAAGCAGAAACTACCCGGTCAGTCACGGTATTCCAGTAACCGACATTTGGAAAAGATCGCAGATACCACGGAAAAGGCCAAAAATCGTGCTCGTCCGGACAAATAAGGTGAATCTCCATCTCAGTGCCGTGTCTGTGTACGTCGGCTATTTCTTCCACACGCCGAACCATGGTGAAGATTTCCGTCGTTGTATGAGCATAGACGTAAGGATTGCGAGGATCGGCATAATATTTGTAGTTGGCCTGGTATGCCTGCCAGGTGAGGTGGACTCCACCGGCAAGCAGTAGCAAAATAACAATCAAGCGAGTCAAAAACCTCTGGGTTAATTTTAACACTGCGGCGGCTCCGAAGCCAGCTAACAAAATCATGCCATGCAGGAAACCCAGCATACACCAAGGAGTTTTATGCCGGATAACAGAATACACTAAAGTCATTATCAACGTGTAGAAAGCAATAAATCGAAGCAGCTTCAAATCGACGTTGATTAATATTTTTCCTCTGACTGCTACAATAAAGCCAATCACAGCAAGGATGATAATAATGGCCTCACTCCAAATTGGGCCCGCGTCATATCTGTAATAAACGAGCATCTTTAGGTAGTAGTACCATGGATGAAAGTGCACACTATTATTGGTGGCTCGGTCAAAATAAGCAGTATAAGTGCGAGCAGAATCCAAAACTCCACCAGGATTAGAAAAAAACGATGAGTAAAACAGCGCCGAAATCGATACACCGATAGCAAGACCTAGAATTAGATGCCAAAAATTCTGCTTTCTGTCATCCGTCTTTGCCGTAAGGCATCCTGTGGACTGTCTTCTGTCTTCTGCCATCTGTCTGCTGGTATAAAATGCAATCAATAAAGCCAACAGCATCGAACCAAATGCTAAAATGGCCGTTTCCTTCGTGGCGTGCATCAGGCCGAGTGACATCCCGGCCAGGAGAATCCAGATGACTTTTTTGCTTTGTGTGTAACGGTAGCCAAAAACAATAAAAGCAAAAGTAAAGCAGACCAATAACGTCTCCTGGATATAATACCGGCTGTAAAAAACCATTGCCGGCGAGATGGCAGTCAATATGGCGGCAAAAACAGCGCTGCTTCTGCCCAGCCCATCGGCGATTAACAAAACAAGCAGCACTAACAATACACCGAAAAAAACAGGCACAATGCGCAAGATTAATTCATTAACTTCGGTGAGCCTCTCAGCAGAACTGAGCCAGGCCGGTATCAGAGTAAAATAGTTAAGTGTGGGGCCGTGGTATTCAACAGGATTATATGTGTAGCTGCCCTCTTCTAACAGTTCACCGAACTTGATAGCGTGAACGGCCTCATCGGTGTGCATAGGTCGCTGCTGTAATCGCGGCAGACGCAGTGCCAACGCCAAAACTGCAGCGGTCAGAATCAGGACACAACATATAAGGCGATATCCCCGCATTGAAAAACAGTGAATTAGTTAATTGGTGAATTAGTGAATTAGTGAATTAGTTACCACCCCCGATTAAGCCGGGGGCAACTAATCCTCTAATTCACTACGGGTCTGCCGTAAACTTCCACTTCGATGTAATGATTCATATCATTAATGTGATTACCATTACTATAGAGCCGAACGTAGCGGCCCTGAACGCCTTTGGCATCTATAAGCTTGCCTTCATTAGTTTCGACATAATGCCTATTTTTGCCGACACCTAAGCCGGCGGTGTTGTCAATATCATTGTTAAATACGGTACTGACATTGGTGATGAAATCAGGATCATCGGCAACCTGCACTACGACGTCAAAATAAACGTAGCCTTGCTTATGGTAGTGCCATACTACAATGGCGTATATCTCATATTTGGCCTCTAAGTCAATAGTGGCGTGCTGCAAGGAAGGACCTAATTCAACATAGCAGCCATCAGCAGCCTCTTTGTCACCATCAGTGACGTACTCAAGCTCGCCGATGATTGGCATTTCATCACTGGAGGTTACCGGTTTTCCAAGGGCTACATTCCTGATCCCAACCGGTGCCAAAAACGGAGGTCGGTCTTTGCCCAGCGGCTTTTGTAAATTTGGCACTGCGGCAGGTTGTGGCGTTCCCACAAACATCGCTTTAGGCAAATCTATCTCTATCGGCACCAGTTCAACATCGCCTGATTCGCTGCCGGCAGTCTCCTTACCGGAGCTATTTTCCTCTTTATCGGCGGTAATTTCCTCTTTGCTAACAGAAGGAGTTTCTACCGTCTCTTGTTGGTTAGGCTCAACGGTATCCTGCTGTGCCGGACTCTCGGAGGGGACTTGCTCCGGAGCAGATTTCTTGCAAGAGCTAATAAAGCATAAAGACAAACATAGCAGTATGATTATAAAAGGCCTGCCCGCCGAACCATCCAGTAGATAGAACAACTTATCCTTCGTGTGGAACTCTGGGCAGGCGGGCTTGATAGTCGGATTAAAATATCTTTGCATCATTTCCTTCTTACCTCAAAACCAAAATGCTATACAATTGACGGTTGCTGATAGGTCTTGCTATTTGTCTAATAAGCAAAAAACATACTACCTTATCTGTAGGATGCTGTCAAGCGAAAGAAAGGCATATTTTTGTTTCTCTTTGTCTCGATGCGCAACGTTATCCCTACAGTGTTTGAGCTTATAAAAAACTTTGGGTGCTAAACTTACAGCCTCAAACAAACCTGCTTTTCCAAAACTAATAATTCGGCAGGGATTCGGCATCCGCCGAATCCCTGCTGCATTGATCCAATACGTTTCGATACTTGGTACACAAACAATAGCGTCTCTCAAGACGCATTTTCAGTTGAGACCGTGGTCATTTCAACAGCCGGCGGCTCAAGACCAGCCTTGGCCAGAATCACATACAACACGAAACCAATCACGAAGGCGATAACTGGAGCAGGATTGATATAGCTGAACCTTTCGGGAGCAATCATTGGCAGTATCGCGACAACAAATCCCACTGCCCATGCAATGTAGCCTGCAAAGTTAATTCCTTTGCGTGGCCCAGACCACTTGCAGCCGCTAAGCAGATAATCAGCTACCATCGAACCACAAATCGGACCAAACGAAGCGCCGATAATCCCGAAAACCCGCGCCAGGTTGAGTGCCCAGCCCGTCGCTGCCAGAATAATAGCTACAACGGCTCCTATCAAGACCATAACAGTTTTATTAGCTGTAGGGAACATAGTTCCGATACTGTTTCCGGCAATGAATGAGCTGAAACATGCAGGCGCAAAACTGGCTACCGCAAACAGGATGAACATGACTTTCGATAAAAAGTGCACCTTTATAACGCTGTCAAATGTGAAACTATCCATCTCTGGGTGGGCGGCATGCGCACCGGCGATTGCGATTAGTGGTAGGCCCCCAGCGATGATTATCACCAGAGCGATGCCAACAAGACCTCCAAGCTGGATATCTTTGGCATTTCTGTTGCTCATGCCAAAGTCCACGCCAGCCGCCCCTGCCGTCGCGAAAAAGCCAACGACAATTGCTATGATAGTCAGAAAACCCACGAGTGGTTTGGAATCTTCGGCGACCTGAAACGCCCCTGCGCTTCCGACATTGCTGAAGAAGACAATAAGAATCATTATCAGTGGCACAATCGGCAGGTAAGTAGATACCTTTCCAAGGTACTGAATGCCTTTGATAGCAACAAATACGGCCAGCAAAGCCCAGATAATCGATACGGTAATGAATGCCGGTTTTCCCGGTGTCGGATCTGCATTTACCGCTTGAAGGATGAAACTTGTCGAAACAGCCGTGTTTACAGCGAGCCAGCCAAATTGAAGCAGTCCCATCAAAAGGCCCGGCATAAGAAAACCTCCCAGTGTGCCGTAAGTAGAGGAGCCCACTACATACAAAGGATATCCGGTCTTCATGCCATACAAACCAGGTACAAGATAGAACAGAAAGTGACAGATCAAAGCCGCGATGACCAGCCCTAATAGACTCAAGCCCAGCCCCGCCTGAGAGAGGGTCCCCTTGGCAATCTCCATATAGAACACAACCCAAAGGAAGATGCCCGCGTACGCCGGCGCTGTGCCCTTGTACCAGGCAGCCCGATTCTCAGCCGGATTAGGCTTGGCCATACCCAAATAACTTGGCAGTATTCCATTACTCATAATCCGCTCTCCTTAATAAAATCCTGATATTTGGTTATACTTTGTAGGAAAGAGTAAGGTTTGTCATTTCGAGCGAGCCGTAGGCGAGTCGAGAAATCTGCTTTTAAATGGATTTCTCCACTTCGCCCCCGTGCTTTCTGCGAAAGCAGAAACGGGGGCTTCGGTCGAAATGACGCTATGTCTTTTCTACAGAGCAATTTGGTTATCAAATATACAACAATAGATTATTCGGCAGTTATCTTTTAGCCTGAATCAGCACCATCAAGTATGTGTGTATGACAACCGCCAACGCAAACACTATCGCTATGTAACGATGCGTATCCGCTAAAAGCTGCTGCCAATATGTTCCGAAAAGTAGAAACATGCTCAACATAATAGATAATATTAACGGCACAGACAATACCACAATCAGCCAAAAGCTCAACTTTTGTGCAAGCTCATGCTTTTCAGGAACGGCCATATTTGTAACTTCTCGCTGAATAATTTTCTGCAGCCACGGCCAATATTTCTTGTTCAAGCGGCAATTATGCGCCCACATTACAGCCAAAATAGCCACGCAGATTGCGAAAACCGGTGCAAAAGTTGCGTGTAACATCAGCCAATAACCGGAAATAGTTTCCCCAAAAATAAGTTTGGAAAAAAAGCCCGTGACGAACAATACCACAAAGCAAAGCATAGCTAATAAATAAACGAGTTTTCTCAAAACGCCGACCAGGCTGAGCTTTTGCGGAATTAAAAGCAAGGTAAGGAAAAAAAACAACACCCTCAAAGGGTCCAAAATATGCAGTCGTCGGTCGGCACCGAATAGCTCATCGGCCTTGGGTCGGAAAATAATCCAATGGATGACAATACCCACAAAGGCAGTTATAAAACATGCTATGGATACCGTACGAAACATATCTGCTCTAATGTATTCCCGCAATAAAACTGCGGGCTAAATATTACAATTTATTTAGCCCCACGTTTCACGTGGGTTTATCCTCTTCGCCGGCAAAAATCTTCGTGACACAGGCCAAGGCTTTCAAGGCATATAACAATAATATCCCAGCCAGAATCACACACGCGCCGATGGTAACAACCTTTAGCCACGGCCGAAATACAAATGAAAAGGAAAACAACCACATATATAGAGGATTAAGGTCCTCAAATTCAACCATTTTCCTTACGGACATTCGATCTTCGACAACGGGAGAATCAACGGTAACCGTTCCAAAGAAGAAAGGTGAATCCGTTGCGTGACAATCCTCACATCTACGCACGCCAAGTGACTGAGCGGCCGGCCTGACATCATGTGCTATCGGCCATAAATACGGTTGAGCAGCCGGATGGTCCAGCCGCTTTTGCAGCTTACCTTTATCATCAAGACTGTAAAGATTGCCACCGGCGAGATATACGGCTTTTCCTTCGACAGCTCTTTGAAGGGATGCCAGCGCCTCGGCAATATGCTCTTTGCTCAAAGCCGGCCAGTCACCTGATTGAGGAAGCTCCAGGTTGGCAAACACTTCGCCGACTGTCTGCTTGACAACATCAAGGTCTATCGGCTTGATTTGCTTGTCCACAAGCTCCGCCCAGAAAGAAGGCCAGATTAGCTTGTGTGGAGCAATTTTGCCGCCATCCCCAAGCTCCGCCCTTCGACTTCGCTCAGGACAGGCTTGAGGCTGCCACCCTGACTGCTGCGCGGCAAAAACAGGAGCTATAATATGCGGCAGCGCCTCGTCAGATTTATTCACATTCGGTGTCCCTAAACGATGAGCACGTGAGGTCTTGGCAAGAATAGTTTTTTTGTCGGGCCACGGCCCTGAGTGACACACCGTACAGGTAAGCTTTTCAAAGTGAATCGGCGGTATGCCGGGATGCTCCGGTATCGGTGCTCCGAGCCGACCGGCCTGGTGACAAGATTCGCACGAGATTGCAGCAGCCAATGGATTCTGTGATACCGTGCTTTCTTCTTCGTAACCGCGAATAATGTCGTGTTCAAGGCCGTTACGGTGGCAGTCAACACAGGTTAAACCCGCCTTTAGGTGTACATCCTCATCCGAAGACCATTTTTCAGTTTTTTCAGCGTCATTCAAATACAAGTTGGAATGGCAGTAATAGCACCGCTTGGCAGGAATTTCTCCGACAATATTGAAAAGCACCCGATTCTCATTATCGAAAGCAGCTTTGTGGTATGTAATGGCCGGAGGAGATTTCTGTCCCTTTTTGGCACTTTCGACCTCAAACGGATCAAACGGGTCGTATGTATCGGGCATATCTTCGGCAGAACCAGTCACTGAAACAAAGCCGGATGATGCAGCGGCCGCCCAGCGGCAATTGCCGCGAGCTACCTGTATTGCGTATCCGTATGAGCTGCCCTGGTCCTGGCCGGGATCGGCATTGTGACAGGCCAGGCAGTTGGCCTCCAACTTGCCTGATATGTACTGGCGCATCTTCTGTTCTGTGTTGTCAGCCTCATGCTCGCCCACGCCACCGCCGGGCATGTGTCTGCCAAAAATTTTTACGAACTCGCGATCCGTCAAACCTACCTGCGATGGTCTATATGTTCCCCGCCACGGACGATGTGAAAGTGGAATCTGCGTAGCCAGGCGGGCGTCAAAGTATATCCACGGCTGGCCCGGCCGTCCGGGAAGAACATTGGGATCAGCCGCATTGAAATGCCAGCCTTTGCTGATTATGTTATAGTTATGACATTCGCCGCACGTCCATTTCGTTGAAAAAGGCAGGAGAACCTTCGAGCTTTCATCAATGTCGGGGTCAATTTTGTCGCCTTTGATAAACTCAAAGGAATCGGGGTCAACATCTTCGGGAAAAAGTTCAATAAGATGATTCGGCTGTGCCCGGCTGCCGTCACTTTCGTCGCCGAGCAGTGTCTCTGCCGACTCTTCCGCGGCAGTTAAGCTCGGTGACATAAGCAACAAAGCTAAAGCTACAATCAATCCTTGCTTCAATGTACTATCAATCCTTTGCCTCGATGCTCGATACTGGATATCCTTCGACCCGGCTCAGGACGGGCTCGATACTCGATGAGAATCAAGCATCGAGAATCAAGGATCGAGTTAAACCTTAAATTCGTTCGGCTGAAATTCGAGCTTTTGGGCGGCTTCAACTGCTTCGTTGACCTTTAGCACGGTAACAGCCGTTTCGTATCCGACCTCAGCGGGGCAGCTCAATTTGGCCTTTCCGCGAATCGCATCGAAGAAGTTCTCTAAGTGCGGCTGATGGGCAGGCTTATCCATCTTCACCGGCAGTCCATACTGTGGCGGTGGTATGGTCGCGCGTGCATCCAGAGCAGCGGTTGTTTCAGCAGGTTTTTCTTCCTCCTCAACAAGCCCCTTCAGGTAGCCCTTTTTGACCCACGGCTCCCACTTTTCAGCCGGCAGCCAGCTCTCGCGATAAATACCATCCCATGAGCCGGCAGCCTCAGAAATGTTAATCATGCCTTCGTCCCCCATGAAGGCTTCGTAAAAACCACCTCTGCTGTTTGTCGTAATTGTCTGATAAAACGCTCTGACAGGCCCTTCTTTGGTTTCATATTCGTAAATAGCCATAACGTTGTCGTACCATTCACGCCCCGGCCCTGTCCAATAGTCACAGCCTCCGCTGGCAATTACAGATTTCGGATTCGCATTGAGAAACCAGCTATAGATGTCAATCTGATGCGAGCCGAGGTCAACAATAGGACCACCGCCTAATCCTTTATACCATCGCCAGTTTTTAAACTGACGCATTGACTCAAATCCATACTCCTCGAGCGTAGCCTGGTCGATAGCAGCTTTTTCAGGCCAGCCAATATCTATACAAGCTTCTCTGCTTCGGTTCCACTGGCCATTGATAGTGGTAATCCGTCCTAACAGTTTTGCCTCTTTGATAATCTTCTCGTAGCAGTGCAGATAACGCGGATTGCTGCGACGCTGATGACCAATCTGCAAAAGCTTGCCGGTCTCTCCGGCTGCCTTGACTATCCTGCGGGCCCCTTCAAGCGTATTGGACATCTCTTTTTCACAATAGACGTGCAATCCAGCATTAAGGCAGGCAACAGCGTGTTCGGCGTGCCAGAAGTCGGGCGTTGCGATAATTACCGCGTCGAGGTCTTTCTCTTTATCGAGCATCTCATGGTAATCCACGTATGCATTATTTTTGTGGCCGTACCTTTGCAGCAATCGTGAGACACGTCTTTGGTTATAAGCCTCCCAAATGTCACAAACAGCCTTAAAGCGGACGCCGGGTATTTTTAAACAGCAGGTCATCAGAACCTGTCCCTGCTCTCCTGCGCCGAGCAGAGCTATATTTATATCATCTACCTTCTTTGTGCCTTGTCCACCGGCGGCAGAGTCTCGAACCATCGGTGAAAATACCAAGCCCGCCCCCGCCGCTGCGCTGGAACGCAAAAAACTACGTCTGTCCATACCTTTTTTGGAATTGTTCTCGGTCATCGTAAATTCTTTAACTCCCAAAAATTAGTAATAAACCCCGCAATGCCGCAAGGTCACTGGGATGGCCGGCGCCACATCTTGACGATAAATTGCCCGTCTCGAGGGCCTCGAGAGAGCGGGGCTAAATAAAATATTTAAGTACTTCCATTATATGCAATTACCGGAATATTTCAAGCAAATACTAATACTCCAGTATGGGTTTTAAGATAACATTTCGAAATGCTACAGGCCCATGGTTGCCCTGGAACATAAGTGGTCCGGTTGGTGCTTCCTTTCCGGTGACACCACCCGGTGTTGGGCCGGGCATCTCCAGATTTTCGTGCAGAAGCTGGCCATTAAGCTCCACCTTCAGAAATTTAGCATTTTCGGTTCTTTTGCCGTCTAAGTCGAATTTGGGAGCCTGAAACTCAATAATGTACTTCTGCCACTCGCCCGGCTTTTTGCAGGCATTAACTATAGGCGGTGCAGCACCATAAATCGCACCCATGTCACCCTGACCCATCTTCACCTTACCGTAGCTATCCAGCACCTGTACCTCGTACTCACCGAAACAATAGATACCGGAATTGGAACCTTTCGGTACCATTAATTGCAATTCGATACGGCAATCGCCGAATTTTTCCTTAGTGTATATGTCAACGCTGTCGCCGTGCTCACGTGCCAGATTTAGCATCTCGCCGTGACCTCCAATATTGGCCAGCAGCTCCGTATCATCAGGTGACACTTTCGCGGTGCCGACAATCCATTTACTTTTTCCCTTGTCGCCTTTGACCTGCCAGTTGTCGAGGTCTTTTCCATTAAATAATAAAACAGCATCGCCGTATTTAGGCTCTAAATGTTTAATGCGAATATCCTTGAACTCAACGAGCATAGGCAGGCCAATATGTATCTGAAGCGCGAGAAGGCCTTGCCTTGCAGCACCCTTGCGATCCTTTGAGTCATCCGGATTGGTCAGACGATCATTGTCAATAAGCTCTATCGTCTGATAGCCATTGAGGTAGTGAACGATGTGATTACCCTGGGCAATGATAGTATATTCGTTCCAATCCTTTTTTTTATAGTAGCCGGCTTTTATCAGCTCATCTTTGTCGGCAACTTTACTAATGACATTTTTCTTGCCGTTCTTATCGATGACCATAAAATCGCCGACGTCGGTTAACCAGCCGCGTCCCGCCTCGTGGTATAGGAATCCCACCTTGCCGGGAGTGTTCTCGACCTCGGCCTGGTAGCCGGTGACGCGCCACTTATCAAACTCCTTGCTACGATATTGTATGCCGGAGTTGCCGTTACGGATACGAAACTTAATCTTGAGAATGAAGTCTCTTAATTCGGTATCACGCCAGATGAGAAACGTGTTATGAAGCGGCAGTTTCGTAAGGGTGGTTTCGCCGCGAATGACTCCATCCTGTACAGACCAGAAACGCGGGTCACCATCCCAGCCGGTTAGGTCCTTACCGTTAAAAAGCCGTTGCCAATCGCTCCGGTCATCGGAATATGTATCCGCATTGGGTAAGCAAATACACAAAATAAATGTCAGCAGCACAAGGACAATTTTTAACTTCGACGAACTCAATCGAATCGCATAGTCACTCATTTTTCCTTTCCCTCAAAATAAGCTCCAAGACTTTTTAACCCGTCGCCGTGCCGGCGACGGCTAAACTTAAGTAACGAATCCTGAGTCCTACAAGGACCATCCTTCGCGAAATTCAGGTTTGACAAAGGCATTGGCCTCGTCATCATTCGTGAATTTCATATTCTCGCCGTTCCATTCCAGCACAGCATTTGGATTGAGGATTGCGAGGTTACCCATAACGACGGTTTCAGTAAGCGGACCTGAGTAATCGAAGTTAGAGCAAGCCGGCTTGCCGTTTTTACAGGCTCGAATCCAGTTCTGCTCGTGTCCGTCGCTGCCTTTCTCTATTCTGGGCAGTGTTTTCGGCGGCCGTTTATACCCTCTCATCTTTGTTTCGGGTACCAGTCGAGGACTACCACCGTAACAGCCGCAGACTAACAGACCTTTATCGCCCACAAATATCGTGCCACTATTGTCACTAACAAGTCTCTCCAACTGCCGGCCGGATTCGAGACCGTCCGGGTGCTCCGGCAGTATTCCGCCATCATACCAATGCAACTTGACTGGCGGCATACCTTCACGTTCAGGGAATCGATAATGCACTACAGAGGCTCTGGGATAGCTTTCCTTATTGTCAAATCGCTTCCACATCTCGCGGACGTCATAGGAACGACTCGCCTCCACGCTCACAGGATATTTCAATTTAAGGGCCCAAAATGCTGCATCCATAACATGACAGCCCATATCTCCCAGTGCACCTGCTCCGAAATCAAGCCAGGCCCGCCAATTAAATGGATGATAAGCGGGATGGTAGGGGCGCTGCGGTGCCGGACCAATCCAGAGACCCCAGTTCAATGTGCTGGGTACCTGTGGCGTATCTTCCGGCCGACTAATTCCCTGCGGCCAAACAGGCCTATTGGTCCAGCAATGCACCTCGCGCACATCTCCTATAGCGCCGTCCCAGATCCATTCACATACCAAGCGAGCTCCTTCACCGGAATGGCCCTGATTGCCCATCTGGGTCGCAACTTTATACTTGCGGGCCGCCTCGGTCAGCATACGAGCCTCATAAACCGTACGTGTCAACGGCTTTTGGACATATACATGCTTGCCTCGTTTCATAGCCGCCATAGCGACCACAGCGTGGCTATGGTCCGGAGTAGCCACAATCACCGCATCAATATCCTTCTGCTCATCCAGCATAACTCGAAAGTCTTTCCACTTTCTGGCATTAGGATATTTCTGGTACACATCGGCTGCAAAATCATCATCCACATCACACAGCGCCACAATGTTTTCGCTCTCACACGCTCTAATGTTATTTTTGCCCATACCGCCTATGCCGATGCCGGCTATGTTGAGCTTGTCACTCGGCGGTACATTACCCGGCCCTCCAAGTACATGCCTCGGTACGATTGTAAGCGCTGCTACGGCTGCGGTAGTACCGCTTAAAAAATCACGACGAGAAATCCTCTTGCATTTTTGTTTGTCAATTCTCCTTGTTTTCATAATCTTGCTCCCCCGCCCGAAGGGCGTTTCGTCATTAGTGGTTAGTGTATCGTGATTCGATTCCGACTCACGATTGAACATCATTTTAGTACTTTTTCCTTTTGTTTTCTTGCCCTGGACAGTTCAGATTTATTCGTTCAGAGCTCAGAGATTCCGAATGCAAAGGCGAACGTAGATCTTATTATTGTTTCTCATTTATCTTCTTTACTATGTCCTGAGCGAGCTGACGCAGCGAATCATTCTTTGAAGTTTCGATAATTTTGTTTAATACATCTGTCGTTTGTTGGGGATAATCTTTATAAATACTTTCTGCGATTTTGACTACGGCAATTTCCGCTTCCTGCTGTAGTGCCGTGTCCTCCAAGTAAGAAGCAGCCATCTCTAAAGCGGCAGACGACTTGACATTTGCCAGTCCTGATATTACCAGCTTCTTCTCACGAGGGCCGGTTGACAGCTCCATTGCTTGCCGATACATCATAACTGTTTCTTCTGCCGGACGATTATCTTCAAGCCCGATCATGCGCACGAATCCTCGTAGAGCTAAAATCCTATGAATATCGTTATCTGAATTCTTTGCTATTGTCAACAGGTCGTTCATCGGCTTAGGATCAGGCCAGTCTGATAAGGCCCGAATAGCAGTGTCTTTCTCTTTTGCGTCATCGCTACGTAGAACTGCACGAAGAGCCACGAGAGCGACATCATTGCCTATTCTACTAAGAACCCTTAAGAGTGAACACCGCTTTTCAACATCCACAACCTTCGATAAAACCGTCAGCACCGTATCAGCCCGACGATTTTCGTCTTCTATCTTAAGGGCTACAGCAGCTACGGTTTTCTCAGCACCACGGCGTACAGATACACTTTCTACCTCTATTAAAAGATACACTAGCGCTTTTAAGTATCTCTGGTCGGCAATAACCTTCAGAACCTTGAACGATTCAAGCTGAACCTGGCTATTCGAATCCTGAGTGGCTCTCAATAAAGTTTCTACACCCTCTTTAATATTGCGCTGGCCTATGGCTCGAATCAGCTCAACTTTAACCTTAGGATTAGCCGAGGGAATTTGTGTTAGTATTTGTTTGTCAACTTCAGAACCCCGCAGACGATACAGACTCTCGCGGGCGGCTTTTTGTTCCTCCGCCTTGCCCCCGTTCTTGCTTTCTTGCGAAAGCACGGGGGCTGCCACCTCTGCCAGCAGGGTGACGTTCGACGCATCGCCTAATTGGCCGAGCGCCTTCAACGCCGCTACACGAACAGATACATCCTCCGCCTTCATAGAGCTGACGACAGCCGGTAGAGCTGTCTCGTCGCCACGGTCGGCTAAAGCCGAGAGCAATTGGACCTGACCTGTAGCAGAAAGCCTCGCAAGCTCCTTGACCAAGGCTTCTGTTACTTCTTTGCCTGGCATTTCCCTTACCATAGTTATTGCTATAGTTTGCATATCCGGGTCGCCGCTCCTTAGTAAGTCGAGCACCGCTTTGACAGCCTCATCCTGCGACTCTTCGGAAGCTCCAAGGCAAACAGAACATAAACATAGTAAAAGAACTAATATAACGCGTATCGCGTATTGTGTATTACGTATATTTTTTCCACGACACATCTGCCTTGCCGAAACCAAGTTACTAAATCTGCGTTTAGTTTTCATCTTTTCTTAAACCACAAGCTTCGCGGATTTGGCTTCTTAAAACTTGACACTCGATACTAATCGAGGCCCAAGCAGCAAGAATCAAGCTACAAGTTTCATCCTTGCAATCCTTGGTTTACTTTACTATTTCAACGCGCTAATCATGCCTTTCGCTGCTGCGGTACGAATCGGCTTTGGCATATCTTCCTTCTGAAGCTCTTTATAGATAGCTAAAGCCTTTGCCTTTTTGTCCTGTGCGACCAGTTGATCCGCACATTTAAGATAAGCATCCAGAGCAACAACTTTCAACTTGTCGGAGACTTTGTCCTTTGCTTTTGCCAGAGCTTCCGTCGCTTCTGCAGAAGCGATTTTCCCAAGTGCGCTGATAGCGGCCTCGGCTACCATCGGCTCTGTTTCATTCATCAGCTCCTCAAGCAATGGAACTGATTTGCTATCGCCTCGCTGGCCCAACGAATCGGTGATCCCGACCTTGGTCTTGCCGCTTGTTTTGGGCAGAGCCTGCCGCAAAGCCTCATTCACAGCTTCACCCGGTATGTGCTCAAGGGCAAATCTTGCCATGTCGCAGCTTTGTTCATCGGTAAGCATCTTGGCCAGTGTGGGCACGGACTGCTCGGTGCCGATGATGCTCAATTGTCTGCAAACGAACTGCTTTCCTGCTCGATTTGCATCCGATTCAAGCACTTCAAGCAAACTCTTCTCAATATTCGCCAGCTCCTTCTTGTTGCCGTGCGCTGCTTTTATAGCCTCAGCCACCTCCGTCAGTGCCAATCGGCTTTGGCCCCAGTCATAAGTCTTTACCTTAACCAGTAATTCTTGTAATTCTGCCATTTATAATTCCTTTCAAGAACCAGTAACCGGTAATTGGTTACTGTTAATTACTTAACCAGTCCCTTGGGGACCAGTTACCATTTAACCAATTACTATTTAACCGGTTTCGTATCAACCCCATTAGAAATTTTTCCTTTCTCTTTTTCCGTAGCTATTTCCGACGGGAGATTTCTAACGGGGTCAACTTTGAGGTCACCCAATGCAAATTGGATGCCCCGCAAATAGTGCTCCACTACGGGCGGATTCCACGTTACAGCGTGGTTGTGACCGAGCGAGCAATAGAACAGCCGCCCTTCGCCCCAGGTCTTGACCCAGGATATGCCGGTATCGGCATCGGTGGGCTTTTCTGCTTGTTTTTGTGTTGCCTCATCGCTCAAATCGAGACTCATCAATACAAGCTGCTTCGATCTCGAATAAAGCGGAGGTTCCGTGCGATATATCTCATCGTTGATTTTAAAACCCTCACCTGCAAATGGCGCCATCAGCGGATGATTAGGCTCATCAATCTTTATTGCCCATGTTCCGTTTGCAGTCCACGGATGACCGCTGAATTTGCCGCCCATCATTTCTTGTGCCTCCGGCCACTGATTGAAATTGTCGGTCGCCGCGTGAATACCAATAATGCCTTTGCCGCCTTTGATAAAATCCATTAGTGATTTACATAAATCAGGCGTCTTCTCGGGACTGAACGGCAGAGCCGTCGTGTTATTAAAACATACCGCGTCAAAATCCTTGAGATTCTCGGCCTTGAAGACATCCATATCGGAACTTATCACTACACTAAATGCCCCTGTTTTTTGAGCCATAATCTGAAGCACCTTGTCCCAGTAGGCAATAGAGCTATGTCTGTATCCCTTGCAGAGATTAAAGACCAGCAGTTTCCTCGGCTTGGCAGGTTGAATTATGGGCTTATCGGGCACGGCCTCTTCCATTTTCGCAATTTCCTCCTGGCTGGGCTTAGGTCCGCCAACGGCAGATGAGTAAAGCAAATTGTTCGCTAATAGCAACACACACAGAGCGATAAAAAATAAAGTTTTATGAACTCGTAACTTCAGATTCATCTTTGCTCCTTTCAGTATGCACAACGAATTTTATAAATGCCATGGGCTTCGCATTGACCGTCCAAGCATTCGGTTCGCTATGTCGTCGTTAATAAACTGCTCCTTATCCGGATCCCATCGAAGCTTTCTGCCCAGCAGCATGGCAATCTCACCCAAAAGCCCCACACTTATCGAGCGATGTGCTATCTCTATGGGTGCAATAGTCTCTTTACGGCTCCTGACACAATCCAAAAAGTTCTGCTGATGATCATCGCTCCTGTATAACTTGACTTCATTAGGCCCAATCACCTCTTTCAATATCTTCTCATCACTGGCCTTAAGAAGTCCACGTTTGACGTGGATCCAGCCTTTTTCACCGTACCAGACAGTGCCCATACCCATGGGTTGCTGCAGGTCGTTGGCCACAGTCAATGTCAGACCATTGGCATACTTACAGGTAAACTTATACTGCGTCGGGACATCGAAAGTTCCATCTCTGGGATAGACGCCTTTACCTTCAATCTCAACCGGGCCGGTGTAATCCAGGCCCAAGGCCCAGTGGGCGATATCGACATGATGGCCCGCCCAGTCGGTAAGCTGTCCACCAGAATAATCCATTATCCATCGCCAGTTCCAGTGAGGGCCGTCTTGGCCGAATGGCTGATAAGGCTTCCAGGGAGCCGGACCCAGCCAGAAGTTCCAATCCAGATTCTCCGGCACAGGCCGAACCGGGTGATTGCCCCCACCTCTGCCGGTGGGTAGTCCCACCTCTACCGTATGCACTTTGCCGATGCGACCGTTGCGAACCAGCTCACTTGCCCGACGGAAATCATATACCGACCGCTGCCAGCTACCCGTCTGCCATATTACGCCGTAACGCTGGACGGCCTTGACCATCATTTGGCCCTCGTAAATCGTTCGTGCCAAAGGTTTCTCGCCGTACATATCCTTTCCGGCTCGGGCAGCCATCAGAACCGGAATGCTGTGCCAGTGATCCGGCAGTGCCAGCGATAAAACATCAATATCATCCCTCGAAATTACCTCACGAAAATCTATATATGCCTTGCAGTCGTTATTGTTGTAACTACTGTCAACTCTGCTCTTCGCCCAGTTGAGATGCCTTTTATCTACATCACAAACAGCAATAATCTGCACTTCATTCTTGCCGAGGAATCCTTTCATATTGCTTGTGCCCTGGCTGCCCACTCCGATACAGCCCATCGTAATGCGATTGCTTGGCGCGAAACTGGCGTTGTTTCCGAGCGCTGAAGCCGGGACAATATACGGAAATGCTACCGCACCTATAGTGACACCCGCTGACTTTTTCAAGAATCGACGTCGATTAATGTTACATTTTTTCGCTATCATCTTCATATAACCTTATAAACGAACTATAAGCTTTTCATAGATGCCAAGGGCTTCGCATAGCCTTGCCGAGCAGACTCGCAGCGGTTGGGTCGTTGATAACCTCTTCTGTTTTAGGATTAAAACGTATCTTTCGTCCAAGCAGCATAGCAATCTGGCCGAGGTGGCCCGGCGTGGCTGAGCGGTGCGCAACTTCACATGGCGCTACCGTGGCGTTGCGACTCTTGACACAGTCAAGAAAGTTCCGCCAATGGCCGGGTGAATTGTACAGATGTATTTCATCAGGCCCAATTTTTTCATCGAGCACCTCCATCGGCTCGGCCTGTAACTGGTCGTTTCGATTGACCCATATCCAGCCGTCTGTGCCGATCCACTTCGTACCGCTTCTGATGTCAAAGTGTCCACCGGCGATAATCATCGTAATATCATTGGGATATTTCGCCGTTAGACGATACCTCGTCGGGCTATTCCAAAGACCGTCTTTGGGGAATTCACCGGAGCCTTCTATTTCATAAGGGCCGGCATAATCAAAGCCAAGCCCCCAATGCGCGATGTCCACGTGGTGTCCGATCCAGTCCATCAGTTGTCCGCCGCCATAGTCGAGATGCCACCGCCAGTTCTTGTGGACCCGCGCCGTGCAGTAAGGCTCATAAAGAGCCGGCCCAAGCCAGAAGTCATAATCCAGCTCCGCAGGCGCCGGCTCAATCTGTTCCTGTCCCCTTGTCCCGGCGAAATCCATATGACCCGAAGGCAGTCCTACCTCGACCTTGATAATCTTGCCGATTCGGCCGTTTATCACCAGCTCGCACGCTCGCCGGAAGTGTGCCTCGGACCGCTGCCAGCTACCCGTCTGCCATATTCTGCCGTAACGCGCTACCGCATCACACATTGCACGGCCTTGCCGAAGAGTATGCGAAAGAGGCTTTTCACCGTAAATATCTTTGCCGGACCTTGCAGCTTCTATAGCCGGTATAGAGTGCCAATGGTCGGGCAAACCCAGCGAAACCGTATCGATGTCGTCCCGAGCTAAAAGCTCGCGGAAATCTTTATAAGCGGCACAATCCTGATTACCATAATGTTCGTTTACACGATTGACCGCTTCCTGTAAATGGTTCTTATCAATATCACAGATAGCTACGACCTGACAATCGTTTTCCTGTAAAAAACGGTCTAAGTTGGTACCCCCCTGCCAACCCACGCCGATGCAACCCATAGTAATCCGTTCGCTTGGAGCTGTATTGCCGGCTTTACCCAGTGCTGTTGACTGCACAATGTACGGAAAACTGATTGCTCCAATCGCTGTACCAGCCGCCCCTTTGAGCAGCTCTCGCCGGTTAAAACGCTTTTCTCTGGTCATTATTTAATTCCCTGAAAGATGTTTAGCGGATTAGTTAATTAGAGAATTAGTGAATTAAATATACTCGACGAAACAAGTTACCAATTAACTAATCAACTAATGAACTAATTAACTTTTCTCCTTTTTCTCAAATGCCGCATCGAATGCAAGCTGTGACGGCTTAAAGTCTGCCTTCTTGATAGCCTCGCAGGCTTCTTTGGCACCGTGCTCACGATCCATACGGCTGTCCTCCCACTCGATAGAAAGCGGTCCCTGATAGCCGATATCGTTCAGGGCAACGATGATTTCCTCGAAGTTGATATCGCCGTGGCCGATTGAGCGGAAATCCCAATAGCGACGTGGGTCGGCGAACTCTGTATGGCCGCCAAAGACACCCACCGTGCCGTCGCCGTGACCCCACCAGGCATCCTTCATGTGCGCATGGAAGATGCGATCAGGAAAAGTGCGAATAAACTTAACATAGTCCACACCCTGATAGCCAAGATGGCTCGGATCATAGTTAAAGCCGAAGGCTTTATGACCCTTGACGGCTTCGAGGGCGCGCTTTGCCGAGGCGATGTCAAAAGCAATCTCTGTCGGGTGCACTTCCAGAGCAAACTTAACACCTTCAGCCTTGAACGCATCCAGAATTGGCATCCATCGCTTGGCGAAGTCATCGAAACCTGCCTGAATCATCTTTGGCGAAGTCGGTGGGAAAGCATAAAGCAAGTGCCAGATGGAGCTGCCTGTGAAGCCATTAACAACTTTTACGCCGAGCTTCTTAGCCGCTTTAGCGGTTTGGATAACCTTTTTGGCAGCGCGCTTATGGACACCTTCGGCACTGCCGTCGCCCCAAACATCCGCCGGCAAAATAGCCTTATGACGCTCGTCAATTTTGTCACACACACACTGGCCGACCAGATGCGTCGAGATGGCGAACACCTTTAGACCATATTTTTTCAGAAGCTGCCGCTTTGCCTTGCAGTAATTGTCGTCTTTAAGGGCAATATCTACCTCGAAGTGGTCGCCCCAGCAGGCCAATTCCAAGCCGTCGTATCCCCAGCCGGCTGCTTTTTCCACCAACACTTCCAGAGGCAAATCCGCCCACTGTCCGGTAAAAAGTGTAACAGGTCTAGCCATACATCATTCTCCTTATCCAAATATTAGAAACGTTCCATAAATGCGTCTTATCAGACTTTTTAGAAATTTCTATTATAACCGGCACAGTCTGTGAAGCAATTCAAATTTCCTGAGATTACAAGTTGTTGAATCTGGAAAACCTTAACCCAATACTACATGCTACACAAGCTCAGCCTGAAAGACTGGGAAAGATAAAAGCGGGAATAAGCACACAATTCCAAAAAACAGGGCCTATACCGAATCACTCGGTATAGGCCCTGAACCAATTCGCCTTCGTTTGCAACCGCTATTCTGCCGGCTCCGGAAGATGTAACCCAATGTCATCAATGTACAGATCACCTGCACCACCGGGCTGTGTGTTGGCTCTATCGCCGACACCAATGGTCATCTTCTTGATAGCCTGTGGATTCACGCCGGTAAAGTCGGCAAAAGGAATATTCCACTCTGCCCAGCTTGGTGTAGCTGATGCATTCGGATCCGGATGTGTAATAACCGCACTATTGCCGGTGCTATCCTCTAAAGCTACATATAACTGCTCAGCAACGTTACCTTCTATGCCGATATCCTGCGACTGCCAATCGCCTGTGACCGTGCCTGTCGTGGTAACATTAGAAAAATCGGCTGTGCACGTTTCATCGACGTTATGGCTGGTCAGGCACAAGCCTATATAAACATCCGTAAGCATGGGAACCGTCGCCGTACTGATTGTCTCCCAGTTAGCTCCGTCCGCTGAATATTCGGCAGTTAATGTATTGCCGCTACGGGTCAGTTTCACCCACTGTGGAGCGGTGATGCCAACTGTTGTATCTGACTCGCTTTCGCCGTTAGTAGTTAGACGGCGCTGGAAGGAAACTCCACTACCCGGCGTGACGACCACCATAGCGTTTACGGAGCCTGGCTGCAGCGACTCGCGAATCATAACTCCAGCCTTAGCCCAAGGGTCTGTGTTGCTGACACTGACTATCTGCGCTGTTATGCTCCCTGCGCCGGTGAGTTGCTTATAGGCGAAGTGGAACTCGTCAGCCGTATCCCAGATATCTGCACCGCCAGCAGTCATCGTAATTGGCGGACCCAATGTGAAGCTGCCAAAAAACGCCGGTATGCCCCTGAACCACAGCGTTAAAGACTCAACGCCTTCTCTGGTCCAATCTTGTGGGTCCGTCCACTGTCGTTCAGTTTCTGAATAAAAGAGTGTACCACTCTGCTCAAGACCGGTTCCCTCATTCACGGTACCATCATTGTCGTAACGCATGTACATGGCTTGACGGCCGTTGTGAACAATACTTCGCTCGGCATACGGAGCCTCATAGTGACCCACAGTCATGCCGGTATTGTTCACATAGTAGTCTTTCCATGTGCCGTATATCCTATTAGTAGTGTCATTATAGTCTTCAAAGTCTTCCACTATTAAATAATCAGCCACCGTAAAGTTCCAGATACTACCTTTACGTATAGTCCCATCAGCCTCGACCTCATCAATTCGCCAGTAGTAAGTCTGGCCCCACTGAAGAGGAGCTTCGGCGGGGATATATTCGGTATTTTCCAGGTCCTGCTGTCCGCGATAGATATCAGGAGTTGTTGTATCAGCACTATCCACAGACGTCTCATCAGTACCGAAGTACACATTATGCTGGACAGCGCCATCACCTGCGGTCCACCGAAGAGTAGGTGTCTGTCTGACTCCTATGGCGTTATTAGCTGGATAGGGGCTACTTGCTGCAAATGGTAGCGTTAATGC
>CAZVWH010000034.1:0-27641 GCA_964631175.1 uncultured Pirellulales bacterium | reverse complement strand
TCATGTCGTGTCTCTCCGGCAATGAGCTTACGATTTCTCTTGAGGGAATTAAAGAAATTGCCGACAGGATAGAATCTGAAAAAAGAAAATTGGTAGTTAAATCAATATAACAAAAACAAAGGACAGAAACATGTGCTTAGCCAATATTTATCGACGTGGAAATGGGGGCAAGCTGATCACAAAAGAGATTGCCTATCTTAAAGTTGATGGTGACCAAATAGAGGTAGAAAACCTTGCGGGAGAAAGTAAGATTTTGCAGGGAAGAATTAAAGAGATAGACTTCATGAACTCTGACATTATTGTGGGTGAAATAGCTTACGAAAGTGAGAATGGAATAAAAAGGACAAAATAAAAATGATTGGCCAAACTCAAAAACCGATAGAGGAAGTTCTCGAGTACTTGGAAGGTAAGGAAAAGGTTGTTCTCGTTGGGTGCGGGGGATGTGCTACAGTTTTTCATACCGGCGGTGAGACTGAAGTAAAAGAAATGGCGAAAACGCTTACTAAAAGAGGAAAACAGGTTTTAGCAGCTATTGCCCCACCTTTTGGGGAATTTACCTGCTATCTTCCTTGGAGTAAAGCTCGCTTAAACGAATATCGAAAAGAAATTGAAGAATCTGATGCTATCCTGATGTTGACATGTGGCGATGGACTTCAAGTTGTGAGGGAGTTAATTCTGGAGGAAGAGTTTGAAATTACAAAGCCCATTTATCCAGCGACAAATCCAATAGGACATATGGGAGGCGGCCCAACTCTATTCAAAGAAAAATGTCAACAGTGTGGAGAATGCGAGCTTGGTAAATTCGCCGGAATTTGTCCTTTGACTCAGTGTGCTAAAGGGTTGCTAAATGGGCCGTGCGGAGGAAGTAAAGATGGAAAATGTGAAGTGGATCCTGAACGTGATTGTGCCTGGATAAAGATTTATGAACGTTTTAAAACCTTGGGTGAATTGGAGAAGATGAAAAAGATAGTCGGACCTAAGGATCGGAGCAAAATGACGCGGCCTCGGGAAATCGAAGTTGCTCCACTTGAGACGAAGTAATGTTTTCAGTCGAAACTCAAGAAGAGAGGAGTAAACATATATGAGTAATGATCCACTAACGCCGTACGGTAACAAACCAATGGTTACACCTATTGTCAACGCAATCAATTATGAATACAGTTCTTTCGAGGTGCTGCGGCAGATTACAGATGGCCAAATTGATGGCTATACCTATCATAGAGATGACAACCCAACAGTCCGAGCAGTAGAGAAGAAAATAGCTGCATTGGAGGAAGCTGAGGATTGCATTATTTGCACTTCAGGGATGGCCGCATGCACGATGGTGTATTTAACATATCTTAGCACAGGTGATAACCTGATAATATTTTATGACGTGTATGGTGCTCATTATAAGGTTTCACTTCTCTTGGAACGGTTCGGCATCGATATAACATGGCTTGATGCTCGCGAGAGCCATAGAATCGATGAGCATATCAAACCAAATACAAAAATAATATTTTGTGAAAGTCCAAGTAATCCTTTATGCAAAGTTTTGGATATAGCTGCCTTGCGCAGGGAAGCTGATAAGGTACATGCTCTTTTAGTAGTTGATAATACTTTTGCCACTCCATATCACCAGAAACCGCTATTGCTTGGTGCCGATTTAGTTATACATAGTGCCACAAAAGGATTAGGTGGACATAACGACCTTATGGCAGGTGCTGTAGCTGGCTCGAAGGAACATTATGATAATCTATGGTTTACCCGTCAGGCTATTGGGACAACTTTGGATGCTTATTCAGGATCGCTGTTGGAACGAGGCCTTAAAACCTTCGAGCTTCGAGCGGAAAAGATGGCAGCGAATGCTATGGCCATAGCAAAGTATTTATCCAGCCATCCAAAAGTTTCTCGAGTTTACTATCCGGGCTTGAAGGCCGATCCCGGGCACTCAATTGCTATTAAACAAATGCGTAATGGATTCGGCGGAGTCCTGGCATTTGACGTGGCTAAAAACCAGGAAGATGCCAAAAAGCTCATAAGCGAGCTTCAAGTTATATATCATGCGGTTAGTTTAGGGGCAACCGAATCACTGATTTGTATACCGTACCTTACAACGCTGCTTTATATGCCGCCGGAACGTCGGACCGCCTTCGGAGTTAGTCCTAACACCGTTCGTCTCTCTGCCGGAATTGAGAAAACAAGGATAATTATAGAAGATTTGGAACAGGCACTGGATAAATTAGAAATCGAACCTGAGCCAAAGACGAAAATTGATGTTGCACAAAAGGGTCCAGAGAAGAGAGGAAGTGATTATGCCGACGTACGAATATAAGTGCATGGATTGTGGCTACAAATTTGAAAAGTTCCAAAGCATGAAGGACAAATCCTTGGATAAATGTCCGAAGTGCGGAGGCAGAGTTCAGCGTTTAATCAGCGGCGGAGGGGGCATAATTTTCAAAGGCTCAGGCTTCTATGCGACTGATTACGCTAACAGTAATGCTCCGGCTTGTGGTCGTGACAGGCCCTGTTGTGGACGGCAGATACCTTGTGAGATAAAAAACCCTGCGATGGTAATTAGTTAAATTGTTGAATGGTAAATTTAATTACCAATTACCGGTCTTCTTATTTTTGTATAAGCGAGGATTTGGAGGAGTGATATGGTAAATATAATTATCAGTCTTGTTTTGAGTCAGTTGATTTTGGTTCCCATAGCCTATAAATGGGAGCTGAATCTTAAAGTTGTTTCAATCAGCGCCCTTATTATTGGTCTGGTTGTCGGATTGGCCATAAATATCGCTGAAGGATATTTTTATATGTCGCTGCCGTTGAAATTAATAAGCTGCTTCATTTTGATTGTCTTAATATCTGTGTCAGCATTACTGGTTCGATTTTATAGGGATCCGGATAGAGTTCCGCCGGAGGGGGAAAATATAATCCTATCCCCCGCGGATGGTGTTATCAAATATATTAAGTCTATAGAAAAAGGCGAAATTCCATTTTCTTCAAAGGGCAAAGAGAAAATAAGACTCGCTGAACCTTTAACAGGTATTTTGAAGGATGAGCAGGGTTATTTAATTGGAATATTGATGACTTATTTAGATGTCCATGTTACGAGGACGCCAATCAAGGGCAAGCTCACCTATTTCAAACATATCCACGGGCATTTTCTTTCTTTGAAAAGAGAAGAAGCCCCATATAAAAATGAAAGGGTGATGGAGGTTGTCGAGAGCGACAGGTTCAAAATAGGCTTGATTCAAATAGCCTCACGGTTAGTCAGACGCATTGTGACATACTCGAAAGAAGGAGACGAGCTGGCCTTGGGCCAAAGGATAGGGATGATTACATTTGGCTCCCAGGTAGATGTAGTACTGCCCAAGCTACAAGCCTTAAAGATTAAGGTCAGAGTCGGACAACAAGTGTATGCAGGTCTTTCGATAATTGCGGAATTCTAAGCTAAGACGTTTTGTGTTTACCAACGGTTATATGAGTATTGTGAAAAACTACAAAAGAATCAAGGAGGAAATCCCCGATAACGTCACAATAGTATTAGCCGCTAAAACCAGAACAGCCCAAGATATAGAACAAGCTATTGACGCTGGGGCTACGGATATTGGCCAAAATTACGTTCAGGAAGCCTGGCAGATATATAGTGCTTTTGGGAAAAAAGCAGCTAAAGTTAGATGGCACATGATAGGCCATTTGCAACCGAACAAAATAAATAAAGCACTAAGAATCTTCGATGTTATTCAAACTGTTGACTCTCTGGAAAAAGCAACAGCTATTGATAAAAGGGTTGAAAGAGCGAGAAAGAAAATAGTTCCGGTTTACATAGAAATAAATATAGGCAGTGAATTTTCTAAAGCTGGCATAAAGCCAGCGGAACATGAACCTTTCGACGAATACATGGAAAAACTGGTTAGAGACATGTCCGAACTTGAGCACTTACGAGTTGAAGGTTTTATGACCATGGGGCCTCGCTTTGGGAATCCTGAAGATGCCAGACCGTATTTTAGAAGGACAAGAAAGATATTTCAAAGAATCAAGGGTCTTGATTTGCAAAATGTGGATATGAAGTATCTTTCCATGGGGATGTCAAATTCATACAGGGTGGCAATAGAGGAAGGTTCAAATATGGTCAGAATCGGAACGGTGATATTTGGAGAAAGAAAATACGAGTAGAAGAAATGCCAGAAGACTTTTCCTTTGAAGATTATGTCGTAGTTTCTTGCGGGACGCTTGTCCCAGAGTTAAATTACTTAAGAAAGCAGGGTTTTTTAGACGCCAGGAAAATTGTATATACAACACCTGGCCGGCACGAGGTTCTTAAAGAGCTTGAAAGCCAGTTGATAGAAAAAATAAACCTCGCTAAGCAGCACTCTAAGAAGATCATAATAGTCTATGGCGGCAAATTCTGCTACGTCAATGTTGATAATCCCTACAGAACGATAGATACCATAATCCAAGAGCAGGGAACTGGAATTTCAATTTCCAGAATAAATGTAACTCACTGTATAGATATGGTAGCCAGTGAAAGGCAAAGAGAAGAAATAAGCGGCGGACAGAAGGTCTGGTGGCTTACTCCAGGATGGATAATCTATCGTAACCGTGTCTTTCAGGACTGGGATAAAGGCAAAGCCAATGAGAATTTCCCTCATCATACGGGAGGGGCTGTTTTGTTAGATGGAATAGGTTTCTGGGAGAAATACTCCGAAGAGCATCCTGAGAGGATCCTTGAATTCTCTGACTGGATGGGAATTGAAATTAGACCCCATAAGATTACGCTTGATAGATTAAAAAATCTTCTTTTAGATTGTGCCATTTCAGATTTGGAAAGAGAGATCGCCGAGCTGAAAAGTAACTTACCTGCCCATTCGCTGAAACCGCTGATGATACAGCAATTGGAGGATCTCGAGGAAAAACTGGAAAATGCGAAGAAAGCAAGGCAGTCCGCCTGATAATCAGCACGATTTTCAAAAAGTGAAAGATGACTGAAGATATG
The DNA here is from genome assembly GCA_964631175.1 of uncultured Pirellulales bacterium. Lineage (GTDB taxonomy): Bacteria > Planctomycetota > Phycisphaerae > Sedimentisphaerales > Anaerobacaceae > CAZVWH01. The sequence goes on along the minus strand of CAZVWH010000034.1, from coordinate 22,660 downwards.
GAAACATGGGAAAAGGAAGATGGAGTTAAATTTTTAAGAAAAGTTGGGCTGCGGCCCGGACAATTAGTCCTTGATTTCGGCTGTAAAGCGGGCCATTACATCATTCCGGCGGCATTTGTCGTAGGAAGCAAAGGTATAGTTTATGCGGTGGACAAAGAACAACAAGCCCTAAACAAGCTGCAACAAAAAGCCGGAGCTAATAATTTAAAAAACGTAAAGATAATAAAAACTTCGGGTCAAACAGCACTGGATTTCGAAAGCGAATCAATTGATGTAGTTTTATTCTATGATGTCCTTCATTATTTTGGAAAACATGACAGGAAAAAGCTCTACCAGGAAGCTCAGCGTGTTTTGAAACAAGATGGTTTTCTTTCCGTTTATCCCAAGCATACCGTGGAGGATGATCCCATACAGGAGTTCGCAAAGTTGAGTTCAAATGACGTGAGGAGAGAAATCGAAAACTCAGATTTTTATTTCGAAGAGAAATATTGCGGCGCTATAAGCCATGATGACAGTCTTAATCAAGGTTGCATTTTGAACTTTAGAAAAAATGAAGATCACAATTGTATATGACAATGAGGCAAATCCCGGCTTAAAATCGGGATGGGGTTTCTCCTGCCTGATAGAAGGCAAAGAAAGACTTCTATTTGATACGGGCGATAGCGGTAAAAAGCTGATATATAACATGAAACAGCTAAATATTGTGCCTGAAACTATAGATAAAGTTGTCATCTCACACAATCATTGGGATCATACCGGCGGGCTAAAAGAATTTTTAAGATTAAACAATAATGCTAAAGTTTTTTATCCGAAATCTTTCTCCAAACCGACCGAGATATCGCCGGGAGTTCATTCCACCGGTGCACTTGGAGGACTTATCAAGGAGCAGTCTCTGGTAGTAAATACTGGAAAAGGAAATGTCGTTATAACCGGCTGTGCCCACCCAGGCTTGGAGAAAATACTTCAGACGGCCAGGCAGCTTGGTGAAATTTACGGTGTGCTTGGTGGATTCCATGGATTTTCAAAATTAGAAGAGCTTGAAGGTATTCAATTGATTGGGCCTTGTCACTGCACGCAATACTCCAATGAAATAAAACAAAAATATCCAGGCCAGTTTACAGAAATAAAGGCTGGTAGTGTTATCGAAATTTGAAAGTGCAAGAGGTAGAATATGCTGTGTGGATATATTCCAAAGCTAAAGTTATTCAACGAAATCTTCAATATGCTTGGTGACAGTGCTTTAGCTACTGTTGGGCAGCACAAACTGTGGAAAATAACATACAAGATAAGCAGAACATAAAAAATTGGTCATTTTTGTAAGAGAAACCTGCTGTTCAAGAGGAGCAAATTATATGAATGTAAACCGGATATTTGTATTTCGTGTAATGCCCGACAAAGAGCTCGTTCATTCCATAGGACAGTACTGCGAATCAAACCAGATAACTTCTGCCGTAGTTAAAGGTATTATAGGTTCTCTCCGATATGTCAAGCTGGGTTTTTTAAAGGAGCTGCCGGGCAAGTTTAAAACTAAAGACGTGCAAGGCCCTCTGGAGATTGTTTGCGCACAAGGCACGATTGCAAAATGCCAGGGTGAATTTGCGCTTCATATTCATATCTTGGTATCTGATGAAAATCATGCTATAGGAGGCCATTTAATTGAGGCTTCTGTATTCAGCACAGCAGAAATAGTTTTAGCTCAATTGGAACAGCAAATAACTCGTAGATTCGACGGCTATACGGGATTGAAGGAATTATATGAGTAACGGATTACCACGGCATCCAGAAAATATAGGTTGAGTCGTCGCTTCCATTACTTCCATTACTTCCATTACCTCCATTACCTCCACTACCACCACCTCCTGGAGGGGTTGTTGATGCTCCCCCTTCTGTGTGTTTATTATTGTCATCGTCATCGATAAGCTCATCTATCGTTAGGTATGTAATAACAGTTGCGCCAGTAAGTTCTAATATAGAGCCTACTACACCTTTATCCTTAAAAGCAGTTTTATAATCTTGCATATTGGAGATGCCTTGCATTTCTATAATGTTACTTGCCAATTCCCAGGGAACGATCAGTATCCAGTCCAGCGTTTTATCCGCGTCTTCATCCATACCCACGGTCAGATAAACAATCTCTCGCGGAAGGTTAGTAACAGCTTGACCGCCATGTTTTAAGCTCTCGACTATATCGCCGACGCACATAGCTGCTGAACCGCTGAAATTATCAAAATAGCCCCAAGTTAACATATTGGCTATGCTTTCGGTAGTCTTCCAGGTACCTCCTATAGTTCTGCCTGTAAAGACCAAAGGTCTTACTGCAGGGTGATTATCTTTATAAATTTCCTTCTGAATATCAGCCAGACTGTCAAAAGTCATAAGGTCTATAACAGAATAAACTCCATCCGTAAATTCGGCGAGGGTTTGTCTGCCTTGTTCTGCCACTGTTTTTGCGTGCCACAAAGGGCTGTTACCATCATTTGCTCTAAATGGTATTGCCCTATCTGAGCCGTAGCCTAAAGTGAAGATATTTATTCCGTCTTCAACGAAAAAGCCGGCATGGGCTAACATTTTTTTAAGATTCTCTAGAGGTTCTCTTGATCCTTCTTTAACGGCATAAGCTCTGTATTTGTCTAAATCTTCTGTTAAAGACCAGGCTTCTTCGGTGGTGAATAGTGGTTCTTCACCTCTCATTCCTGTAGCGGACCATGCTCTTTTAGGTTCTATGGAAATGCCTTTGTTAAGATCTTGTCCCCTTAGTAATAAATCTCTTTGTTCCGGTGGAAGTTTTTCAGCTAACCTTGACATATAGTCTTGGGCGTTGTAAGGATTCTTTATAGAAGTTAAAACGTTTGATCTGCTACCGGTGGAATTTATGTACCTGACGGGCGGTCTTTGTCTATTATAATTGGTATTTCGGGCTAATGATATATCCGCAAGCCCTATAAGAACTGCGGGGATAATAAACTTGATATAGAACCGGCCGCACCTTGGTTGCAAGAGGTGTTTCATATAGCCAAGCAATGGCAATAAAACTACCAACACTCGAATCCGTTGTATCACGGATTCTACCGAACGCCATAAAAGTACCCAAAGTGCTTTATTATGGCCTTTCTGCAAAGTAGATGTGATAAGACAATTCCCCATAGCAATACACCATTATAGCCTATTTTAACATATAATGTCAAGTCTATTTACTCTATTTTTACCTTTGTTAGCAAACCATCCTCCATGGGCGAGAAAACGAATAGCTCCGGGAAATGTACACTTCTCTCTTTATATATGTGCCACTGGAGATTTAAAGCGTAACACAATCGATTATCGGAAGTATCAATACTGATAAGCCGGTTTTTGTGTTATGCTTGTTTAAGCCTTTTAGGAAACTGTCTTTTTCAGGTGAAAATGTCCGATATTTATTAGACAGGTCTGTTTTTTCAGCAAATATGCTCAGTTTTTGCGGAGTTTTCGCAGGATGTCCCAATACGCCCCACGTGCACCGTTTTGAATCGCCTGGGTCAATAGCAAATTCTCATTGTAATTATAGCTGGCAGATTCGCTTTTTTCGGGTGCTTTCTGTTCGCTTTCGCTGGCAGGCTCGAAGAATCTTTGGTCTTTATTGATCAAATCCTTTACCAGTTCAGCAGGCTGGCTGCCCAAGGCGTCAGATATGTAAAATGTTGGTTTGAGCAGGTTTATAGGCCCACCGTATTTTCGGTGGATACCGGATTTTTTTCCTTTTCGCAGCTCCTCAGTAACTATTTTTTCCATAGCGGTACCTGGGTAAATCCTTATACCTAATGCAGCACCGGCGCAATCGGGATCAATTTCTTTTATGAAATCTATCGTTTCTCGCAGTGTCTGTGGTGTTTCATCGGGGCCACCTAATAAAAGGTCTATCATAACAGCGATGTTATTTGACCGGCAAAGCTTAACCGCTGCGGCGAGGTCATTTCTGCTGTGCCGCTGACAATAAGTCCGCAGCATCGACTCACAGCCTGAATCTCCCGTAAAGTCAATTCCGACACAACCGGCTTGAGCCATCGCTTTGGCTAAGTCCGCATCAAACGGTGTTGGTGACAAATACGCGTACCAGCGAATCTTGTTTCCAAGTGAACGTCTGTTGAATTCCTCACAGACTGCATAGGCATGGCTTCTGGGCACATTAAACTCAGAGTCACATAGGTGTAATACGTCTATTCCCTGTTGTAACAAAGACCGAACCTCATCGGCAACTTCAGAGGGGTTTCGTAGTCTAAGCCTGCCGCCTTTAGCTAACGGATCAGCACAGTATATGCAGCTACGATTACAGCCGCGTTTGGTTTCCAGTCCGCATTGTCCACCCCGCTTGAAATAACTTGGATTGTCAATAAGATTGCGATCTGTACTTAGCGAAATCGAATCCGGCCAGGATGGTGGATTACTATGAATTGTGTTATTTTCTTTCCATATAAGACCGGGGACATTTTTGAATTTTCTTCTGCTCCGTAGCTGACGAATTAGTTCGATCACTGCCGTTTCTCCATCGCCGTGTATGCCGAAATCAACATCGGTATATTTAAAAATTGGCCTGGCAAATATCGAAAATCCGACGCCACCAATTACGATTGGGGCGTCGGTCATACCTCGAATAGTCTGAATGGTATCTTTCAATCCTGGAACAAACCAGTCGGCACTGGGCCAAAAACAATCGTCAGAATTTCGAAATGAAATCCCTACCAGTTCGGGGCTCCGGGCGTAGAGGTGCTCTTTTATCGTCTTAGCCGGCTCGTCAGTCAAACCAAGGTCAAGAACCTCTACATTTATGTCGGCCTGTTGGACTGAAGCAGCAATATAATCCAAGCCTATCGGACCAATGACGGGAGCCATCCTATTTGTGTTGATTAGTGTTAGCATTTTCGTTGTTTAATTTAGCGGTTGGATTATGTCCAATGATTCATATAAAAATGAAACGGCTGGTTTTTGTAACCAGCCGTTCCTCAGATGTAACACAATAGATTGTGAATCGTTTCAGAATTTGTACTTCATACTCAAGCTAACCCACGTTTCGTCCTTGTCATCATTTACTGAATCATCCATTGTTATCTGATGGTAAATACCAGGTGTAAAGACGAGACTTTCAGCTAAGTCAAAATTTGTTGAGATTCCAAATACGGCGTTCGACCAGTCATGATCTACATTCGCTCCATTGGGACCAACGCCGTCGTTATAAATTAGTTCTGAGTGTAAGTTCAGAGTTCTTTCCATATTGGTCACAGGATCAATGATCGGTAGTGCATAATCAAGCATGAAAATATGTGCCCAGCCGGAAGCTGTTCCCCCGCTTGGAGATCTTGCCCCAACTACAGTATCACTATTGGACGGCCAGAGCTTGACTAAGACGTATGAGGGGACTAAACCTTTCACGGGAAAAATATTTGGCCAGGAAAAGATTGCATTAATTTCCTGGAGGTCTGTGCTGTTTTTCGTATGGCTGCTCGAATCCGGATAGTTGTAGTAAACATAATCGAGTTTATAATTTGTCGCGTAAGATTCGTCTTGAAAGAGACTGCCGAGGTAATACACCGAGTAGTCCCAGCGTTCGCTGTCTTCATATGCACTTGAATTTGCTCTATGTGCTACGGCGTTGAATCCAAAACCAGTTCCGAACAGATCCAGATCAACAAACGGATGAATCGCACTCTTGTCATCATAAATATCAAAGCCGCGCCAGATATATTTACTTGAATATGTCGCGCCAACTGAGCCATGCAGCTCACGCTCTTGAGCATATCCCAGGCTCACCGCAGCCAACAAAATTACAACACTTACCAGAGTTCCTTTCTTCATAATTGTCTCCTTTCAAAAAACACAATTTTTTTAAAAGCCTCTTCAGTTATTTAGCATGAGTATACAATGTTCACAGTAAGAAGCAATAGTCTTATGCCAGTTTTTCTTTATTCAGTGGGCACTTTGGGCAGTTCAGCCAATGCCTCATTTATCTTCTCCTCGGGATATTGGTAATCCTTAAGTTTACCGCTAAAGTAGGCGTCATAAGCCGCCATATCAACATGTCCATGTCCGCTATGGGCAATGAGTATCGTTTTTGCTTCACCGGATTCCTTGCACTTGAGGGCTTCATCGATAGCTGCCTTAATACAATGGTTCGTCTCAGGTGCGCTGATAATACCCTCAGTGCGAGCGAACGTTACCCCTGCTTTGAAAGTAGAAATCTGATGCTCGGCTCTTGCTTCAACAAGTCCTAATCTATGCAGGTGACATATGATAGGTGCCATCCCATGATAGCGCAGCCCTCCGGCGTGGACCGGCGGGGGAATAAAGCCGTGCCCGAGGGTGTACATCTTGATCAATGGAGTAAGCTTGGCTTCATCGCCAAAGTCGTAGGTGTATGGACCTTTGGTCACGGTAGGACAGCTTTCCGGCTCCACATTGATGATGCGCAGATCTGGTTTTGTGCCATCAATTTTATCCTTGACGAAGGGCAAAAACAGGCCTGCGAAGTTTGAACCACCACCAATACAGCCCACAATAATATCGGGATAGGCATCTGCCTTCTCCATTAACTTTTTTGCCTCTAATCCGTTAACGGTTTGATGAAGCAGCACGTGATTAAGCACGCTGCCCAGGGAATAATGGGTGTCATCACGGGAAGCGGCGTCCTCTACCGCCTCACTGATGGCAAGGCCCAGGCTGCCGGGACAATCGGGGTCTTTTGCCAGCATATCTCGTCCTGCCTTTGTGTCAGAGCTGGGGCTGGGAACGCAGTTGGCGCCCCACGTCTGCATCATTATACGTCGGTATGGCTTCTGGTTATAGCTAATTCTGACCATATAGACTTTAATCTCAACGCCAAAGCAAGCGCCACCGAAAGACAAAGCACTGCCCCACTGTCCGGCTCCAGTCTCAGTGGCGATGCGCTTGATGCCCTCCATTTTGTTGTAATAGACTTGAGCCACAGCAGTATTTGGCTTGTGACTTCCAGGAGGGCTTGTGCCCTCATACTTGTAGAAAATCCTGGCCGGCGTATCTAAAAATTTCTCCAATCTGTGCGCCCGAAACAAGGTGGTCGGTCTCCATAACCGATAAATATCCCGTACTTCTTCAGGGATGTCAATCCATCGCTCGGCACTCACCTCTTGTTTGATTAGTTCCATAGGAAATAGTGGGGCCAAATCATCGGGGGTTACTGGCTTGCCCGTACCCGGGTGCAAAATTGGCGGCAGAGGCTCAGGCAAATCTGCCAGGATGTTATACCATTGATTAGGTATTTCATTTTCATCAAGGGTAAATTTTGTTCTTTTATCCATTCTACTCTCCTTAAGTTAATTGGTTATTCAAAATGGCTGATGTTAAGCCATGAGGAGTTTTTCAAGGCGAACGAAGCCTTGGCCTATGTAAATCCGCTGCTGGGTTATGCCCTCGCCGAGGAATATCACTTTCGTTTAACAGAACCTTAATTTGCTTCATTTAGATTCTCCTGTATTTAAGTGCAAGCCATCTGTCATTTTTATAATCGTCAAATCCAACATATTTTCAGTAGCTAAAATGTTATTTTATAGGTACGCAAAAGTCAAGCTTTGTAATTTTAAGATTTTGCCCATTTTACAAAAAAAATTCGCTGCATTTTTAAGGGGATGGAGACATATAGCAAAGCTCGGCAGGGTATCGTAAAAACAGCATCTTCAACAAAAATTTTCTTAATGTGGGGGTTCTTTTTCGTGTCTTTGTGACGTACCCAAAGGAAAAAAATTCACAAATCTTTTAAGGGATTTTTCGATATATGTGTTTTTTTAGTAGCCGAACAAATGAAGATACACAGCAGGTTATCCAATTTGGTGTTTTTTCGCTACTTGTTGCACTTATGAGTTAAATCCGCTTTTTACCGTCACAATCAATCGCAAGAAAAGGCTCATACGTAAAGCGCGTACGCGCTTTACGTACGATATGTGAACATTAAAAGCGATTTTTACCAATTAAATATTAAGTATGCCAAGAAGTAATCAACTATAGAATAACGGGTGCGATTGGCCTTTTCCCTGCCTTTAGACCATATCAGTGGTATCACTGATATGATCCTCTATGCGATGCCCGCTGTTTGCCTGCCCTCCGAAGCACGTAGTGCGGCGGAGGGTCATTGTGAGCGGGCCTTTTATTGGCCGACGTGGCAATCTCCGCTTCTAATGTGGTGAAGGATAAAATCAATATCGAGAACTGTGATTTCCTCCTTGTTAGTTCTTTTATTTGGCCTTAACAATCTATAACGAGGAAAAACTCATACGTAAAGCGCGTACGCGCTTTACGTACGTGACACATCGATTCTGTATCTTCAAAAGGAATATATGACGTCTTTGATAAAAACGAAATGCTACAACAAATCGCTTGAATGTTGAACAATAAATACCGAAGGTGATAACATTTCCCGCCTAATGAAAATCACCGACATAATTAGGTCCTGATGTCATTGCGAGGAGGACCCCGTTTTTGCTTTCGCAAGAAAGCACGGGGGCCGACATGGCAATCTCCGCTTCAGGTTTAGTGAAGGATAAAATCAATATCGAGGACTGTGATTTCTCCATCGTTGTCTAAATCGCCATTATTCAATGTCTTGGCGCATTTATGGCAATTGATGATTGTCTTGAGGTATTTCTTTTCCAATAAAGTCGGGACCAAGTCGTAGAACTTCCTCTCACGCTTGTCATTCCGAGCCCGTTCGGCTCCGCTCAGGATAGACTCCGTCGAGGAATCTGGCCTCGGACGGAGTTTCGCCCTCATAAAACCCCTTCGTCCATTTTAAATAATTGCATCTATTACATGCCCTTTTTGTTCGTGGTTATCAGTTCATAGTTCATCGATGAACAACGAACTTTCATAATGCAGGTCAAGCACTCCGGCCCGCTGCCCCGTCTTGCGTCGGAAGATGCAGGGGCAAGCCGAATCATTAAAGACTTTGGTACTATATGCTCTCTGTGCAGGTCATTTTCGCTGCCGCAATATATGCACCGCTTTTCTGACTCAACGAATTGCCAATCTTCACGGGTTGCCATCTATCAAGGTTTTCTACCGCAACAAAATCATTAGTTCCTCCAAGCCCTGGCAGCTCTTTTTTAAACTAAAATTTATCTTATGAAGATCGTATGCAATTTTTAAATATATTGCTAAAGGAACGCGTGGAAGTTCATCTCGCGCTTTATTCAAATCTCTGCACCACCATTCTACAAGGTCTCTTTCACCCTTGGACACAGCACAAGCTTCACAAGCGTAAACGATATTGTGCATCCCTGGTTGGACACTAAAAGACCTAGGCATTATATGTGTCGTTCGAGGTCTATCGCACTTAGAACCGCAGAAAGCACATACATCTGGCATACCAGCGAGATGTAAGAGTTCACGCTCATAATCTGATATTCGAATCTCACCAGATTTCAGGCGTTTGTATGCATCAATAATAAACCCGTAATTTCCTTTAAAGCCCGCTGAAGGTGAAATAATTAACTTAGCGTAATAGTAGAAAATAATATCTTCTACTCGCCGAGGTATAGATCGAGGTGGCATACCAATACCTCCTTTCGAACCTCAGTGCCCATCGCCGATCAAAGAAGGCCAAATAATGCGAAGAAGGGAATCCAAGTCCGCTACACCCTGAACCTCTACAATATCACCAATTTTTGGTTCGCCTTCCACTGGTTGCATGTGCCTGAATTCATCGCTTGATCTATCAGATAAATAGACACTTTGTATCCTTTTCTGTTGCGACTCAACAAGAGCTTCCGCCAATCCCGCTAAGTATGTCCTTTCGGGCGCTCGAATTTGCTTTGTCAGGTCAACTTCACCTACAAAAAGAGTTTTATCATCCACATGTTGGTGAAGGTATGAACTAAGAAGGGCTACAATAATCGGAAGATCAAGGACCGACGCATATCCATGTCGCCCGGGAATGTAACAGCTTACATCGTAAGAAAGGTCAACCACATCTATATCTTTAACAGTACCTAAAACCTTCAATAGCTGTTGAATCTTCTTACCCGGCAGAAATGGTGCACTCAACCCAGGGCGCGAACCGTAACGTGGTATAGATACAGCCGCCTGTGCCTCAGCAAATTCGCCGCCGATGCCGCTGTATCCTAATATTGTACTTGCCTCAGCCGTTATATGAGGGGATTCTTTGAGACCATATTCGTCCATAATCAAAACAAGAGGATCGAGCATTGCAGCACCGAACCTATTCTTCGGGACAAAAAGAGGCCTTAAGCGAAGCGCTCGCCGAATATAAATTATGCAATCCACAGCATGCTCAAGCGCTTTTGGTCCTGCAATTCCCCCGCTTTTTGTCACATGGTTGACAAACAAAGTTGTAATCCCAGTCCCTTTGGCAGTATCAGCAAATTCAAGAAGGGCCTTATATTTTTCCCCTGTCCCTATTGATAATCCTCCTCCTTGAAGGGAGTCTATGGCAATAATTTCACAACCATGGTATTCACTCTCAGGAGGCAAAACTCGATGGTTCAAAAACCATGGCAGCATTGAAAGATCATTTATGGTATCAATGTACAAATTCTCGCTAATTGGTGATTCCGCACCCTTTGCATCTACTCGATATATTCTATTCACCACACGTTTGATATCGCTAAGTCCCTGTTCCGTGGGAATGTATAAGACCCTTATACCCTTTTTGCTAAGGGCGCCAAGTATTTGTACGGTCAATGTTGTTTTGCCAATACCTGGTTCACCTGCCACAAGGTAAATTCCACCCTTTATCAGACCAGTTCCGATTCCTTTCTTAAGCCATGGCAAATTACTTATGTCTAATTCCTGCTTTCCCTTGTCTTCTATGTCACCTATTCTAGGCATATCACCTCCAAATAATACAGTTATTATAGATTGTCACTGCTTTCATCGCAATGTCTCTATCCATTAATATTTCAGTCCTTTTGTTCTTCAATATTTGTCAATTGATTGGATTGTCCTGACTGATCTTCCTCATAAAGAGGAAGCGCTTTTATATCTTCTTGAATCGATTCGGGGAAAACTACTTCTTTAGCCTCTGCCTCTCGACGTATTCTTGCTGTGTCCGTAACAAGATCTTTACTTGGAAGTTGCTTTGCCCTCTTCTCCTGAGGTGGATTAAGTTTCTCTGCCTTTTCAAACTCCACCGCTTTTTGTAGTAAATCGCTCGGAATATCGCTTTCGCACTTTGTCAAAACATCCAAAAACTGGCGTGCAAAAAAGTGGTCAATTTGAATCCTGCGTTTTGCTGTATGTGCGAACTTCCCAATTACCCTGCAGATACTCTCTCGCTCATCAGGCGTCAATTCTTTGGCAAACTCGTAGTCTTCAATCTTTCTCAAAGCAAGGATTAATGGCTCTAACACATCAACTGTAACAACGTAGACATTATAGTCACCCATGTTAAAGGACCGCTGTTCAATGACATCAATGGTGTTGTACGGAACGACTAGGAATATCTCCTTTTTTACGTTTTCCTCTTTAGCGTATTTTTTTACACCATCCGCTTGAGTCCGTATGTATTTGTAAAAGTTCGCTAAATCTTCGGTTCCAGGGCTTTTTGCGTCGAAAACTACATACTCATCGCATATTTTTATCGTATTGTCTGGACTTCCTTTGAAAGGTACCTTTTCTATATATTCTATAACATGTTTCTGACAAATACCCTTTATGGTCTCTTTAACGACATCCTGATGTTTTGACCAGTTTTCCCTCAATGATGTAATTCTCTGTATCTCAGCGCGGTGTTTTTCATTCTTTTCCTGTTCCCTCTCATTCTCGACTCGCTTCTGTACTGAATCCAGAGTAGCGATCTTGTCCTGATATTGTTTGAGCATATTGGCCTCTGAACCTTTGAGTGTCGCGACCTGTTCTCTTAGATCGGAAGCATCCTTCGACAGATTCTCTATTTTTACCTGCAGACCAGAGATCTGTTCCAGCTTCACACTTAGATCTTTGTCGACCTTCGCATTGTTCGATTTGAGTTGCTCATTTTCTTGCCGAAGGGTAGCTGCGGTAGTTCTTACATCCTCAAGCCATTTGTCCTTCTGAGCGAGCGATTTCACCAACTGTTGATATTCAGAATAGGCATCATAGCTCAAGGTTCTGATAGATCTCCATCTCCAGGGCAAGACACGGTCTAAAAATGTTGCACTCTTAATTTTTTCGAAGAATAAATTAACCTTTTCAAACATTTCAAACATGATCTAATCCCTCTAGTTAGCGAAGTCTAAAATAAAGCAGCAAAAGCCATATACTGAATTGCTGCCAATTCTATTGTTTGCATAGATTTTCCCATCCACAATATCATTTATCGGCTGGAATGAAGCATATTATAACTGGTATTTTTTACTTGAAATTTGGTATTTTTCCGCATGAAAACCGGCACGTCATGCGTGCCGGCTAAAGATTGAAAGTCTTCTGTCTCCTGTCTTCTGTCTTCTGCTTTCTGTCCCCACTTCGCCCCAAACGATGGGGCTTCGCAGGGCAAGCTTCCGTCATCTGTATTCTGCCTTCTTATTTTGAGCCCGCCACAGGCGGATCTCCGCTGCGCTTCGACATCAAGAATCCAGGATCAAGCATTGACGCATAGCAATTTGTGTGCCAGAAAGAAAATTTTTTCGGACAAGTCAAATACAAAATTGTAGACGCGCTAAAAAGTGATCAAAAGTTGATAATTTTTGATCAAAAGTGGTTCGTTTTTGTAAATTTTCGCTGATTTTAGCTCATTTTTGACACTTTTACATTTTACTCTTAAGCTCTTATAGCTAATGCACTTATAACTTTTTCCCAAAAATGTCTCATAAACTAAATGTCCAAACACGTATGAAAACCCACCACTGAAGGGCCATAAAGTGTAGGATTGGGGAAGGCCTCTCTAACAGGCTTAACTTTCCTATTTTAAGAATGGTTTGCGCAACAATTTATCTATCCTGCCTGCCGAGATGGGAAAACCGACTATAAGTTGTTCAGCCGGGGATTAAGTTGCGATTATTATTCCTTAGCTGCCTTCTTGGCCTTTTTCTCTTTCTTAGGCTTCTGTTTTTTTGGCTTTTTCGGCTTTTTTTCCTTCTTTGCACCCGCTGAGCCGAGGCCGCCGCTGAGCATAAAGCTGACGCCGAAGGTCAAAAGTGCCGCCACCGAAAGTCCAGCTATAATGTACAACCCTATGTAGGGCATTTGTATCTTGCCCAGAATCGCGGGCTTAACGCCTTTGAGACCTGCGATAGCTATTATTCCTGCATAAATAAGAGCCAACAACGGCAAGAACAGCATAACGCCAAGTGAGTTGCCCAGGGCATCCGGTGCTGCTTCGATATATGGTTGAGCTATTGGGGACACCTCCGGAGCGGCACTAATAGGAGGCGCAGCTAATTCCTCTTCCGAAATTCCACCTGCGGCAGACTCCGCCTCTGCTACCATTTCTACTGCTGAGGTGGGCTCGGCTGACGGCTCCTGACCTTCCTCGCCGCCTTCGGCTGTGTAAATTTCATCAAGAATGCCGCCTAATGAGGTATCATCAGCCTGCAGTGAAAGGTCCAACAAGCCTGAGCCGCTGCCGAAAGAATCCAGACTTACGTCTTCTTCAATCTCCTCCAATGAAGCCTCACCCGTTGTACCTGTCATGCCCGCTGTACCGGTCGTACCTGGTGAGATCGTTGTCTCTGACATAGTATCGTCTGTAAGCTGATAATCGCGGTCCGTTTCGCCGAGGACACTGATCCCTTCGCTGGTTAGAGCAGTGTCGGCAGCGGTCAAATCGCTCTCTACAGCCGCGGCACTAGATTCGCCACCAGCTAACGAAATCTCTTCTTCTTCCTCTGCTGCTGATTTTTCTTCTTCTGCTTGCTCTTCGGGCTCGATCGGCTGCTCTGGGGCTTCTGCTGTTTCTGATTCCAGTGTTTCTGCTGGCTTTGATTCGGGCGCTTCTGTCGCCTCTGGTTCGGTTGCTTTTGCCACTTCTTCTTCAGATATCGGTTCGGGTTCCATCACTTCCACAGAGTCTGCGGGCTTTTCTAACGGTAACGATGCTTCCGTAGGCGCCGGGACACTTGTGTCAGCCATTAGAGCTTCTACTTCGTCAATCTTAAATAATAAATTGGAGCCGTCACGAAACTCGCGCAGCTTGCCCTCCTTAGCCAGCTCTTTTACTTCCTGCTCTGTCTTGTTGAGCTTCGCGGCTGCTTCCTCCAACGAATAAAACATGCCAGCCATAATCAATCATCTCCTATATTTTTATCCTGCTATTATTACTCAGGGCTGTTTTTTGGGCTGAAAACACAGCGCTGACATTGAAATTATACCTTTGCTGCTGTATAAATGCAACTCTTTTTTTGATGTGAGAAATGCCGTAGCGGCGTAATGGTATTCCAGTATTTTCAAGAATTTTCTTGACAATTCTATCGGAGAGGCTTAGTTGTCAGTTTGTTAAGTTTATTTTAGTGCAACTTGACAATCAACGAGAAAAGCGGAGATACAAAAACCGGCTAAGCGACCCGATTTACTCCCAGATGAACGGCTGGCAAAGCATCGAAAAGCAACCTAAATTTTAATAATCTTGTCTCGAGCATAGTCGAGAGATCGGGAGATTAGTTATGTGTGCCCAAATTACAAGATTTGCGCGAATTATAAGTGCTATCCTTATTATTCAACTTGCTAACACATCTTATGCCAATATCCAGGCTCAATTTGACCAGGCAGGAACTTTACTCGAAAGAGGCAAATACGAGCAGGCTGAGACAATTTATAAAAAAATCGTCACAGACCACCCCGGAACCGATTATGCCTTTCAAGCAAAGGAAAAGCTTACCTGCTTGTATGTCAACTGGAGCAAAGATACTCAGGCCCAAGCCGGTTTAGATAGATTGCTCAAAGACTTTTCCAAGCATAAGGATATAGCTGCAGCGCTATGGCGGATAGCAAGGCAGTATAGCCAGGCAAAAAAACACGAAAGGGCCTACCAGATTCATAAATACAATGTTGAAAACTTCCCTGAAGATAAGTACGCGATGTGGTCACAGGTAGAGATTATTTACCATCATATCCGCAACAAAGAGGATGCTGCTGCCGATGCGGCCGTCGATAAGCTTCTTACAGTTTTCTCTGACCAGCCGACTTTACCAAAAGAGATTTAC
Source organism: uncultured Pirellulales bacterium (assembly GCA_964631175.1). Lineage (GTDB taxonomy): Bacteria > Planctomycetota > Phycisphaerae > Sedimentisphaerales > Anaerobacaceae > CAZVWH01. Next base: position 7,529 of record CAZVWH010000034.1, on the reverse strand, counting down.
CAGGCCGCAATGGAGTTTAACAGAGCAGGAAAAGAAGCCCGTGCCGTTCAGCTTCATCAATACAATGTCGATACCTTCCCTGACTATGACGATGTGTACGTGATGTGGTCACAGGTGGAGATTGTTAAATATCACATTCGTACCGGTGATTTCACCGCCACCGATACCGCCTATAACACGTTTTTGACCGTATTTTTTGCTCAGCCGACCTTGGCGACGGAGATTTGCCGGGTGGCAGATATGTACGTTAGAGCGGAAAACCTCGATAAAGCTGAGCGGTTCTATCAATATGTTCTCGACAATTGGCTTGGGAATGAGCAGGTATTGTGGGCGAAAGCAGGTTTGATAAAGTTAGACATCGCCCGTGGCAACGAAGCTGCTGCAAAGATGGCAATTGATAGTTTAATCAAGGATTTTGACGACCATGCTGACTTGCCTAAGGTATTATGGTCGTTAGCAGAGATATATTACAAGAAGGCTTTTCAATATGAAAATGTGGGTCAAGACGCCGAATCCAAACGGTGTTTCGCAAAGGTAATAGCTCTGGGGGAAAGAATGCGAAAACAATCGCCAGCCTCTGTTACTATAGCACAAGTTTACTTTTTTTCGGCTATCTGCTATGACCAATTGGGTGAATATATAAAGGCTGTAGAGCTCTATAAAGCGATAGTTGATAATTGTCCTGACTATGAATATGCATGGGAGGCTAAATTCATGATAGAGAATCGTGTGACGGAACTACAAAGGTGGGATCCCGTACCCAGATAATGGCGATCTAGAAAATTGATAAAGGAGATAAAAAATGTTGTTTAAAAAGGCGTCAGTAATTACGATGAGTTTTATATTAGGAGTTCTAATAATTGCGCTGTCGGTTCCTTCAATAGAAGTGATAGCGGCTGAACCTCTCTCAGATTGGGAGCTGGCAACACTATATGGTGGTTGGAATTGGTTTTATAACCCCTATTGTGGAGTGAGTGGTAATAATTGCCCCCAGCACACTGAGTGTGGTGGAGCGTGGGATAAGTGCCGCTTTTGTAATTACAGAATTGGTGCGCGTTGCTTTAGTGACTATTCATGGTGGCCTGACTTAGATGGTTGTAAAGATGGTTCCAGAGGTTGCCCAAATGCCCCGTGGGTACCAGTACCTGATATACCAGATGTTTATGGTTTTTGTAGTATGCAAGTATGTATTCCAGAATATTGGGAATCAGGCCCCCCTTATCCGAATTGCTACGATATGTACGATTATGACTGGTGTGACGAACATCCTGAACCTGAATGATAAAAGTTATTTCTCAATGATGTTTCTAAGGGCTGTTGAGAGAAAGAGATATCGAAGGGGCTTAATTAAATTGGATAGATGACTGTTTACTTCTTTTTTCGGAGATATAGCAATGAAAAATGTAAAAAGCTTTTTGAATATTTGTTATCAGCAGAGCAAAATGCTATGCCAAGAAACAAAGTGTTGGATCCTGATCGTGGTGTTTGTCCTATCTATTTTATGTACCTCTTGGGGTAGTGCGTCGACCACTGACATCTCCCATGCAGTGGATAGCATAGCAGATGGATTAATAGCTACAGAAGCCCAATTTACAAACTTACGATTGGAATATGTTCTCATCCATAGGGCGTGGAATAAGCCGAAGGGCCCTATGCTTGTTACCGAGGGTATATATGCTGAAAAGAAAACTACAAGCAAAACCCAAAGGTTACGCTATCTTCATCGCAAAGTCTATTATGTGGTGGATGTCAACCAAGAACGCACGGATCCACATGAGGATACCCTCGCAAGCTTCGATGGTCAAGCTACGAGAATACTCTACCGCAAAAACGAATCAGGTAAGTCGTTGGAACCGATGAAGGGGTATATCTTGCCTGGTTATGAAAAGCAGGCTTTCCCCGACTTTATGGGAGATCCCCATACTACGGTATGTTACTACGCTGGCAGACAGCTTGGACGATTTCTTAAACAGCAAAGGGACAAATTCTACGTTGAAAGTCAAAACGAAGCGCTAAATGGTATACCTACTGTTAAGATAGCAGGCACATTGGGGACGAGCCCGAATAAGGGCGAAAGCCAGACTATGAAATTGTGGATCAGTCCAGAGCGCAACTTTCTTCCTTTGAAGATTCAACGTCTGCGAAGCGGTGGGGAATTGAGTTGGGAAACCGAGCTTTGTGACCTTGTTCAATTACCAAATGGGATGTGGTATCCAAAGATAATTCGTTCTCCTGCTGATCCTCCTGGTACTCCTAAGCCACCAATGCTTCAAATTTATAATATTTCAAAAATTTCAATTGACCCTTTACCTGACAAATTTTTTGAGTTCAAATTTCCACCAAATACGCGTGTTATTGATGATATTCTCAAAATTACATATATAACCAAAGATTAGACTACGATAATTTTGACTATAGAAATTTCTGGTTTACGCGGATATGCCGACCATATAGAAATTTTAAGCTTTGACCTATAAACTGGTGCTCAAAACAGCCATTACAATTATAATAATAATCACAATTATATGTGTTCAGGGCTGCCGTTCATTAAAATTGGACAGACAGGCCAATTCTGGCAAATTGTCTCAGACAGTATTTCATCCCCATGAGGGATTACGTCGTTGCGCGGCTGACAGCCTATATGCCTTGTGTACTGAGTCAAACATTCCAGTTTCGCAACAATTATGTATGGAGCTATTACCTCCCAGCCACCAGGGAAATAGTATGCTGGAATTTAAGAAAGCGCTTTTGTCTTTGGGCTTCGAGGTTGAAGCTCGACGACTAAGTGTCGATGAGTTGACTACTATTCACGTTCCAAGCGTGTTGTTAATCTTACCTCTACAAACACTTCAAGACACCTGGGGACCACCACTTGGTCACTACATCGTATTATGGCCATTAGATGAGGAAAATGTTCGAATTCTGGATCACCCTCGTGACCCTTTTGTCCTTTCAATGGGTTATTTGGCCCATCTTCTACGTGATGCCGGCATTACGAATATCCCGGTTCTTTTTTGTGGTAAGTAGGGTCAAAGCTTGGAGTAGATGCTATTTCCTTTTGAAGATACTTCCAAGCCATTTACCGTGACAGAGAATAAGCAGAGTCAAACCCAGAAAGAGCCAACTACACAACAATGGGTGAGTTGTGCGAAACTGCGATTATTATCTTGACCCTGCTGTTAAGGAAAAAGGCCATCATCCGCAGCCTTTGAAAAGCTCAGCGCAAACTACTCAAACCATCCGCAGTTTTACCAAGCTCTAAACGCCATCGGCGACAATCTCCGCTGGAGAAACATCAGTAGTGAAAAGGCCCGACAGATGTATGCACTGGCTGCAAAAGGCATTTCTGCAAACGAGTCTATATGGACGAAGATGGGTCTTGCGGTTTCAAGTATCCGAGTTTCTGATTTCCAGACCGGCGACTCGCTTAAGGAGCAAATACTAACTGATTATGCCGGTGATAACCGGCTGCCTGAGGTTGAAAACCTTATCGCCGACGAATATCGCTGCGCCGGCAAATATGAAGTAGCTTCTGCTATTTACAATGACATAATCGATAAATGGCCCGGTAACAAGATATTATTGTGGGCAAAGGTCGGCCTTGCGAGGATAGATATTGCTTATAACAAAGAAGCCGCTGCGCAGAAGGCAATTGATAATATAATTTCCGAATTCAAAGACCATCACGAGATGCCCAGTGGCGTATTCAGCATTGGCGAACAATATTGGCAGCAGGCTTTTTCTGAGCGTGGCCAAGCTGGTCACGAACAAGACCCTAACGGCAAATCCATTCCGACTGAAGTAAACTTCAAAAAGGCCTTAGCTGTGTGGAAAAGAGTAATTAAAGAGCTGCCGGCTTCTCATGTAACTATGGACGCTCACTTTTTTTCGGCCGAGTGTTATTATCAACTGGGTCAACATGAAGAGGCCATTGAGTATTATCAAAAGGTCGTTGATAACTGGCCCTATTACGAATATGCATGGCACGCCCATTTTTTAATTGCTATTTGCTTTGAGGAATTAGAAGAGTCAGGAAGGATTTCCAAAGAAGATGCTGCTATGCAAATAATTCGCACCTGCGAAAGGCTCCTTTCAGATTATCCAGATTGCCGAGCCGTTGAAGCTGCTCGTGATCTTCTGGAGCGGTGGAACTCTATAGAAATAGAAGAGAAGAATTAATGGACGAGGAGCATAAACATGAATAAGAAAGTCTTAATTTACTGTTGTGGCTTAGGTATAATTGCTTGTGTCACCGGTGTAGCTTATGCGACCTGCTCGCCGCCAGTGGCTCGCTTTAGTGGACCGAGTTCCATATATTGTGGGGACGAAGTGACCTTTAGGTCTTCTTCCTATGATCCAGACGGGTGCTCTATCCGAGAGAGTTGGTCTGCATCGGGTGAAGCGTGTCCGGAAGCGGGTGTTGGTAGAAGATTTACAACCAAATGGTGCAGTCCAGGGGAAAAATCTGTAACTCTAAGAGTTACGGATGATGACCGGCCATGTTGTTGTGGAACGGCGCCTGATTGCTATGACAAGACCAGAAGCCGTACCCGCTCTGTTTACGTACAGCCGGTGGATGTAGTCAGTGTGAATTCGGAAGATGCTGTGTGCATTAGCTGTGATATCGAATTCACAGTAACAACCAGCCCTTCGGGAAAGTATGGATGTATAGAATGGAGCGGGGGTGATAGCCCGACAGGAGGAAGCGGTTACAGTTACACCACCAAATGGAACGAAGCAGGTATGAAAACAGTAACCGCTGAAGGCTGCAATAACAGCGTACAAAAGCAGGTTGCCGTTGTTGAGGTTGATTCTATAAGCTCTGATGATACTGTTTGTGTCGGCTGCGATATTACCTTCACGGCAATAACCAACCCCCCGGGCTATGGTAATCTTGTCACTTGGAGTGCCCCGGGAGGCAGCCCGGCGACAGGAACCGGCCCAAGCTTTACTACAAAATGGAATACAGCGGGGATGAAAACTGTAACAGCAACTTGCGGATACAGCTCCATAAACAAATATGTCCCCGTTATGGAGGTCAGCCATATGAAGGTATATCCGAATGATTACTATGGCTGGTGTACTATTTATGGTGGAAGCACTATTACTGTTCTAAAGGGTGCAAAATACACTTTTAAGGCCATTCCATCTCCGTCTGGTTCCTGGCCTGCAGGAGAACCACAGTGGTCGGGCTTGGCCAGCGGTACAGGCGAAACTATTGATGTTAGTTTCACCAGTAGCGGCACACACACATTAACGGCTAAATGCGGCTCGGCTGATACAGGAAAAACGGTTACAATAAAGGTTATGGTACCGCAGCCAGACGAAGTCTACTTTGTGGATTACAGCCCCGGCGAGGAACACGATATTTATAACGTCGTGGATCCAGTTTGGAAACGCGTGAATAACCCGGATGATCCAGCTTCGTACACTAAGAATAAACACATAAGAATCAGGGCGAAGTTTTGGGCACCTGACACTCTTACCTATTCAACACAGGTCCATGTGGATGTCTCTGACGTTGAGTGGGGTCTATTCACCGAAGACACCAGCGAGACTTTCTGGGGCTGGCCCTCTGAATCGACGTTTCATAATTCCAACGGACTCTTGTCGGATATTATTGGCTCAACGACCCTTAATCTCACCTGGGGCTACAAAGTGCCTTCAGGTACAAATCAATGGATTACGATGGCTTCGAACAGTGGCCCACATAAGGTCTATGCCGTCTTTGGTGCTCCAGAATGTGGTTTCAGCAACTACACTAAAAGCAATGTTGACGAAGCTGTGGGAAAAGCGTCGGGGGAAAGCACAGAATCATCCATCGCATCCAAGGCAAACGATACCGTCGGCGACGATGTGTACTCCGGCTGTATCTGCGGTGATGGCTTTCAAAAGAACTTTGATGCAGCGATGGACAGATACCCATTAAGTGGTAACAAAGGAATGTGCTGCTGTCGGGCTGAAGGATTGGATTGCGTTTTAAATGTTCTTGGCATCGGCCCGTACACACATGATTACGTTAATGAACATCCTGAACCGAATCCTCAGAATGTTTATTATCACGATTGTCCAATATGTGGAGTGCGTGTCTGGCGAAAATACTGGGATAGTTTTTGGAACAACTGGGAAGGTGTTGTAAAAGCTGGTGGGAGCGGATCGACTTGTTATGCCCCGGCAAATGGTGCTATCAGTATAGATGAGGGTACATACAGCGAAATAAATAGCAAAATAGCGATAGATTGTGGTTACTACTGGCAAAAAGGTCCTTTGTTTACAGATATATGTACACATTATGGACCGCCATAAAATAGGGATTGAATCCTATTAGATAGAAAGGAAGGTAATCTATGAAAGTAGCAAAATTGTCTCTTTATCTAATTACTATATATTTCTCACTTACCCATCTCGTGAATTACTCAATTGCTGAGGGGAATAAGACTCCATTGATAATACGGTGGAATAGTGATGCTAGAAGTCAAACATTAAATGGTGATGTATTATCCAAATTAACAGATGTATTGCCTTCTTGGAAAGCAAAACAGATGATATGGCCATCAATTAAAGAAGTTAATGTATCAAGCGTTGTAGCTGATCAAGAGGTGAAGGCATCTTGTATAAATTGGCTTAAAAAGTTTTTTGCAGATGAATATTTACCTTTAGATATCGAAACGCACCTTATTTCTATGAAAAATTGGGGATTAATCAGAGAGGAGTCAGAGCAAAAACGCTTATGTGATGTATTTGTGGTAAGATTTACGAAAGGTACCCATACCGTTCATATACAGGAAAGTCCATACAATGTTGTGATATCTTTTGCAGATGATACCGGCTTGAAAAAAGAGAGAATAGATCACGAGCAATTCGCATTAGACACAGCCAAGCTAATCTTAAAAGGCCAAATGTATCCCGATCCCAATTCGGATATACATACTTTTGAAATTGTACGCGGCGGAATCAAAATTAGTAGAATAGTCTGGCTTACGAAATCAGTAGGTACAACTGATAGAAATGGGAAAAAAACTGCCGATTTGAGACGAGCTGGAGAGAACGGAGCAGTCGGTATCGAAGCAGAAACGGATGGTCGATTCGTACGATTTGAAATCATAAAATGCCCAGGTGCTGTAAAAGCAGCGTATTTTGACCCTTATGAAGAGAGATTCAAATCATATAAGGAATAAAGAAGTAAGTAACGAATGGTGGTTCCTTAATCAGATTAACAAAAAAGCACTTAGCCGCAGCGAGTAGTTTTATTTATGGACTGGCCAATTACGTGTTAGGGCTACGATTATCACACGGATACAAGCTGAGTCTGGTTTACATTATTTATATTTCCGGTGTATTCAGGGACAAGCTCTTTGATTTTCTGAATTATTTCGCTGTTATTTTGATTCTTGGCAATATTCATCAGCTCGTTTATTCCGGCGCAGAGCTTGTCACGTTCCATGGGGATGTTCTTCCATATACTGATTTTGGAATGCCTTGTGTGCTGCATGTCTTCGCCTTTTATCCGCAGCTCTTCAAATAGCTTT
>CAZVWH010000033.1:2509-28966 GCA_964631175.1 uncultured Pirellulales bacterium | reverse complement strand
TTGCGCTGCGTGAAATTGCTCTTCAAGTTTTTTACAAACTTCGACAGAATATTCTGCTGTCACGGTTCTTTCCTATTTAGTACCTAAATTTTGAAGTGACTAAAGTGCCTAAAATTATTGTCATTGCGAGCGACTTGTCCGTCGTAGCCTTGGCGAAGACGGAAGCGAAGCAATCTCAAATCTGAGCAAGGAGATTGCCACGTCGCTGCGCTCCTCGCAATGACACTCCGTGTCACTTTAGCTCACTTTAGGCACTTTAGTTCACTCATCCCAATGACCAATGAGAATATAATCTCAAAAAGAGCAATAAAGCTACTCCGGCATACACGCCGGCTAATAAATCATCGGCAAGGACGCCCCATCCCTGGGGAAATTTTTCGAGTTTACGTATCGGCCAAGGCTTAACTATATCAAAAAACCTGAATAACAGGAAACCGCCTATAGTAGCAGCTAAGACTGGGGGATTTGTTAGTGCGCATGTGAAAACCAAAGTAAGAGACTGGCCTGCAAACTCATCGGCCACAACTTCCGGCGGGTCCGTTTTGCCGGTCACTGCTATCGAGGCTGGAGCGTATTTAACACAAATGACAGAGCCGACCAGTACAAAGATCACCATGAAGATGGATATGAAAACAGGCGATAGGTTGAAGTGCCGCATCAGAGCGAAGACGACCACCGGCGGCAGTGACCCCCACGTCCCCGGAGCAATCGGCAGCCAGCCAAGACCGAAACAGGATGCAAATAATCTTTTCATAATTTAGCCCGTGATATATGTTTTGATTTATCTCACGGGCTGTAGGTTACCGCAAGGCGATGTTTAAGTCAACCCCGTTAGAAGCCCTTCGTCTTTCTACCTGTGGCAGAGCTAACGTTACTCGTACGGGGCATTCCCGAAAGGGATGGCCAAGCCCATAAAGCCTGTGTTTGACACAACGGAATTAAATATTTTCATCCCCGTGGCAAGCCTGCCTGCGCGCAGCCGTCCATTCTCCGTAGCAGTGCTTCCAGCCTTCGCAGCCGCTTCGGCGGCGCAGGCACTGCGAAGGATGAACTTCGGCGAAGGCAGGCCACGGGGTATTCTAACGGGGTCTACGCAGTATGCCTTACGGCAAAAGAATATTAACGCAATTCTACATTCTGAATTCTTTACGCCCTCCCCGCTACGCCAAAGGCTACGCCGGCGGCGAGCAGCCACTCTCGGATTCGGGGAAATTCAGACTGGCGAACTCGCCGTGATACTTCCTCGCCGCCGTGTTCCGCCTTCGCCAAGGCTTCGGCGGACAGGCTCCGGCCTTATATCTTGAGAGAAATTTAAGCATGCAAATTCGCCGAAATATTTCTTTGCAGCCATATCTCGAACGTTATCTGAGCCTGCCATTTGCGATTCTTCTTTCTCCAGTAAATTCCTTTGTATTTCGATTGAGTTGCCCCCGAGCGTTTTCTTGTGTTGCACAAATTCTGTGAATACGTTGCGGCTCTGAGGTTTGCCCTTCTATTGTCCATCCCATCGTGATTGATATGGTCCACCACCATCCCTTCAGGCACTTTGATAATATCCTGATGCATGTATATTAGCGTCTCTTTCCCTTTTTTGCCGCCTTTCACATGTCTTCGCGCGTAAAAGCTGTTATTTCCTTTTTTTGCAAGCCATTCGTATTCGCGCAGGCGTTTATAATCTGCCAGTTCCACCTTTGCGTACTTTGGCTGCGCCATGCGAATCAGGCGAAACGTATACCCATAGCGCAGCCGCCGATACAAAAGCACCGGCCGGACGAGCACATCTTGGAGCCAATCAGGAATGTGAACTGTTGCTTTGATGCGGGATCCTCCATCCGCAGAAATCCTAAATTCGAATATCTAAATTCTAAACAATATCAAATGTCTAAAACTCAAATGACAAAAACAAAAGGTTTTGAAAATTTGAACATTTGAATTTTGGTAATTGTTTAGGATTTAGGATTTAGATATTAGGATTTGACACCGTGCTTGTTTCGGATTTAGAGTTTAGGATTTAGTATTTGGTTACTTTTTGCCGGAGGCCAAAAAGTAGCGCCTCTATAATTGGACGAACCTGCACGTTTGATGCGAAAATTTGCAAAAAAATAAACAGAGCCGGGAGCGTAAGCGACCGGTAGCAAAGGAATAAAAAAATTTTCGAAATTTCCGATTTTTGCTTCTAACTACCTGCGGAAATGGTTGAAACCACAGATTTCACAGATTAACACGGATTTTGGTTTTTTTAGCCGGCACGCCTGTAGTGCCGGTCGATTCGACCGACAAAGATAAAGCGTATAACACATAAATTAGCGAAGATTCTGCTCAAATCCGGCCAATTCGCTAATTCTCTTGCCATAAGGCATCCCTTAGGGAAATTCTCTAATTCACTGAGTTTTTGCCTTTTTACTTGTTTATGTTTATTTTATTTCTGAAAGCGTGATACAATCCGGAGCGCAGAGCTTCCTCGAATCGCCCGCTTGTCATTCTGCAAAGCCTGTCCTGAGCCCATTCGGCTACGCTCAGGATAAACTCTGGTTGAAGGAATGCGGAATGCAAACACGATATATCTGTAGCAGAGCTACGCAATACGAAATACGCTTCACGCTTCACGAATAAGGAAGCGAGACATCTCGGATTCATGCTTCTGTGTTAAAATGGTTGTATTGCAGAAACGCCTGCGTGTTGGGGAAGAACATGTGTCATGTGCAGATTGAGACAATTGCTATACGTTGTGCGCAAACCAATAATAAGTAGTTAGTCCAACTAGGATCCACATATGGGCAGAGATGATCTGACAAAAGAGTGTTACGAGAAATATAGCGAATACAACAAGATACTTCGCTCATGGTTCATTGCCTTCGGCATTGGCGGACCCGCGTTGTTTCTGACAAATAAAGAGCTCAGGGATGAGCTAATTAGCAAAGCGCAGATGGAATCAGTTGCACTTCTATTTCTGGTGGCCGTATTTATTCAAGTCATTGCTGCATATGTCAATAAATCTGCAAACTGGTATGTATACATGGGGGGAGAAAAGCAGAACTTGAAAGACAACCGATGGTATAAATTCAACAGGTGGCTGATCAATCAGTTCTGGATGGATATTGTCATGGATCTTGGCACACTGAGCTTGTTTGCGGTTGCGGCTGCAAAGGTTTTGCTAATATTCGTAAGTAGATAATCATGCCCATTTGCTATTTTAGGCTTCGTTCATGACCAGTATGGCGACCGAAAAGTAGAAAGAGGCCCAAGGTGCGAAGAAGAAAAAGCAGGCCCGCCTTAGCGGAAGCGACGGCGGGCAGGCCGAAGCTGCAAATAAATTCGTATCTTGTATTTCGTGAAGCGTATTTCGTCAAGTCTGCGATCCATTCGATAATGACAATTTTTATAACCTTTCAACATAGTACTATGGCATACGTAAAGCGCGTACGCGCTTTACGTATGAGCTTTGTTATGGAAATTAAAGAAGAAATGAATTAAAGGTATCTGCCTGCCCCATAGGGGTTTTTTTTTCGTGCATTTTCGTGGCCAGATAAAACCTGCCGTGAAACGGCAGGCTAAATATTTCTGAACTTCTCTGTGCCCTCTGTGGCAAAAAGTCATGTTTAACCCGTGAGATAGGCAAAGCCGGTATCTCACGGGTTGAATCCGTGGTTAAATTTCATCGAGCCCCGTTAGAAATCATTGTGTTTATTCTAACGGGGCGAGCATTTTCAGGCAGAATCTGTCGGTCATGCCGGCGATGTAATCGCAGACCGTGCGTTGTAAGCCTTGCTGCTCAATAAAACGCTGGAAGTAGCCGGGCATAAGCTGCGGCTCTTGGCACAGTCTTTTGAAAAGCCGCTCGAGCCAGGTTTTAACCTTTTCTGCTGTTTGCATCAGTGATTCGTGCTTATAAAAGTTTTCGAATAAGAACTTCTCCAATGCTTTCAGCTCAGTTTCACTTCGACGTGAAAGGGCAATCAGATTTTCGCTTTTATTGTAAATGTCGTTTAAGATTTTCACATTTGTTTCTACAAGGGCTTTTTTACTTGCATTTATGCAATCGCCGACGAGCTTGTCTATAATTGCCTTTGCGGTTCTTGTTCTACGGATGGTTCTGTCTTTGATAGCCTCGGCATTTATTCGGCTCTCCGCTTCAGAGAATATTTCTATATTCTGCAATTGCTCTGTTCTTATCAGCCGGGCCCGCATGGCATCTTCGAGGTCGTGGCAGTTGTAGGCAATGCGGTCGGCTACATCGGCTACCTGGCCCTCAAGAGAACAGTTCAGCTCACTGAAGGTTTCATCATGCGGCTTATCATACGGGCCTTTGTGCTTGGCCAATCCAAGTCGAGTTTCGTACATAAGATTCAGGCCGGCAAAATCGGGATACGGATGCTCGAGCAAATCAACGATTCGCAATGTCTGCCGGTTATGCTCAAAACCACCGAAATTATTCATCAGCTTATTGAGGATTATTTCCCCGGCGTGTCCAAATGGCGGATGTCCCAAATCGTGTGCAAGACATATTGCTTCGGTAAGGCTTTCATTTAGCTTAAGCTCTTTGGCGATTGTTCTTCCGATTTGAGCCACCTCGATGCTGTGGGTAAGACGGGTGCGGTAGTAGTCGTCTAAGCCGGGCGTGAAGACCTGGGTTTTGCCTTCCAGTCGGCGAAAGGCAGAGCTGTGGATTATGCGGTCGCGGTCGCGTTCAAAGTCCGAGCGGTACGGATGCGGCTTTTCCGTGAACTGTCGGCCCCGGCTGATCTTTTCAGCGATAGCATAATCGGCAAGCTCACCAGACATATTCTACTCTGCGAAGCACAAGTTTATAAACCTGGAAGATTGTGTTTTTTGCTTACTTGTTTTAACTGTTCAAGCAATTCAGTTAGGCTTTGGCTGATGACTTTAGTATCACTGCATACGCTCATAAAATTTGTGTCCCCATCCCATCGGGGCACGATATGGATATGCAGATGCTCGGGCAAGCCGGCTCCGGCGTATCGGCCGAAATTCATTCCGACATTAAAACCATGAGGTTTTATGGCCAAAGACAGGGCTTTTTGTGATTCCCTAACGAGCTTGATCATTTCCAACAGCTCTTCATCGGTTGCCTGGTCAAGCTCGCCGATGTGTCGGACTGGTGCTATGAGTAGATGACCGTTGTTATAGGGGAATCGATTGATTATCACGATGCTTTTCTTTGTCCGCCATAGTACCAGATTCTTATCGTCATCTTGTGGACTCTCCTGGTTGTGGCAGATAAAACAGCCCGCCTTTGACGAGTCGCTCAAGCCTTGAATATATTTAATTCGCCACGGTGCCCAAAGATTTTTACGTTCCAATCTACGTTACCTCCAATAAGGGTAATTGATAACTCATTATTTTATCAGTCCCTGAGGGACCAGTTACCAATCATTCAATAAGTTGCATTGTCAATCTTTGCTTGATTGTCACCTTAGGTTTTGCACCTGGAAGCGGTGTGGAAAATGCCTCTAACAGCACCTGGTACTGCTGATTGTATTGTTCTATTCGGCCTGCGTCGATATTGAATAATTCCTCGCCCTGACCATCTAAAGACAGAACTTTAAAGCCTTTCGAGAACATCCATAGAAAGCCCAAAGGGCCGCTCAATTGGAATCTGCCGGTATGTGGTATTGGCCAGTCGCGTGGAACTGATTTAGAATCCTCGTACGAGCTGCGGATCACGGCAAGCTGGCCTTTTTCGCTGGGTCGGATTTCATCAAGTCTGTAGGTTGCGTCTCTTGCACCTCTCAATAGCATAGAGGTGGGTATGGACAGTTTAGACTTCCAGGTTTGGCCCAACGAGACACCTTTGGTGGGGCTTTCCACGCTGGAAACCGAATCCCAGAGAAACCACTGACAAGATATAAAATCTTCTATCATGTCAGGCTCTTTAATCCTGCCTTCACGGGAATCTTGTCGAAAGGCCTCTTTACTGATTTTTTGGATTAATTGCTCTAACTGTGAATAGTCTTCTATTTTGCCCGTAGGTCCAACAGTAAATATGAAGCTTTCGCCTTGGAGACTTTCTACGGCGTCCTTTCTGCTCCGCCGCAGGCGGATTCTGCCCGGGCCGCTGCTCCGAGTCACCTCCACTGATTTATAAGCAGCCTTGATGGTTGTAAGACCGTATGGATCAACCTGAATGGGTGTATAGGCGACAACCAGCTCCATCGATTCGGGATATTCGGTGGCGGTGCTTCCAGTAGATTCGGATGTACTTTGTGTCGGGTCCCAGTCAATTATTGTCACTCTGTCGGAGACAAATCTGTATTCAAGAGTTTTATCCTGCTGGAAGTCCACTGTTAGCAGAGTTTTCTTTTGCCTTAGCGGTTCTTTTTCCTTGCCTATTGAGCTTTCTCTCTGCTCCGCACGCCTGCATCCTGCAAAAACAGTCAAGAGGATGGCAGCAATAATTGTAAAAGCTGCCCTCAATTTTACTCCTTTCGGCAGGGTAATTGGTAACTGGTCCCTTAGGGACTGGTTAAATCCATCACCGACCCTTGGACGGTGACGGACCAATCACCAATTACCATTTAACCAATTACCAATTACCAGTTACAAGTTACCGATTAACTTTCTCCAAGCTGTGAGAGCGAACAGCTCTCATTCTTATTAGGCCGACTTCTTCGTCATCCTTCGGTTTGGGGTCGGCTATAATCCATTCCGTTTGCAGTTCTTCAAGGTATTTTTCAATCCTGCCGGCAGTTAAATCAAACCTTAACTGGCCGGTATATGTTTCGATATTATCGAACATGTTTGAGAAAAGGCCCATTGGTTGCTCTTCTTGCAGCTCCTGTACCGTTCCTGATGTGGGTATAGCGTTCATCTCGATAATGGCGAGCTGCCGATTATTTATATTTTTAATTTTTTTTAGTGTATAAATTCTTTGGTATGATTTCGATCCCATCTGGCGGAAAGAAAACGTGTTTATGTTACTCCAGTTGCTACCGATGTGCAACTTGTTTCTATCATTAGCAGGCAGAGCTTGGACCGTGTGGCGCTTTTTGATCGCATCATCGGAAAACAGCATTAAGGCTCTTTGGGAAGAGGGCAAGCTGCTCGGCCGCAGGCGGATTCGTGCCTCGTTGGTATCAATAACTTTCACCACCTTGCCTGTAGGGGCAATTTGTATGGTATAATTTTGTCCGACGAGTCTTTTTAAAGGATTATTACTGTCGTTTTCTCTGGAACTATCGAAATCAAGAACGGAATTGTTTTGATATATAATAAGACACTTTAGCCCTTCGATTGTAATATTTACAAGAGCATTGTCTTTATCGTCTGTACTCTGTACCTGTTGAGAAAATGTCATTTCGAGCCGATTATGGTTACATTTATCCTCGAGCGCGGCATTTTTTAATAAAGAGCCCTCATATTTAATGCTGTCTTCGGCCTCTGTTGTTATTTTGTAAGTTGTTAAATCCTGCGGATTGAACCTCAAGGCCAGAGTAGCAGTTTGGCCGCAACCTGCCGCCAGAGCAAGTAAACATACCACAGCATTCACTATACGTCTGGAAATTTTGTCCGACATTACCATTGACCTGCCAGCAAATTTCGATTTTTATAGGGAATTCAAGATGTAATTATATATTTTATAGGCCTGGGTACAATCGATTTTTCTTCATTTATCTTTAGTTAGCGGTTAGTATCAAGGGCTTGATTTTCAAGTTAGTTCGCAATCGTTTTTGGAGAAGCCAGATTATGAATAGCGATACAGTTAAGAAAGGTTTTCAGCGGGCGCCGCATAGGGGCCTGCTTCGTGCGTGTGGACTAAGTGACGTCGATTTTGAAAAACCGTTCATTGGCATTGCTAACAGCTTCTGTGAGATAGTGCCGGGCCATGTCCATCTGAATAAGGTTGGCCGTGTAGTCAAAGAAGCTGTCAGCGGGGCAGGAGGCACTGCTTTTGAATTCAATACCATAGCAGTCTGCGACGGTGTTGCTATGGGCCATACCGGCATGAAATATTCCTTAGCCTCGCGGGAAATCATAGCCGATTCGGTTGAGACTATGGTACGAGCGCACTGTTTTGACGGCCTTATCTGCATCCCCAATTGTGACAAGATAATTCCCGGTATGCTGATGGCGGCGGTCAGGCTCAATATTCCAACGATTTTTGTTTCCGGCGGGCCTATGGCAGCCGGTAAAACAAAAGATGGCAAGACCGTTGACCTTATAAGTATTTTTGAAGGCGTTGCTGAGTTCAACGCTGGTAAAATCGACCAGACACAGTTAAAAGAGCTTGAATGCACAGGTTGCCCGGGACAAGGTAGCTGCTCGGGAATGTTCACGGCCAATTCGATGAACTGTTTATGTGAAGCGATTGGAATGGCTTTGCCCGGCAATGGCACGATTTTAGCAGTTGACCCAAAAAGGCAAGAGCTTTACAAAGCAGCGGGCAGGCAAATCATGTCTCTGGTCGAGAAGGACATTAAACCGCTGGACATAATAAACGAAAAGTCGCTGGACAATGCCCTTACTCTGGATATGGCGATGGGCGGCTCGACAAATACTGTTCTGCACACATTGGCATTGGCCAATGAAGCCGGCATCAAATACGACCTTGACCGCATAAACGCCGTCTCTGCCAAGTGTCCCAATATCTGCAAGGTAGCTCCATCGAGCAGCTTCCATGTAGAGGATGTTGATGCAGCCGGCGGCATAAGTGCAATACTGAAAGCGATAAGTAAAATTCCGAATCTCCTAAATAATGATTGTTTGACGGTTACCGGCAAATCGCTCGGCGAAAATATCGCTGACGCCGAGATACAAAACACGGAAGTTATCCATCCATTGGATAAAGCGTATTCCAGGACCGGTGGTCTTGCAATCCTGCGAGGCAACCTCGCTCCAGATGGCAGCGTTATTAAGACTGCCGGTGTTAAAGAGAAAATGCTGACACACACCGGCCCAGCGGTTATTTTTGAAAGTCAGGAGGAGGCCTGCGAAGGTATTTTGGCCGGCAAGGTCAAAGAAGGTAACGTGGTTGTAATTCGTTATGAAGGTCCCAAAGGCGGCCCCGGCATGCAGGAAATGTTAAGCCCTACCAGTTATATTATGGGAGCGGGGCTGGGCGAATCTGTTGCGCTGATTACCGATGGCAGGTTCAGCGGCGGAACAAGAGGCGCCTGTATCGGCCATATTAGTCCCGAAGCAGCGGTAGGGGGGACCATAGGATTATTGAAAGATGGTGACATTATAGAAATCGACATCCCCAATAACAAGATAAACGTGAAGCTGTCTGATAAAGAGCTTGCCGAGCGCAAGAAGGCCTGGAAACCGCCCAAGCCACGAATTACGAAAGGCTGCTTAGCCAAATACGCCTCAATGGCAACCAGCGCCGACACAGGCGCAGTGCTGAAATGGTAAGAATAATATGCAATTCCTGCGAAAGCAGGAAGCAAGACTTATTGATGGTACTGGATGCCACATCAAAGCCTGCCCCTTCGACAAGCTCAGGGCAAGCTCTGAGCACAGCCGACTGGGTCGGAATAACAGCCCTCAAGCACGCCTATATGCAGGCTTTAGCAGAGGAAAACATGTCGAAATAAAACATACGTCCGTAGATTTAACACAGTCCTATAATCAATGTTGATTTTTTTTCTTTGCATGTCCATAGTAACTTCAACACTTTACCATACTATACAAGCTCTCAACATAAGCTCTCAACAATTTATGTAACCGTTCACGGGGTATAAGTCGCGTTTTTGGGGTCATTGCGAGGAGTTTTACGACGAAGCAATCTAAAATGTAACGATTGAGATTGCCACGGTCCGCCAAAAACAGACCTCGCAATGACATAAAATGCCAAATTTGTCCCGTGAACGGTTACCAATTTTGTTATAGGAACATGTGCCTTTTTGACAGCTACAAGGGCTTTGACTCCAATACATTATTGATATCTAATTAGTTCAGTCCAGAAATTACCAATTAGCAATAACATTACTATTGACGTAAGTATGGGTAATTTAGTATAATTAGGCAAGGAGGTTTATTGATTTCAATTTTGTGCATTAGGCTTATTATTTAGTATAATTTAAACAAAGATATACTTGCATTAGCCATGATTGTGATAGGCTCTATTAATATTTTGGCTGTAAATGCAGTAAGATATTGACTTTTTATTCCGGAAAGGAAGGGGTTTCATTTCGATCGACTGTAATATCCCAACACGACCAATCAAAAAAGTGGGTCTTAAGTATGCGCGAGCTATTTTGACAAGATGAGGGGTGGTTTGCAAATAAATGTTTGTCTCCTCTTAAAACCTTTAGAAGTGAAAGGGGATATCCAATGAAGATATTACTGAATACATCGTTTCTCTTAATGATACTTATTTTATTCGGATGTCATGATACCAAAGCCCCGGACAATATCTGGGGTATTAGGCCGGCAGAGACGGAAGGAATGGTCGTTACTGGGCGGTCCCTTCCTGAGCAGGACTTAAAACCTGTAGCCGTAGCCCCGACAGGACCCATTGCTGTAGGTCAGGCAGGAGCTGTTCCGGTTCCCGTTAAACCAAACCTTGTATCTGTGAGTGAGACCGGCGCATATATAGCCTCAATGACCTATCCGAGCGCAGACTATGGGATTATTCAAGTGGACAAAACAATGCCCAGAGAGGTTGGGTTAAATCAGCCGTTCGATTACTCGATTACGATCATAAATCTAACGAACGTCACATTAACTGACGTTAAGGTGATGGAAGACCTTCCAAATGGTTTCGAATTGATAGGTGCTAATCCGGCAGCACAAAGAGAGGCAAACAAGCTTGTGTGGATGATAGATTCGTTTCGCCCAAAAACAACAACCAAATTCACGGTCTCCGGCATGGGTACCCAAACGAATAATCTTGAAAACAACACAACTGTCACGTATGCCATTAACCTGCAAGCCAATGTAAAAATTGTTCAGCCGAAGTTAGACGTGGTGGTGAAAGCACCTTCTGACGTTTTGCTATGTGACCCGATTCCTCTGGAATTTGAGGTGAGCAACGTGGGAAGTGGTGCCGCGCATAACCTCAAAATCGTGAATACGCTTCCCGCAGGACTGCAAACAATGGACGGCCAAAGCGAAGTTGTATATGATATAGGCACACTAATGGCAGGACAATCGCAGCAGTTCTCGACTCAGCTACGGGCTACAAGGACCGGCGTATATATCAACAGAGCAGTGACGAGATCAAGCTCCGGTCTAATGGCTGAATCAGCAACAACTGTAACGACTGTACGCCAGCCCAGACTGACAGTCGTCAAGACCGCTCCCACCCGGCTGTACCTCGGACGACCGCTGGAGTACGAGATAACGGTTACCAACAGAGGCGATGGACAGGCAAAAAATACCGTCGTAGAAGATTCTATTCCCACAGGAGTAACCTCAATAGAGGCAACTGATGATGCCAATCTTTCCGGAACAAAGCTAATCTGGCAATTGGGTACTCTTGCATCTAACACTTCAAAGAGAGTGCGTGTATCGTACATGCCGACAAAAGGGGGCATGATCACGAATACTGCAAGTGTCACTGCGTATTGCGCAGAGACTGCGACAGCTTCTACACAGACTCTTGTTGCAGGGATGCCAGCGATTCGACTGGACGTTATTGACCTGGAAGACCCAATAGAAGTGGGACGCCCTGCTACTTATATAATCACTGTGACGAATCAGGGCACCGCCGCCGACACGAACATCCGTGTTGTTTGCTCTTTGGAAGATATGGTTCAATACGTTTCTTCAGCCGGTGAAACTTCAGGTTCGATTATGGGAAACACAATCAGCTTTGCACCTTTACACAGTCTTGCACCAAAAACCCGAGCTACCTGGCGGATTGTGGTTAAAGGCGTCAGGCCCGGTGATGTACGCTTCAAGGTTACAATGAGCAGTGATCAGCTTGCTCGGCCGGTCGAGGAAACCGAGGCTACACGTTTGTACGAGTAGGATAGTCCACGGGACACCTGACGGTGCTAACAATAATATAATTGAAATTGACGCGTCGTAGAGCCGGCTTTGACGGGACAGCAGAAAGATGTTCCCTAAACTCCGAGCCCCAAAACAGTTCAGAGTTGAGCAGACAATAAGCCCTGAAGTCAGAATAATTAATCTACCTTTTCTACTGTCTCTACCGGTCGGCCTAAAATCTCTCTCATCCTCTCCGTTTTAAGTTTCTTTAATTCCTCCGTAAGGTCACTTTCTCGCAGCATAAATTCGATATAGTATTTTCCTCCGTCCATCGGTTTGGCAGTTCTGCCGGATTGCTTCAGCCTAAAGGCCCTGCAATGTTGCAGAGACGCAATTTGTACCCCCCGAATGGTTACGTTTACTTTAGCTCACTTTATGTCAGCGATATTGCTTTGCGGCTGACCAACGAGATAAATCCTGTTTTTGCCGCTGCGTTTTGCTTCCAGCAGTGCTTTATCCGCCTCGTGGAAAAGCTTCTGCGTAGTAGAGCCATCGCGTGGAAAACCTGCCAAGCCGCCACTTATTGTAAGAACTCCCTCACCCTTCGAGCCCAACAAGTTTAATTCAGCCTTCTCCAATTCCGCTATAAATCTCTTTGCGATAAAGATTACCTCTTTAGGATGGTCCTGCCCGGGGCGCTTCGCCGCACGTCTTTCAGTTTTTACTTCTAACGCTTTGGGCTGTGGATCGTCCCAGAAAACGACTGCAAATTCATCGCCACCAATTCTGCCTACCACATCATGTGTCCGGCAGCAACGCTGTATCAGGACAGCAGCTTGCTTTAGGATTTTGTCACCGACCTGATGACCGTAAACGTCATTGTAATGCTTGAAGTTATCGATATCAAAAGCAAGCAGTGTTACCCGGCCATTTTCTTTCTGGGCATGCTCTAAAATCTGCCGGCTAAATTCCCATATATATCTTCTATTCCTCAGGCCGGTTAAATCGTCTGTTGTAGCCAATATTTCAAGCTGTTTTATTCTCCTTTCCAGCTTTTCATTGATGGTGGCGGTTAGTGCAGGTTCGGCTTGTCCCTGATTCGTGCCTCGCAGAGTAGCAATAGAAGCGAAAAGGGTCTTTAACTGGATGGGGCAGATCAGATAATCATCTGCTACGCTGGTACCGTTGGAAGAGGGGCTGACGAATTGCCTGGCTATCGGCTCTTCATACATCTGGGCCAGCAGAATAATCTTTGCCTTCGTGTTTGTATCTCTCAAGGCCTTAAGAGCCGAACTTAATCTGGCCGACATACCAGCCATCACGACGCCGATCATTGTAATCTGCTGTGAGCCAATCCGCCTTAGGCGGACGACATTAACTGCATCAGATATACTATTGGAAACATGACAGATATCTTCCGTAACTGCCTCGGCATCAAAAAAAGCTTTGTTGATGTCACCCACCAGCAGAATCTTCCCGGCCTGTCCGTCAGAGGGAATTGGAACGTCAGGGATTTTCATCTCTCTCTCAGTTTAAAAAAATATTTATCTAACATTTATGATAGCATATAATAAGGGAAAAATCAATCCTTCTCTCTGCAGAGGACAGAAGGCAGAGAACCGAAGAAGCGAACAGGTTATTTCTGTCTTTTGTTGCAAGTCCTCTGTTATTCCGCCGTCGGTAGGCCATCCAGATTCTTTTGAACCTGTTGTGTATAAATACTGTCGGGGTATAAGCTTATGAAACTCATTAGAGTTGCCCTGGCATCAGACAAACGCTTTTTCTTCTGCTCTAAGCTTGCCTTGTCCTGCCGACGCCAAAGCCCGATCTTCAGTAGCGCCAGATCGTATAGAGCCTGCATTCCACCGTCTGTATTTTGGAATTCTTTATGCAGCCTGGTTAGTTGTTCGGCCCGACGTTGCTCATCGGCGATAAGTTTGGCCCGGGCAAGTAAAATATTGTCGCGGAGCGGGTCGTTTGGATCCCCGTCCTGTGTGGATTTCAGCAGCTCTTCGATGCGCCTTGAATAATCCTGGCTATGCGGATTCAACATAGCAAATTCCGCCAGGCGCTTTTTTGAGTTAGCTTGCTGAGTTCGGTTTTCTGGTCCTATGAGAATAAGCAGTTGAGCCAGTTTTCTTTGTAGCTCTCTTAGCTTAACTACCGTCATCGCAGACTCAGCAGGGGGGCGAAACGGACTGAAAAATCTGTTCTCCTGTATTTGTTCTTGTTTGGGTAGTTTTCCGCTGGTAGCGAACTCAGCGAGAATGGTTTGCGCCTCGGCAAGGAGCTTATCAGCCTGCTCAAATAAAGCCAGGCCTGCATAGTGCCATGCAATACGCCATCGTGCTTCGAGCGACTCGGTGCTTTTGGGAAAATCATCATAAAGACGATACCATATCAGCAAAGACTCACGGTGTGGATAGTCATTGTAGAAATGTAAGAGCTCCTTCTGCCCCAGAAGTTGAATATCAGGCTTATACTCATTTAGAAGTGCTTTATAGTAAAGCGCTATAGGCATTCGGTCGCTCGCAGAGCGCCTTCTTTTCAACTCAGAGTAAAGTAATTTCGGCATCCACCAGAATTTTGGGGGATCGATAAACAAATCGTATTGCCTATCGAGCCATTGTTTTTTTCTCTGATACTTTAACTCGTCTGGCACGATAAACCAGCTTGGCCAACGGTCGTAACTTAATTGAATCTGTAATTCCTTTTTTAGCTCCTTTCGTAGTGGTATTGGCTCGTCAGGATAAAAGAAACCAGTTAAGTATTTTCTGATGGTCGGGTCCTTAATTGTTTTGTCCAGCGCTTCGATTATACCGTGGTCATGAAATTCACTCACGTGCTCCGGATTATTTTTAGCTACATAGAGTTGATAGTCTAATTCATCAAAGCCCACTCTTATTTTGAAGGTCAGGACAGCCAGTAAAAAGAAAACAGTGGTAAATGTCCAAACTAAGCCCGGCTTATAACGCGTAAAATGGCCTATGCCAAGAACTAATCCTGCTATCGACAGAGCAATAAGCCAGGCGCAAAGCCACGGTGCAAAGGAAAATCCCCATTTAATAGGTTCCACCGCTTTTGCACCACCGAAACATCCCCAATAAATAAGTTGAGGAGCTGTGCATAATGCTATTGCAGTAAAACGTGAGCGAAAACGAAGAGGACGGCACGCTGCGGCAATACAACTTACTAAAAGACATAAAGCAAAGCCCGGTAAATTGGCTAAGAAAAATACCTCTAAGATGAAAACAAGACTGTATTGAAAGCTCGAAAGCTGCGACATTAGCACCGGCACAATAGCAAAAATACCCATTAGCAGCCCCAATACGAGAATCTGCCACGGATATTCAAAGATGCTCACGCCTTCGGTAATGAATCGGTCAAGACGCCAAAGTGCAGGTGTTGTTACAGCTTGAAAATCAAACGACCAGAACGAACCGCTCACTATCCTCGAAAAGAAAAGACAGCTTAAGCCAAACGCCATAACAGCTAACAGCCAGCATCTCTGCACATTTTTATGGCTGTAGTGCAGCGTAGGACCGACCGCCATAAAAGACCTCGCGCTACGTAGCGATTCATCCTTGGCAGTCCCTAAGGGACGGGCAACAGAGCTTCCAGCCTTCGCAGCCGCTTCGGCGGAGTAGGCACTTCGCATTGTTGCATTTGCCGCTGATTTGGGAGCTTTTATATGCTTGTTTTTTTTAGCCATGACTGTCCGGCTATAAACAGAAGACAGAAAACAGAAATTATCTGCCTCTGTCTTTTTACAATTTCTCACTTGCTAACGCTCGTGGCTCTGAACTCTATCCTTCTGCTTTCTGTCATCTGTCATCTGTCCTCTGTCCTCTGTCCTCTGTCTTCTGTCTTCTGTCCTCTGTCCTCTGTCATCTGTCATCTGTCCTCTGTCATGTCCCTTCACTGCTGGTGGCTAAATACTCAACTTGTTCAGCCGTAAGTTTGTCTATATCGATCGACATTGATTTCAGCTTTAGTCTGCTTACCTGCTGCTCTATCTCCACGGGGACATCGTGAACTGCTACAGCCAGCTTACCTTTTCTTTTTATTATGTATTCAGCCTCCAGGGCCTGAGTCGCGAAGCTCATATCCATCACGCTGGCTGGATGTCCCTCGGCAGCCGCAAGGTTTATAAGTCTGCCTTCACAGAGAAGAAAAATCCGTTTATTATTTTTCAGCACGTACTCATCAACGTGTTTACGTACCTGACGTTTAACTTTTTTGCTGAGTTTTTTCAAAGCAGGTATGTCAATTTCCACGTTGAAATGCCCGCTGTTGGCAACCACCGCGCCATCGGTCATCAAGCGAAAGTGTTCAGCCCGAATGACATTTTTATTGCCGGTCAGTGTTAGGAAGAGCTGTCCAACCTTCGCCGCTTCTTTCATCGGCATAACAGCGAAACCATCCATAGCTGCCTCCAGGGCTCTAATGGACTCGACTTCGGTAATGATAACAATAGCTCCCATGCCCCTCGCCCGCATAGCAAAGCCTCGACCACACCAGCCATATCCTGCTACTACAACCTTTTTGCCGGCCATCAGCAAATCGGTCGCGCGAATGATACCATCAACCGTTGACTGGCCCGTACCGTAGCGATTGTCGAAGAGATGTTTGGTTGCAGCATCGTTTACCGCGATGACCGGAAACCTTAAAAGTCTCATCTTTTCCATCGCCCGCAGACGAATAACGCCGGTAGTGGTCTCTTCCATACTCGCAATAATCCGACCTGCATCTTTGGTTCTTCGTGTGTGCAGCTCGTTGACCAAATCAGCACCGTCATCAAATGTAATAACCGGCTTATTATCTAAAGCCTGGTTGATATGCTTGTAATAGGTGCTGCGATTTTCTCCAAGGATGGCAAACACCGCTATATTGAAATCCCTCACCAACGATGCAGCCACATCGTCCTGGGTCGATAGCGGATTAGATGCGCAGAGTACGACATTTGCGCCGGCATCTGACAAGGTTCGAGCGAGATTAGCCGTTTCTGCGGTGATATGTAAACAGGCAGAGACGTTCGTACCTTTCAACGGCTTGCTTTTTGAAAACCTCTTACGTATCGCTGCCAGAACCGGCATATCATTATCCGCCCATAAAATGCGTTTTTTTCCCTCCGGTGCCAAATTTAGACGAGCTACATCATGCTTCATTTATAGATCCTTTCACAGACATATAGAAACGCCAAATCATAAAATAGAGATAGTAAATTTGCAACTTTTTATTTCTTTTAATTATATCCGACAGTCGTGGTAGAAAATAATTCAAAAAGACCTAAAGAGAATAAATAGGAAAAGTTTCAGCTTACCATCTGAATTAAATATTAAAGACGCAAGCCTGTCCCTTCGACAAAGTTTGACCTGAGCGCAGTCAAAGGGACAGAAAACAGAAATAATCTGCTCTCTGTCCCGTCAAAGCTGGTTCTATGACTTCTGTCCTCTGTTTTCCGTCTTTTTATCTATTTAATACGGCCCCATCATTTCCTCAAGCATTATATCGTATTCATCAGACATACCTTCGGGTCTCTCGTAAATGTCCATACCGGGACGCTGTCTGCTACGGCGTCTACCGCCCGCTCCGCTTCTAAAGGCCTTCAAAGGTTCTTTAGGCTCTTTTTGCAAGCGTCTTATCTGGTTAAATGCGGTCTGCAATTTTTGCGGCCAATTCTCATTTGAAATTGCCATGCGATTTAGAGTTGTTCCATCAAAGCTGTAGAGCATATCAAAATAGTGTCTCACGCGCAGATTCTCTGCTCCGCCGGAGGCGTACGCTCCGCTGGGATCGTGCCAATCACTAACCTCAACGGCATCGACTAGAACCGCATCGGTACTATAATCGATACTCTCAGGCTCTGCCGTGCCGCCCAGACCTCTGTCTTGGGACCACAGCCCACGAGCAGCGAGAGGTGAGCCGCGAGAAAACGAGCCGCGAGTCATAAATCGTCCTTCGTCCATCTTCCTTCGTCCCTCGTCATCCTCTAACTCTATGGGCTTACCTATAACTTCACCTTGCCTGACTGCGAAGTCTTCACTATACCAGTAACCCAATACGAACTTTGAGACCTGAATCGTGACCATCTTTGCGGCTTGTTGTACATCCTTTGCAAAAAGATACAACATCCTGGGAGTATCTACCGGCTTGGTGATGTCGGAAAACTCACTCCATAAAATAACCTTATCTTTGTAAGTTTTACTTTGCGGTTTGAACTTATTGGTGCCGGCAATCGGATTATAAACGCCTAACCGAACTCTATATCGGTAAGTCTTGCCCGGCTCAACCGTGTCATCAAGTGCCCAAAATACCAAAGGCTCACGCATTTTGGATAGGTCGGTCCACGCGGTAATCAACAAATCTTCAAATTCAAAAAAAATGTCATCTGATGATGGTTTTGTGCGAGCATCTCTGCCCTCTATGGCCATCTCGTAGTCCATCTCAAGGTTGCGTTCATCTGCGCGCCTTGAGCGGCTAGCTCTGGTTCCACCACGGCTGGATTGACTCCTACCGGCTGATCCTCTATCAGCATAAGGGCCCGCTGCTCCGCGTCCACCGCCGGGCAAGCCCGTATCGCTGTAAGCCCCTGTATCGGTTCGGCCGGTCGTACGGCCTGACCGAGGTCTTCTTGATCTACTACCTCTTGTGCCACGAAGTCCCGTGGTGGAGCTACCGCCATAGCCCTCGTAGTTTGTTCCGACACCAGACCTTCCGGCACCGATACCACCACGTCGCTCGTCAATTCCCTGTTCGCGCTGACGTTCCGCTTCCTCTTTTCTCGCCTGCATCTCCTCTCGTTTTTGCTCTGTTTTTTCCTTCTTCTTCAGTTCCAGAAACTTGCTATGTAACGAGGGAGGAAACCATTCCTCATTCGCAGATGCAATCTGATAAGATTGTGGCTGTAATAGATCCGTTCTTACATCCGGCTCGTTGAATTGCAGTAATCGAACCGCAATTCCGCCAGGTGGTAAATCTTCAATATTTTCAACAATTTCAAATATCCTTTTACGAGTGTCAATCTTACTTCGAGGAACAGTCAGCCAGTCACTCCAGCCGCCGTTATCGAGTTGCTCTTGTCTCTGTAATTGAACCGCTGCAAAAACCGGCGCCGCAAGGCATGGGTCCCGCCATTCTTCTTGGACAAAGTCGCTGTCGAAACTTTCATGAAACATTCTGTAAAGCTGTGCAACATCAAACTTTGCCTCAACTGTTACCAAATCGAGGTCGTCCGGCTCAAGTGCTGCTTTTTCATAAGGAACGTCCTCAGTAACCGGTTGTGTAGGGACGTAAGCTGCTGCTCTGACGTGTTCGGCTGCCACATCCGTGACTTCACCAATAACTCCGTTAGTTAGCTGGAGAGCGTATTGCTTTCCGTCACTTATCTGACTCGAAATAGGCGGTGGTTGCGGTATAGACAAGTCTGTTCTAATGCCGTTTATAGCACAGGCAAATAAGCCGTCAAAACCATGTTGCAAATCACCCCACACCCCTTTTCTTACAGGATCGTTTGGGTCCAAAGCACCGGTAAATCGCGACACATAATCCGGCTTAGGCTCAGGCGGCTGATTCAGTATGTACTTTAGCTCATTAGTTTGTTTCAGTATGTGCTTATCAATTTTGCTGGGACTGAATTTCTCGTTACTGTAGGTGACCGTGTTGGGACTGAAAAGAACATGGAAGATTAAAAGCCAGACACACATCAGCCCTATAAGCGCAAACACTATCTTCTCAATATGCGCCTCGAAAAAACTACCGATTTTAGCAAACATTTCTTGTACCTTTCAATTGGTTATGTCCGCTTGTGGCGAAATGGTTAATTAGTTAATTAACCACTTATACCTCTGGCCCTCTCAATATTTGCCCATCCGGTGGGCCCAATTACTTTTCTTCCGGCTTTAGTTCCTCTTTTATCACATCAGGTTTGATCTGTTCATAGCCGGCCTTATTGAATATATATTCGCAAATTAGATCCAGCTCTACGACCGCATCTTCGCCGTAACGATAGAGAGAATGAGCTGGATCTTCCGGACTGATAGGACTGATATTACTCTCTAAAATCGTTATCTGGTTATGCCTGTAGATTTTCGGCTGCTCAAGCTGTCCATCCCACCCTTTGAACTTATGTTCTTTGGCACTGCAAAGTTCCTGCATGAAAGACAGTACCGCATCAGCGCTAACAACAACAACGAGATTAAAATGTATGACATCAATATCACCCTCACTAAAGCGGCCGGTGGAGGGTTGAGTAAGTCCATCCTGAAGCGAAAGAATATAGCTGGGCTCTTCATCCGCTGATGATTTTGAGGTTCTGGACTTACTTCTGCTGCGCCGCGACGATGCTCTTCTAAATCTTCCTTCTCGCAAAGAAAAACCTACCCTCAATAGACGCTTGGCTGGCGAAGTAAGAACACTTTTTGAGTCGGCATTACAAGCTGCTATGGTATCGATAACATCCTCGATAACCCAGCATCCCAATTGCCAATACCAGCAGTCCTTAATGGCCTGCTCTCTACCGGGATGCTCGTATTCTGCCCAGTATTCGTATCCGCTCACTTCAGCAGGATGGGCGTAAACTAAACCTGATTTCGCCTTCTCTGTGCAAATCTCGTCCATTATTGTAGAATCAATATCGTTTAATCTACTAAACGAGCTTGCTCTGGGACTCCGGCCGTATGGAGATGAGCTTCTTGTTGAATATGGACTTCTACCTCTGATGCGGCTGCGCGCAGATGAGCTCTGCAGACTTCTTTGCAGCTCGGCATCACTGGGACAATTAGTGCTGTTTATTTGTGTGATTTTCTGCTCTATTCTCTCGCGAAAGTGCCTGCCAAATTCCTCGAAGATCAACGCTGACACATCTGTCGGCTTAGGAAATATCTTATAGCTTAGCAATTGCCTTTTAGAGCTTTGCTCGGCTAAAAGTTTTATCTGATTGGCATCGTTGGCATAAGATTGCTCGTATTTGGCCTCCACTTTCCACTGCTCACGCGAAAGGGCATCTATATTCTGAACTGTTCTTGCTTTTTGAAGACTTTCATTTTCTATCTGTTTCTTGAGTTTGCTGCTGACCAACTGTGTAGGAATAAAAAGAACTATAGCAACTACTGTGATGATAATTGCTACCAGCAGCGATGAGTTATGCCCGAGAACGCTTAGTTTTTGCAGAATGCTTTTGAAATTTGGTACGTTCATTTTGTCTCACCAATCTATTTTGCCAATCTACTTTCTTAGTTCAATACTTCTCCGCCGGAGGCGGATTGCATAACAGGCGAGCAACGGTCTTTTATGTTGCGTTTTTAGAATTCAATGTTTCCCGCTCCACTGGTACTACTTTTGCTGCTCGATGAAGAAGTAGGAGGACGAGGACGAGCACGAGTGGCTCCATAGGGCGACATAGCCGCCGCAGCCGGCTGCGGCGGACTGGGTGCATCTTCCCAGACAACTTTAAAGTTTAATATGAACCAAGAGTCATTAGCTTCATACATAGGATTACCTCTTCTGCGGTCGATTATTTCTTTTCCATACTCGTCCAGCATAGCAACCTTACTGATGGTTTCTCTTGTCATAGGGTCTATCAGAATCCGTCCGTCGCTGGCTACGCCGGATGCGCGTGAGGGGCCGGGCGCAATTTGGACGTCCAATCCATATTTAACATCCATAATCCCGATACCTGCAGGCACATCCGCGGATAAGTCCACCTGACCTTTATCCAGTCTGTAATGTTCTTTACTGGCTTTTTTGTACAGCTCGAACGGACAATTGCCGTCAACAACTTCATCAAGGTGCTGTAGTCGAGTAATAAATCCCCATTCACTGTGATTATCTCCCACTCCAGGAGGGTCCAGCAATTTGCCTATGTCCTTATAGGGACTATAGCCGGCTATAGTAACGACAAATCCTGATTTCTTTTCAACCTGAGCTTGCTGACTTCCGAAGGTGGAGTCCGGATAATATCGGGATTGTGCAGCCGGATCCATCATCATCATCTCATCATACATAAAATCATAGCCTTCCATTCCCTCATCTAACATTAAACCCATGCTGTCTTTTCTCATCATAGCCGTGGCACCAAATTGTGCTGTGTCAAGATCATTTGAGAAGTAAACGGACATAATGGTTATAAATAGCTGCTTTCGGTCCTTGCGAGGGGTACGCATAACGGTTTCTATATCGCCTTTGGCAAAAGCCTCGTAAAGTTCCTTTTGCGCGGGATTATTTTGTGCTTTCGGTAAAATTGCGAGTATAGTTTCATGCAGTAGTGGAACTGCTTCACGATATTTAAAAGGCTCAAATTGCTTTTGTATAATGTCTTGTAATTCTGAGCTTCTACGCTTTTGTTCCTGGAGTTGATTGTGGGTCTGCGTAGCAGCATTGATAATTGTGCTGATATCCTGTCGAATCTGATCGTTTCTTGCATAATTGAATTTGTCCATAGCGGTTCTGGCCAATGCCATAAGTGAAACCAGAAGCAACAAACAAGCAGCAGCGGCGAAATATTTTCCTTTACTCGCCCATGCCATAGACCTTGCGATACTACGAGGCAGCAGATTACCGGTTACTGCCGCCAAGCCCAAGCCCTGCACTGCGAGACCGTAAACGACGCCGAAGTCGCTGACGTTTTCGTGGAATTTTGCTGCTGAAACACCAGTACCGACGGCAAGTTTTCTAAATGAATCAGGCCGCTCGACCGGTAGTTGCAAACTCTGTTGTAAATATTTGAGCAGACCACGTAATTTTGTCCCTCCGCCCATTGCGATGACTTTGACAATTTTAGCATTGGGATTGGAGCTATTATAAAAGCCCAAAGACCGCTGCACTTCAGAGACTAAATCCGTAAAAACCGGCTTCATCGCTTGAAGAATCTGACGGGCATATTTGCTTACCGAAGCTGTACGTTTTAGTTTTTCTGCTTTTTCAAAATTAAGTTTGAAAGCATTTGCTATCGCCTTGGTAAAGGTGTTACCACCTATAAGGATGCAGCGTTGCCAGACTGCCGACTTCGTGCAGACAATCAAATCGGTATTTTCCGCCCCGACATTAAGAACAACGACGGCTTGATTATCCGATTTTAGCAACTCAGCATGGTCATACAATATGTAGTTGTACAGCGCCATTGGTACCATCTGAATATAGCTGACTCGAATATCTTCTCTTTCAAAATGCTCCAGTGTCGAGTTTGCCACATCTTTTTTAATCGCAAAAATTCCTACTTTCTTTTCAGGGCTGTCGGCTTCGGCCATCAACTGCCAATCCCATTCCACATCGTTGATATCAAAAGGAATCTGCTGAACTGCTTCAAATCTGACGATTTCCGGAATGCGTTTCGGCTCAACGGGCGGCAGGTTTACAAATCGTGCAAAGCTGTTTTGACTTGGTACAGAAATAATTATCTCATCGTTACCCAAATTATTTCGTTGTACAAATTGGCGTAAACTTAGTGCAATCAGCTCATCGCTTTCAGTTGGTTTGACTCCACTTCCAGAAAGAATTTTACCGTGCTGAATGTGATCGAAGCCGATTACTTGTACAACACCGCCGACATTGGCTAAACGCAATGCCTTTAGCGAATTGTTGCCTAAATCTAATGACCAAACCGTATCGGTTACAGCCGCCATGACAAACCTCCCACTTTATGGCTTCTCAATTCATTAACCTTGTCAATTTATATCTTCCCATATAAATTATATCATATTATGAAGACTTTTTCCATAAATACTCTCGGCTGCAAAGTTAATCAGTATGAAAGCCAGCAGATTCGGCAGTTGCTCGAGCAGCTTGGACTCAAACATATCGAAATGCCTAATAAACCCGACTTGATTATTGTCAATACCTGCTGCGTAACCCATACCGCCTCCGCTAAAAGTCGACAATATATCAGAAAAGCCCAAAAGCTAAGCCCTAATGCTACCATCGTAGTTTGTGGATGCTTGCCCAGCATCCAAACTGCTGAGCTCAACGGCCTTGATGAAAACCTCTGCCTAATTAGGCGTCGAGAAGAGCTTGCCGGCAAATTAAGCCAAATAACAACCGGCGAAGCTTCCTTCTCAAATTCGCAAGAATTTTCGCTTCGTCAAGACACTGTAATTAAAACTGAATACGATGATAACTTCAGGCGTAAAAAGTACTTAGCCTCATACGCTGAGCTTCCATCCCTAACCTCTTTTAAGGGCCATACAAGGGCTTTTCTAAAAATCCAGGACGGCTGTGATGGATATTGTTCCTATTGTATTGTACCTAAAACCCGCCCATTTGTTCATAGCAAACCCGTCGATTCGGCCCTGCAGGAAGCGCGAGATCTTGTAGCAGCCGGCCATAAAGAAATTGTCATAACCGGCGTATTCCTCGGTGCTTACGGCCAGCAAACCGTCAGAAGAAAAAGCTGGCCAAGCAATCAAAATGATAACTTAGCTAATTTGCTCGATGAATTAGCGCAAATCCCCGGCCTTGCAAGGCTCAGGCTAAGCTCATTAGAGCCGTCTGATGTCACGCCGCGACTTCTCGATGTTTTCTGCAAGCACCGTAACATTATGCCACACTTGCACTTATCGCTTCAGTCCGGCTCAAACGCTATCCTTAAAAAGATGTGCAGGCAATATAACTCTGACGATTTTAGAGAGAAGGTGGAACTTATTAAAACCCGGCTGGATAGACCAGCCATAACGACCGATATTATCGTTGGTTTTCCTACTGAAACTGAAGCTGATTACGAGCAAACCGTTGCATTAGCCAAAGAAGTTGGCTTTGCCAAAATGCACGTTTTTACCTTTTCGATGCGAAAAGGCACCGCTGCTGCGAATATGCAAGATACTGTAGATACTAAGGTTATAAAAGAGCGGTCGAAAATATTGCGTGAGTTGGATAGAAATTTGCAGAGCGCTTATAGACAGCAATTTACAGGCGAAACAGCCGAAGTTTTACTGGAAAACAGTACCAACAGACCTCGTGGCAGAGCCGAGAGATATTTTTATGTTTATCTAAATAGTTCAACCGATAGGCTGAGGGCTAATGATCTGGTAAAAGTAAAGCTGCTTCAAAATGGAAAAGATGGAGTAATTGGAGAAGCCATTTCCAATGGCAATTTAGGGGCATGATCTGGATAATTTACATCCATTATTAATATTTGTTTTACCTATATGTAGAGATGAGCAAATGGACACTTAGTTGTTAGGACTTTTTTGGAAAATAGTCCTAAGTGCATAATTCACAATCGCTTAAGTGCAAAATCGGAAATGAGCAAAAAATGTCAAAAATGAGCAAAAATTAGCAGAAAATTACAGAAATGAACCACTTTTAATCAAAAATTATCAACTTTTGCTCACTTTTTAACACCCCTACAATTTTGTATTTGACTTGTCAGAAAAATTTTTATCTATGGCACACAACTTGCTCGAGCATGGACAAACACAGACTTGAACACGGATGGACACAGACTGAAACACGGACTGCCGCGGATTAACACGGATTAATTGTGAATTGATGCTTGATATGGCGTCATTCCTAAAAAGTTAAAGTAAATTACTATAGATACAAATAAAACATTTTGACATCATAGCGTTTTAACACTATAATGTTTATTAAGAGGCAAAATATGAAAACAAATACAAATAGAACTACAATTTATTTAGATAAAGTGCTACATCATGCACTGCGCATAAAAGCAGCAGAAACAGACCATACAATATCGGAATTGGTTGAAGAGGCAGTAAAGATTTCTTTAGCAGAGGATTCTATTGACTTGGCGGCGTTTGAGGAGCGAAAGAGCGAACCAAGCCTGGCATTTGAGAATGTTTTAAAGAGTCTCAAAAAAAGTGGCAAAATATAGGATAACCATAAAGAAATCTGCTGCTAAAGAACTGCAGGATATATCCCGAAAAAACCTGCGGAAAATCGTCCAACGAATAAAATCACTTGCAGAAAATCCAAGACCAATCGGCTCACAAAAGCTTTCTGCGAGAGAGCAGTATCGTATTCGTCAGGGCGACTACAGAATAGTCTATTCAATTGATGACAAAGAGTTGTTAGTCGATATAGTCAAGATTGGCCACAGGCGGGAAGTATATCGTTAATAATGGTCAGAAGACAGACAACAGAGGACAGAAGACAAGTTTCGCGGGGATATGGATTCCGTATCAAGTACGGAATGACAAACATCAGCGTAGAATGCGGTGACTTGTCAGGCCATCAATTTTTTTAATAAGGCTCATTGGAAGTATAAGCGGTGCACAGCATGTGGCGCAAGCCATGCTGCGCAGCTTACGTCATTCTCGGCCTGGTCGAACATAATCTAATCGGCAAACTTAGCATGTATCAGGCATTCTACCCACGGCGGACCTTAGGCAAGTATCGATCATGTCACAAGCCGACTTGACTTTTCTCTAATATCGAAGACTGAAAATTTAAATAAACACAATACCTAACTATCTTAGGTATTAAGAATCTCAAATTTACCATTGTGTATCAAGGACCAAATATCAAACCGTAAGTTAAACATAAAACCTAAGTATCTTAGGTATTAATGCTCATACATTTAACATCAAACATCCAGTATTGAGTCCG
>CAZVWH010000033.1:0-2409 GCA_964631175.1 uncultured Pirellulales bacterium | reverse complement strand
GCGGGTTTCAAAAACGCCATTTTACCGCAGGTCCTGATCTTCATCCAAGTTTCCTGGCCAATATTTCGGAAACCACCTTCGGATTTGCCCGGCCTTTGGTTTTTTGCATAACCTGGCCGAGCAGAAAGCCCTGAGCCTTTTTGCTTTTTTTGCCGCCACTGGTGACATCACTAATCGCCTTCGGATTTTCCGCAAGGACCTGGTCAACTATTGCCTCCAATTCACCCGCATCACTTTTCTGAATCAGGTTTAGCTTTTCAGCCAGAACGTCAGGTTTATCGCTGGTTGTTGTCATCTCCTGTATAATTGTATTTGCGGCGGTCGCACTGACGTCACCGGCATCTGTCATCTTTGCCAGCTCAGCTACGTTTTCGGCTGTCAGACCCAATTCGGTCAGGCTGCGACCGGCCTCATTGGCTAATTTAAGTCCAACCTGCGTCAGTAGATTGCAGACTCGTTTGGGTTCACCGCCGCTGGCAACAGCCGCCTCGAAGAACTCAGCGGTCGAGCGTTCGGCAGTTAAAACGCCCGCGTCATAATCACTTAAACCGTACTGACTGACATAACGCATCTGTTTTGCCAACGGCAGCTCACACAACCGTGACTTGATACTCTTGAGCCACTCTTCCGCCATCTCCACCGGCACAAGGTCGGGATCGGGAAAATACCTGTAATCGTGCGCCTCTTCTTTTTCCCTTTGCAGCACTGTCACCTCATTAACATCGTCCCAGCCACGGGTGGATTTAGTTCCAGCTTCCATTATTCTGCCGGTTTCCATAAACTCATCTAACTGCCTTACTGCTTCGTAATCGATACTTCTTTCCAGAGCTCGAAAGCTATTGAGGTTTTTGATTTCCACGATGGGTGTTTTGTATTCGGTGCGATCTTTGGTGATAATTAAATTAACATTCGGCTCAAAACGCATGTGGCCTTTTTGCATATCCGCTTCTGAGACTCCTAAGTATCTTACCATTCGCTGCAGCTCCACTGCCAGTTGCCGCACCTCGGCGGCACAGTTCATATCCGGCTCGGTGACAATCTCCAACAAAGGCGTGCCGGTTCTGTTCAAATCCACCTGTGAAAAATTGCCGGCTGTGTGCAGATTTTTACCTGCGTCCTCTTCCAGATGCGCTCGTATTATCCTAATCTTTTTGGTCTGGCTTGTATCAAGAGGGATTTCTATATGGCCGTTCGAGCTGAGCGGTAAATCGTATTGGCTAATTTGATAATTCTTTGGCAAATCAGGATAGTAATAGCTTTTTCTATCCCACTTGGTAAAAGTAGCTATTTGACAATTAAGAGCGAGACCTACCAAAGCTGCGTATTCTATTGCTTGTTTATTCATCACCGGCAAAACGCCCGGCATACCAAGACAGACGGGGCAGACCCTGCTGTTTGGCGCTTGGCCAAATGCCACCGCACAACCGCAGAACATCTTGCTCTTAGTACATAATTGCACGTGGATTTCCAAGCCAACAACGACTTTATACTGCAACTGACTCATCCGTTATGTCTCATATAAATCTGCTCTGTTGAAAAGGTGCCGGGTCATTTCGACCGAAGCCCCCATTTCTGCTTTCGCAGAAAGCACGGGGGCGAAATGGAGAAATCTGTTTAAAATGGATTTCTCGACTTGCCTTTCGGCTCGCTCGAAATGACGGTTATGGTGTTTTCAACAGAGCAATATAAATCCTAAATTCGAAATACTAAATACGAAACAAACCTGTCCTGCCTGTCCCGAGCCGGGCCGAGGGGAGCAATGCCAAAGGATCCAAAATTCAAATGTCCTAACGTTCAAAACGTTTTTGAGATAAGACCCACACGTGAAACGTGGGGGCTAAACTAATTTATGATTGGTGGTTTCCTCTTACGCCAATCAGTTTGGGTCTCGAACATTCTTGCTATCCGCAGTAACCTGTGCTCGGCAAATGCTGGGGCAAGTATCTGCAGACCTATCGGCAGATTATTTTCATCAAAGCCGCAAGGGACACTAATAGCCGGTATGCCGGCTAAATTAACGGCTATAGTATAAATGTCGGAAAGATACATCGTAAGCGGGTCAGCGACCTTTTCGCCGATTTTAAAAGCCGGCGTAGGTGAAACCGGCATCATAATACAATCGCAATTTTGAAAAGCCTTGTCGAAGTCGCTTCGTATTAGATTCCTGACCTTGAGAGCCTTCAAATAGTAGGCATCATAATAGCCGCTCGAAAGGGCGTAAGTTCCGAGCATTATTCGCCTTTTAACCTCTTTGCCGAAGGCTTCGGCCCGCGATTTCGAATATACTTCGATATAGTCTTGTGGATTCTCCGTCCGATAGCCGTAATGTACACCGTCAAACCGAGCTAAATTACTCGACGCTTCAGCAGTAGCTATTACATAATAGGCAGCGATTGCATAATCCAGATG
>CAZVWH010000032.1:0-29999 GCA_964631175.1 uncultured Pirellulales bacterium | reverse complement strand
CAAGGCGGGGCAGCGGGCGAAAGCAGAAATGGGGGCTTCGGTCGAAATGACTTATCATCAATTTTACAGAGCGCGTTCACATTAGAGTAAATAGGCTTTTTGGGAGAACAAATTTTATGGACTTAGTAGTCACCGTAAAACAGATTAAAGGGCACTGCCCAACGTTTAAGGTAGGGGACTCTTTTAGCCTCAAGGCATGTTACCAGTTAGTAAGTGACATTCCTGTTTGTATGCACGCATTAGCGGCTTTAATGCCGTTTTACAATGCTTTGCGTGTTTCCGAGCCTGCTCAATGGGGTCTGGACGGCAAGGAAGATAAGAGCAAGGCCTACATCCAATGTCCCGATCCGGCAGATTGCACAGACGGCGGAACCGCAATCTTCGAGATATCCAAGGTAAAATAGAGCTGACTCGCTATCCAATCTGCAACTGACATCCGGCATGAGTATAACTGACGACATAAAGAAAAAGGCGCTCGAATTAGGATTCGACCTGGTCGGCATAACCGATACATCGCCGATAGATAACGAGCAAGTCAAGCTGCTGCTCGGCTGGCTAAAGTCCGGCTTTGCAGGCCGAATGAGCTATCTGCAAAGAAATCTCCAGATGCGAATTAACCCAGCCAAACTCTTAGAAAATGCACAATCCGTAATCGTAGTCGGTCTCAACTATAAGCCGCCAAAATACTCACCGTCATTGCGAGGCCCTGTGCTTTCTGCGAAAGCAGATACAGAGGCGCGGCAATCTCACACCTACACTGCCTCGCCAGTAGGTAAAGTCACAAGCTATGCCCAATATGAAGACTATCACTTATTTGTAAAAAAACAATTACGCTTATTAACCGACTTTATTAGTTCCGTTACTGATACAAGCCATAAATTCAAAATCTGTGTTGACTCTGCCCCGTTAGCTGAGCGGGCGCTGGCCGCCAGAGCCGGCTTAGGTTTCATTGGCAAAAATCGTATGTTAATCAATCCAACACTTGGTCCTCAGATATTTTTAGGTGAAATAATAACGACTCTGAAACTGCAACCTGTTGATAAATCCGACCTTAGGCGGGATACGCCAATCACAAATAACTGTTCAAACTGCAATAAGTGCATAAATGCCTGTCCGACCGGAGCATTGCAGGTAAATGGCCCATTTGACGCCAACAAGTGTATCAGCTATTTGACCATTGAGTACAAAGGCCTAATACCCCCCGATTTGGCCAAAAAGATAGGTGACAGGCTGTTCGGCTGTGACGAATGTGTCCTTGCCTGTCCTTACCAACAAAACGCGCCGGTGCGCAAAAATAAGCAGTTTAAATTCTACAACGACAGGGCCGAACTTAATTTGCAGGAGATCTTAGATTTAAGGGACGAGCAATTTGAAAGGCAATTTGCCGGCTCAGTAATTAAACGTTTGGGCTTGGCAGGATTGCAAAGGAATGCCCAAATCTGCCTGGCAAATATTTAGTACCACAGCACAAGGTAATGACGCCGAACACTCGTAATATCTTACTGTAGAAATTGTGCCTAATATCATCTTGAAAATTTCAGCACCGGCCGGTAATGTAATCGCACTAAGAGGTGCATTATGAAAAGACAGACAGTATTCTGGGATGTTGATACGCAGTTCGATTTTATGCAGCCGGAAGGCAAATTGTATGTCCTCGGTGCCGAATCTATTATCGACAAAGTCAGCGAGGTGCGGAAATTTGCCCTGGATAACGGCTACTCAATGATAGCCGACATCGACTGGCACAGCACCAACAACGGAGAAATTTCGGATGCGCCCGATTTCAAGCAGACCTTTCCGCCGCACTGCATAGCAGGCTCGCCCGGCAGCGAACGAGTCGGCTACCTGGGCAATGTTCCCATCGGATATGTAGAAATCGACAAGATGTCCGACGACTCGCTAAAAAGACTCGTGGACAAGGACCAATTTCACATCGTTATAAAAAAAGATAGCATCGATACTTTTGATAATCCTAATACCGACAGACTCATGGAGCTGGTCAAACCCAAAGTTATGGTGGTCTTCGGTGTCGCTCTCGATTTTTGTGTGTACTATGTGCTACGGGGACTTGCAAAGCACACCTGTCCTGAGCAGGGTCGAAGGAAAAGTATAAAGCTATTTCTTCTAAAGGACCTTGTTAAAGGGCTTAACTCAAGACCAGAGGAAGAGATTCTCAATGAGCTAAGACAAATGGGGGTTGAGATCACCGAGTTCGCCGCTTTTAAGTCGAAGATCCGCTGAGGCGGAAGGGAGTTACAATGTGGCTGATCAAAGATAGTCCAGCGCTCTTTACAGACCTTTACGAGCTGACTATGGCTCAGGTCTATTTCCAAAAGAAAATGAGTGAAACCGCCTACTTTGAGGTCACTATACGTCGGCTGCCGGAGCATTGGGGCTTTTTCGTAATGGCTGGACTGGCTGAGGTGCAATTCTTTCTGAACGAGTTTCGATTCACTGAAGAAGACACTGATTATCTACGCTCCACCAGGATATTTTCAGACGATTTTTTAAGTTATCTTATCGAGCTTAGGCCGGAGGTAACAATCCGCTGCCTGCCGGAAGGCACCGTCTTTTTTCCGAATGAGCCTATTTTTGAAGTGGCCGGACCTCTGATTTGCGCACAAATACTGGAAAGCTTTATTCTTAACATACTTGGATTTTCGATTATCGAGGCAACACTCGCAGCGAGAACTTCCATCGCTGCAAATGGTGCTGCGGTGGTGGATTTCGGTCTGAGGCGTTGTCAGGGACCGGTTGCCTCTGTGCGTTCGGCAAGGGCGGCGCAAATGGCAGGCTTTATGGCTACAAGTAATGTCTTTGCTGCCAGAGAGCTTGACTTTGTCCCCACAGGAACAATGGCGCATTCCTTCGTACAAGTGCACGAGTCAGAAGAGCAGTCCTTCCGCAGTTTTGCCGAGAGCTATGGCGAAAATGCCATTCTACTTGTTGATACATACGATTCTATCGAAGGGATAAAAAAAGCAGCCAAAGTAGCAAGAAAAATTTTCGATCAAAAAGGTATAAAAATCAAAGGCATTCGGCTGGATAGCGGAGATCTTGTGAGCCTGAGTAACTTTGCACGCAGATATTTTCAGGAACAGGGTGTTTCGTTTCTAAAGATTTTCGCAAGCGGCGACCTTGACGAATTTAAGATTTACGATTTTGTAAAGGCCGGCGCACAAATTGACGGCTTCGGCATAGGTACAAACTTTGCGGTGTCACGCTCTGCACCTGCGGTGGAGATAGTTTACAAAATCGTCCAATATGGTGACAAAGAAGTTTTAAAAACCTCACCCGACAAGCAAAGCCGACCCGGCCGAAAGAGTATCACCAGAGTCAAGGACAAGTACTACAAAAAGGACATCGTATCACGAATGAAAGCAAACACGGATGATTTATTAAAACCCTTTGAATCAGTCGAAAAAATGCAAACGATACAGAATAGACTCACAGTTGAGCTTTCTGCCCTGGACGATTCGATAAAACAAATTAGAAATCCCGGGAAGTATATCGTTGAGTTTGTTTGATACCGTCACCACAGGGGTGACGGCTAATCTAATCAAAATATTTAGCCCCCCAATTTATTGGGGGGTTCTTCAACGTGGGAAATTTACTTATTGACATTTTATCCAATCAATGTATTATTCAGTGCGAATAGCTATGCCGGATAATTGAAGCAGATAGGAGACCGATTGTGATGCGCAGATTGGCCTTATTCCTGGCAGTATTTATGATTGTGTTTCTCGCCTGGGCTTTGTTTCTGAGCGGTGACGTTGTATCAATCACCATAAACGGGTGTGAAATCACAGGACCCTTTGGTGCCCTAATCGGCGCATGGAGTTTCATATTGACGTTAGTCATCCTGTTTTGCGTAGCGATACTTTTAGCTTTTGTCTTAGCCGGAGTGGGTCTTATAGTTCTGGGCGTTCTTGCTTTGGTGGGGCTGATACTGGCGGCAATCGAATTTCCTTTTTTACTGCCGCTTTTAATCCCGTTGTTTATCGTTTGGGTATTCTGCTCTATAGTCTGCAGGC
Organism: uncultured Pirellulales bacterium; assembly: GCA_964631175.1. Classification (GTDB taxonomy): domain Bacteria; phylum Planctomycetota; class Phycisphaerae; order Sedimentisphaerales; family Anaerobacaceae; genus CAZVWH01. Next base: position 25,965 of record CAZVWH010000032.1, on the reverse strand, counting down.
TATTTTTTAAATAATCCTGCTTCTTATTTCATCCAATCGTGCTTTGGCATCCGGCTCTGTATCAAAGAATTTCTTGAGCTTCTCGCAGGGATGTTCATCGCAATATGCGCAATTCTCAACTGCCTTGCCTTTTGCACATTTCCTTATCTCGCACTTCTTAGATCCCGAAAACAATCTCCCACTTCCTGTTTTACATCCGTCACAGTCGGTGACATCCTCAGCCTTGCATTCTTGGCCATAGTGCTTTTGAATTTGCTGTGCAATCTCAATCCTCATTTGATGTTTCTTTTTTGTGTCCTGTTCTCTTGTCGCCAAATAAATAGGGCATTTGTGACACGTCAAACCGCAATAAGAAATAGTCTCGTCCATCTTTTTTTCTTAATTTGCTCTGTAGAAAAGAGTGCAAGATATCATTTCGAGCGAGAGGTGTCCTGTGGAGAGCGAGCCGAAGGCGAGTCGAGAAATCTGCTTTAAATAGATTTCTCTGCTTCGTCCCCTGGGGACTTCGGTCGAAATGACGGTGGTGTTTCTACAAAGCATTCTTAATTCCCAGCAAAATTAAATCCTGCCCCTTATCTGGTCTAATCGCTTCTTTGTCTCTGGGGCCATCTGGAAAATCTTTTCGAGCTTTTCGCAGGCGTATTCATCGCAATATGCACAATTCTCGATGCCCTTTTCCTTTCCGCACTTTCTTACCTCACATACTTTACAGTGTCTAAAGAGAGGCTCACTATCTGATAAGCAACCATTGCAATCTATCTCTTCCGGTTTAATATCTACATTATATTTCTTAAACCAGAGCTGTGCTACTTCCTCTCTCTTCTTGTCGTCATCATTTTTGGTTGCAATGAATGCACCACACTCGTTGCACAACAAACCACAAATACTTACCATTTCATTCATTTTTGCACCTCTTTTTATGATAAATCTATCTCAAAAGGCAAAATCAAATGCAGCCTTATAGTCTTATCCAAGGATGCAGCAAGCCAATGCTTGACTGGCGTCGCCTTTCCTAAAGATGCAAGGATATTATTGTCTATGGTTTTGGCGGTCCTGCTGTCCTTACAAAAAGCCTCAAGTGCATTTGAAACAATTCTCAGTCTGTCGCAAAGGGGGCTTAGCTTAATGTTTCTCATACAACACGCACAAGGTTTTGCCGGATAAAAGTCTCCACCGATAGCTTTGAGGATAATAACAAGGCCTCCGACAAAGTCCCAGTGACACGGCATCAGCAGATCTATAGCTATGGCCAGAGATACTCTTGATTTATTGCCATCCACCGTATCATATATGATAGTCCTTTTTGTTTGTTCAAGGAAAGCTGAGTTATCTTCGTAATATTTTTCAGGCTGATATTTATCCGGCTCACTAAGGCCCACGGGGTCCATGGTCAGCCAGTGATAGATATAGTTCGAGTCCAAAGCCTGACTAATCCTATCGACTACTCGTTCGACCTGCCATATCTTAATAGGGGCTGGCTTTCCGATAAAACTTAAAAGTTTATCTGCTCTGATATCGCCGACATCGATATTCATGCCCTTAGAAGCTGGATTTTTGCACCAGCGTGAAAGTATGCGTCGGGCGTTTTGTAATTCCTTTTTGCGTTTTGGCGGTCGCGCTTTAGATTCCTTCGGGCAGCGCCCCGTTGCTATAGCTTTGATAATACGCTCCGCTTCTTTATCAGCCTCGTGATAACACGCCTCGAAACGTGTGATAAGCTGCCTTATAGCTATTGCTTTGCCATCTAACGGAGCAATAGAATCTTCCATTGCATCAATGGCCAGCAACTCCTTATCCTCAAGAAAGCTTTTGTCATCGGGTGAATAGCAGTTCTGCCACCAGGGCTTTCGATTCTTGCTCATTTTATCAATTATTTTTTCGTTACTATGTTTGAATTAGTTTTCTATAGACAGTTTCGATAGTATCGACCATTGTTTCTGGCGCAAACTTTTGTTTTACAAATTCTCTGCCCTGTATGCCGAGCTTCTTTCTTAAATCCTTGTCTTTTATCAATTCAGCACAGGCCTTTGTCAATTGCTCAACATTTTTGGGTTCAATCAGCCGACCGGTATTTTCATTTACGACTTCTCTTGCCCCATCCACATCAAAAGATATGGCAGGCTTTCCGCAGAGCATTGCCTGCGGCAGAGTCCGTGCAAGTCCCTCCCTCAGCGAGCAGTGAACGAGTATATCCGAGGATTGTATGGCAGGTGGAATCCGGCTCGGCGGCAAGAGGCCCGTGAATTTTATTCTTTCAGCTAATCCAAGCTGCCGGACCTGCCGTTTATAATCGTCAGCTAAATTGCCGTCACCAACGAACAGCCAGACAACGTTTTTGAATTGTTTTGAAAGCTGCTTTGCGGATTCGATAATATAATCGTGCCCCTTGAGCATAAAAAGTCTCGCAATAGTGATAAGCACGATAGCATCTTCCGAGATTCCATACTTGCGTCGAAACTCTCGTCTGTCATCCTCTGGGATCAGCTCTAAGAACTGCTCTTCTTCTATCGCCGAGTAGGCGGTGACAAACTGCTCCAGCCTGCCGATGCCGGCAGCAAGTGCCTGTTCGGTCATCGCATCGGCAACACTTATGAAAAAATCAGTTCGCTTAGCTGCTGATTTTTCAACAGCGATGTAAAATTTATTGAGCAAATTGCTTTGATATGGATGAAAAGCCAGGCCGTGAATTGTGTGTATTACTACCGGCAGATTTTGCCCCCATTCGTTTTTAAGCCTATAGCCTGCAAATCTGCCTAATATACCTGCCTTTGCCGAATGTGTATGAACAATGTCAGGTTGTAGTTGACGGAGGTATTTCTTTATTTTTTTATAACTTATAAAGTCTTTAATCGGCTCGATAGCGCGTCTAAGCTGGTCAATTACGATAACTTTATACTTTTGATTCTTTGTCTGCTCGAACAGCTCACCTTCCGGGCCTATAGCGGGGCCTGTGATGAGCGTGACATTGTGTCCGCGTTGAGCAAGGAGCTTGCAGGTTATGAGCGTGTTTTCCTGCGCCCCACCGAGAATCAATCGCGTTATTATGTGGACGATTTTCATGTAAAGAAGACAGAATACAGGAGACAGAATACAGACCTTTTATCTCCTGTCTCCTTCTTTATTACTCTATTCTCATTAGGCACAATCCAGCCGCGGGGGCCATCGGCCCTGCTGCCCTTCGGTCTTTTGCCTGTAAAGTCTCGCTCAACATCTGCGGCTTCCATCTGCCGATGCCAACCTCAACGAGCGTGCCGACAATATTTCTGACCATATTATACAGGAAACTGTCACCTTCGACATCAATATACACCCAGTCATCTTCGTACTGCGTATCGCGTATCGCGTATTGCGTATCGTCATTCCTGCGAAAGCATGAATCCGTTTTTTCTTTCTCGCAATACGCATCACGCATCACGCACGACGAAACGACATCACAACGAAAGATTGTTCGCACTTTATTTTCTCGCTTATCGTCTGCCGTTGCAAATGATTTGAAGTCCATCGTTCCGACTAACATTTTAGCAGCTTCGGCCATCGCGGCGGTGTCGAGCTTAGCCGGCACGTGCCAGCAGTGCCTTATCTGTAGAACCGGCGGAACCTTGCCGGTGTAGATTGTGTACCGATACAACTTGCTTTTTACAGCACCAATAATATCGAAGCCAAGCGGAGTCTCAACAGCCTCACGAACTGCAATATCCGAAGGGAGCCTGTCATTGATTGCTTTAGCGAGGTTCTCGGTTGGTATGGGCGAATCAATCTGGATTAAAGCTACCTGTCCGACGGCACTGACACCTGCATCTGTTCTGCTGGCTCCGCAGACCCTTACTTTCCAGCCGATCAGCTCGCTTATCGCCTTGATAAGCTCACCCTGAATGGTTCTTCGTTCAGGCTGGATTTGCCAGCCGTGATAGTCACTGCCGTCGTATGCTATTGTCAGTTTTATATTGCGAACGGCCATTTAAGAAAGGAGTCAGGAGTCAGGAGACAGAAGTCAGAATAGAACGCGAATAACCTTCCAATAGCTTTCGTGCCTCGTTCCTCATTGTTGGGTCTGACTGCCGACTTCAAATCCTAAATTCTAATCTCTAAATCCTAAATAAATCCTAATGACCAAAATTCTAATCACCGAAATAAGAATTTTGAACATTTAAATTTTGAATTTAGATATTGTTTCGGATTTAGAATTTAGATATTAGGATTTTAATCCATCGTCAATTGTAATGAACTCTAAACAACGAATTACGAAATCGGATGGTCTTTTCATTCTGATTCCTGAATTCTGACTCCTGACCACTGTAATTTACAGTAACTTTTCCGCAATTTGGATTGCATTTAAGGCTGCACCTTTTCGCAACTGGTCGCCGGAGACCCAGATATTGATGCCGCGATTTTCGGGTATGGACTCATCCTGCCGAATTCGACCAACGAAGATGTCGTCCTTGCCGGCTGCATCAATCGGCATCGGAAAACGGTTATGCTCACGGTCGTCTAAAACCTTCACGCCGGGCGCAGTGCTCAGGAGGTTTCTGACCTCATCCGGCGTAATCGAGTCGGTAAATTCCAGATTGATGCTCTCGCTGTGTGCCCTGAATACCGGGACGCGAATGCACGTGCAGGTAATCGCAATATCAGGACAATCGAATATCTTGCGGGTCTCGCGGACCATCTTTATTTCTTCCAGGTTGTAGCCATTTGGCCCCAGCTCGGAATTATGGCTGAAAACGTTAAACGCTATCGGGTAAGGGAACGCCTCGCAGGTCGGCTCTTTCCCGTCGAGTATCTCATGCGACTGGCTTTCAAGTTCCTGCATCGCCTGCGTACCTGCTCCGCTTGCCGCCTGGTACGTGCTAACGACCATTCTCTTTATCGGATTAGCCTTATGAAGTGGCCAAACCGGTACGATACCGACGATTGTAGAGCAGTTCGGATTGGCGATTATACCTTTGTGCTCCTTGATTTTCTGCGGATTTATTTCCGGAACGACCAGCGGCACCTCCGGGTCCATTCTGAACGCCGATGTATTATCCACCACCACCGCGCCGGCCTCAACCGCCGACGGCGCAAATTCCTTGCTTCGGCTGCCGCCGGCACTAAACAGTGCTATATCGACTCGATTGAAGCTGTTCTTGGTCATCTCTTCAACGATATATGTCTTGTTCTTGAACTCGATTTTCTTGCCGGCTGACCGGGTGCTTGCCAGCATTTTTAGCGAATCAAACGGAAAATCCCTCTCCTCTAAAATTTTCAGGAATTCCTGTCCTACCGCACCCGTCACTCCCGCTATGGCCAAATTTGGACCCATATAAAAATCTCCTCAATTACCTTTGAATTCCCGCGACTCGACCGAGCTCGTCGAAGTCAAAGCGTGGACCCTTTCACAATCGAGACACACATATATAGCTCAAAGGGCAGCCAAGCAACGACTGCCCACTAAACGTACAACCCTTATATTATAGATTTTTCGTCATTAAATTCAACACCATTAAGAAACAATCTGAAAAAATATTTAACCTGCCGATTTATTCGGCGTGTTCTCTTTGCCAAAATCTCGCCATAACGGATGCTGTGATAATGCAGATAAAAACGAAGGCTGCTGCCGGCAAAGCTGCTTCTTCGCCAAAATGCTTCAATGCCAGGGCTGTTCCTAATCCAGCGTTTTGCATCCCGATCTCAATCGACAGAGTACGTCTTCTGATCGGTACCATCCGAAAAGCCGTGCCAATACCATAGCCGGCCAACATCCCATAGATATTTAATATAACCGCAGCCGTCAAAACCAGCCCCGTCACCTGACCCAGCCGATCCTTGTTAAGTGCTATCACTAATGAGCAGATAAATATAATAAATGTAACCGATATCGCCGGAAATACCGCCAACACTTTTTCAACTCTTTCTTTGAAGAAATGTCTCACTCCAAATCCAATAAATAGTGGTACTACCACCATATTGATGACACTCAACATCATCTGCCAGAAAGGAACTTCGAGCCGAGAGTGTGCTAAAATAAGTGTCAGTCCAGGCGTCAGCACCGGACACAGCAATGTAGAAACGGTCGTTAGTGAAACCGAATAAGCCGTGTCGGCTTTGGCGATATAGCTCATCACGTTACTTGCCATCGCACCCGGCGCCGAGCCGGTCAGTATCAATCCGACAGCCACCTCCGGCGGCAAATTAAATATATTCGCCAGTGCAAAAGCTCCTAACGGCATAATAGTAAACTGTGCACAGCTTCCTATCAGTACGATGCTCGGCTTAGCTGCGATGCGCCGGAAGTCTTCGATGTTTAGCACCGCGCCGATGCCGAACATAGTTAAAGCAAAGAACCAATCATATCCGGGCTTTAAAATCGCGAAAGGCTGTGGAAACAAGTACGCTAACACGCCAAAGATTATTACCCAAACAGCAAAGTTCTTTGTATAAAAAGACAGGATTTTCTCAAACATAATGTTTGAGAGTATAACCTGGGTGCAAGACTGATGCCAATGCCAAAAAATTTAGTGTCTTGATTTATCTGAGGGTATCCGGGAGCCGACCTGTCGATTTTTATATTGGCAATTGACAGAGTGAATCTTCACGGGTAAATACAATTAGGTTTGAGATTTTCGCGGATGATTTTGGGGATTTGTTAGGAGATAGAAGATGCGAGTTATAGAATTTTTGGATAAAGAGGGCGTCAGCTACGAAGTTACCGAACACAAGCCGGCCTTTACCGCACAACACATGGCGGCGGAGGAGCATGAGCCGGGTAGATACGTAGCCAAGCCGGTGGTCGTCGAAGCTGATGGTAAGAACATAATGTGCGTTCTCTCAGCGTGTTATAAAATTGATCTGCGTAAGTTAAAGAGCCAGTTGGGTGCCAAATCAGTTGAGCTGGTCGGAGAAGACCAGATGGCAAAGCTCTTGCCCGACTGCGATTTGGGAGCAGAGCCGCCTTTTGGCAATTTGTATGATATGGCCACGATCATAGATAAGGCTATGGAGCAGGACGACCATATCATATTCCAGGCCGGCTCGCATGAAAAAGCTATACGGATGAGCATGGCCGATTACAAGAAGCTGGTTGCGCCCAACGTCCTCGAATTCAGCTATCACATGACCTCGTAATTTGTGCATAGCGGCCGGATAATACTCTCGTCGCCCCGAGCGCAGCCCAGCTACACTCTCGTCGCCCCGAGCGCAGCCGAGGGGTCTATTTAAAATAGTCCTGCAAAGCAGGTCCGCACATAATCCCGATCCAGAACCGGGGACAGATAAAGTGACACAAAAAAACTTGAAATGTATCTCGGTATGTGGTATATTGAAAGATCATCACTGCGGGTACAACCATTGGATAAATACCGCCCGTTTGGCAGGCATAAATCGGGAGGTATCGGGTGAAGCTGTAATACGGAGCATATTGTGAAATGTTTCATGTCTTTAAGCACAGACAAATTCTATTTATATCCGAGCAGGCTTATCGTGCGAACTAACAACAGAAGTATCATTTCAATTATTGGGCACTAATTGAGTGATGAGTACAAGGTAGCGGCTCAAGTGAGTCCGCTGAAGGAAGGTAGTTTCTATTCTGTGGAGGAAGTGTATCTACACTTCAGGTAGAAGCTATATATGGCTTCTAAGGAAGGAGGTGGAAAACCAGACCCTAAAACGTTGTATTTTCCAGGGTCAAATTGGATGCTTGCCCGGCGAAGCCGAGGCGGAGTCGGGAGGGTGTAAGGTCTTCTTGTATTTTTCATGGAGGTTGTCGGAGACGAGCATCGCCAAAGTTAAAAGTCCGAATGCTCGTCGAAGGCAATGGGTGTTTTGGTGTGTGGCCAAAACATATATATCTTTCACTTATTGTTTCATGGAGGAATATTATATTTAAGAAATTGATCTATTTGTTTGTGTAACTACAAATTGCAAAAATGCCAAATAATGGGCAAAAAAGGAGGTGTATAATTATGTTACGACAGATTAAAGGTTTTATATTAGTTGTGATTATCATTGGGATAATCATTAGTTGCAGCTCTAAGGCGCTCGCATGGGATTGCCAACAAAAATACAAAAACAACATGGACCAGACGGCCTTTGACTTGACAAAGATACTCAAAGGAGACATTAACGTAAAAAAAGCAATAACGTCCACAGATACAGGGGGGGCAAAGTTCAAAGACTACGAAGTGACTCACCCAGAAGGGCAATGTACAGTTATCCACTGGTCCAACGGCCAAGTCGAACCCAATGATTCTACATGGGCATGCTTTAACGTTCACCCTCATGGAAAACATATAACGGTACTTAATGCTTATTGGACAGATAAGAACGCATTATTCCTTGGTGATGCTGGACCCGCAGTGTCAACTAATGGGATCATTGATGATAATGGTAACCTGAATTTTAACATGTCCAACAACTGGCAAAGATGGGAAGTGAGTGGATACCCCTTACAAATAGATGAAGGCCCGAGAGATCCGATGGGACCGATCTATATAACGCAGGTCTACTACACTACAACGGATGTGCTGCGTCCCTTGGAGGAACTTAATGAAACTCTCTTTATAGATCCTAATATTGAGTGGCACTGTCTGGATGGTGTTGTACTAAATTGCGGGGAAACCACGTCCTACAATATTGGCCAATTTACCGGAGATACTGTTGTGCTATTTCAGTTTATAGCTACTGGTGACGGTAAATCTGTGACGGAGATAGTCCAGTTTCAGGTAAGTGAAATTTTAGCCGGCCCGGAAATCGTCTATGTCGATGCGGCTGATGGTGAGGTGGGCAACACCACATTGGCCACGGGCGAATTTTTTATGGCAGTTGATGTGGGTACCGGTGGCAGCGGCGCCGATGGTCTTTGGCGCTGGCGAGCATTTGCAAATTCAGGTACCATATTTGAGTCTGGTGGTGACTGGGCGGGCGACGGCAATACGGAAGATTGTCCGCGGCTGGTAACGTTGGTCGAGGTGCCGGAGGGCGACTACAACGTGTACGCCTACTTCTGGGCCGACGGAGATCAGTGGCGCATACAGGCTTCGTTGACGGACAGCGAGGGTGACTTACCGCTTTTCATCGCCAATGACCCCGGCTCGGAGGCGACTGTGGCCGACGGCGATGACTTTGCCGAGCCTGTGCCGATGTTGACCGAGGACAATAGAACTTTGTGGCAGGTATATCTCGGCACCACGGGGCTTACTACGGCAATCAACGTCTATATCGACGACGACCCGGTACATCTTAACAGTGCAGCTCGCACCTGGTACGACGGCATCGGCTACGAGGCCGTGTCTGCACCGGAGCCGACCGGCCCGGCATGGGAGCTGAAATTGGATGCCGAGGCTCGACTCTTAATATCAAGCTTCGAGAATCCTGAGAGTGAACAATTTGTATCATTATACGATTTCATCTCCTTCTACTACGACGAAGACGAGGACCAATGGCTGGTCAATGTCTTTATCCTTCTGGATGACCCGGAAAATGCACAGCTCCTGGATGAAATTGGTGTTGAGCGCAGAACGCAGGTTAAAGATATTGTGGTGGCACGGTTACCTGTTGAATCGCTCCCCCTATTGGCCCAACAACCGTATGTTCGTTTTGTGGAGACAAGTACAATACAATCGTTACACATGGACGCAAGTCGTCCCGAGATTCAGGCAGATCAAGTGCATCAGGGAATCAACCTGCCCCAACCGTATGAAGGTGAAGGTGTTGTAGTGGGCGTTGTCGATTCCGGCATTGATTTTACTCACGCAGATTTCAGCGATTCGGGCGGAACACGTATTCAATATCTATTGGAATATACCCAGGGCGGCGGACAAAATGAATGGACAAAAAGCCAGATCGATGCCAACCCCGGCAGCGTTACCCAGCGTGATGCAGATGGTGCTGAAGGTCACGGCACTCATGTAACCGGCACGGCCGCCGGCGGAGGGAAAGGCAATCCGATATATCGCGGTATTGCTCCCAGGGCAGACATCATTTTCGTAAAAGGAATACGTAACGCCAGCAGCTCGGGCGGTTTTGATACAGCCGATACAACCGACGCCTGTGAATATATCTTCAGGAAAGCACAGGCATTGGGCAAACCTGCAGTGGTCAATCTGAGTTTTGGTAGACACAAAGGCCCCCATGACGGCAGCTCCTTATATGAGCAGGACCTGTCTAATCGCACAGGTCCGGGAAAGATTATTGTTGCCTCTGCCGGTAATGCAGGTTGGACTAACTCCTATTCAGCAGTCCATGCAGGAGGAGCCGTTGTTCCCAATACAACCTATGGATCAGTGCTTTTAGCTGCAAAAGATCCTACAGAGACAAAGGTCAATATATGGTATGATCGAGGTGTGATCAGCGATGTGAATGTTGTTGCCTACAAATATATACAGAATCAGTTCGTTAAGCAGGCATCAACCGGATGGTATCCTGTCGGCTGGATAATTTGGCCGCCGCTAGTGCGCGATTCTAATGGAGTAGTGCTTGGACGTGTCTACATTGATGCGATGACAATAAATGATCCAAGAAATGGTGATGGGAGAATTTTTTTACAGATCATGAACAACGGCGATCCTACTGTTGACATCGGACAAACCGCTTGGCTCGTGGCCTTTAAAGCACAGGCGTCCGGTGAAGTGCACATGTGGCCACAGCTCGATGGGGACGCATTCCTTCGCGGTTACAGCTTTTCAGGCGTAACAAGCCTGCCTGTAGACAGCAGTTGCACGATCGGATCACCTGCCTCGGCCAAAAAGGTTATCTCCGTTGGATCGTATGTAACCAAAAACTCATGGATAGATGTCGACGGTACTGCACACCAATGGCAGGGTCTTTTATCGGAGAATCCTCTGATTGGGGCGCTGTCTATATTCAGCAGCAAAGGACCTACAAGAGATAAACGCATCGCCCCTGATATTTCCGCACCCGGAGAGCGCATCGCATCGGCTCTTTCTTCACATTTGAATGAGGGTATCGGATATAATCGCTCGTATGTTGTCCAGGGCGGGGACTATCGGCTCATGGAGGGAACCAGCATGTCGGCCCCGCATGTCACAGGAATCGTAGCGCTCATGCTGGAGGTTAACCCAAATCTGGATTACGACCAGGTTGTAAACATCCTGCAGTCAACGGCTCGTTCTGATGGATTCACAGGCACTGGCCTTGCCGATAATATGTTTGGGGCAGGCAAAGTGGATGCGCTGGCGGCTGTACAGGCCACAGACGCAGCGAAGGCGACTCCGATTCACTCGTACACGTTCGGGGACGGCACGGCCAATGATAGTATCGGCTCCGCCGATGGCACATTGGTTGGTGGTGCGGCCGTTGTCAGTGGAGCCCTCGTAACGTCTGCTCAAGATCAATGGATGGAGATGCCCGGTAACGTCATTGCGATGAACACCTTCAACGAGGTTACGATCGAAGCGTGGTATACCCCGACTGCCGGAGCCAACACGGGCTACACTATGCTGGCTTATTTCGGTGATTCAGTCAATGGCCTCGGCTCTAACGGCTTCTTTATGACATCAGCCAGGGAGGACGACAAGAGTCGTGCCGCTATCTCAATCGGTAACACATCAGCTCCCTATAATGCTGAATCCGGTGCCGATGGTCCTGAATACGATGATGGCATCCTGCATCACATGGTGAGTACCATTGATAACACGGACATAACCTTGTACATTGACGGCGTACTGTGCGCCAGCACCCCTCTGGATCCTCACAACAGTATCAGTGGTATCAGCCAGAACTTTGCTTATCTTGCAAAGGGCGGCTATGATGCAGATCCGGAATGGATTGGGTCGATTGAGGAGTTCAATATCTACAACAAGGCTCTCTCTACGGGCCAGGTTGCAGCCAATTACGCGGCGGGTCCCCAAAAGGCAATTCCGGTTGATCCCGGCACCGGTGGTCTGATAGCCTACTATGCAATGGAGAACAGCGTGAATGACTGCTCCGGCAACGTGTTTAATGGTACTATTTACGGCGATCCGAACTTCGTCGCAGGACACGATGGTATGGCGCTGGACCTTGACGGTAATGGCGACTACGTTGATTGCGGCTATGACCCGCTCTTCGATGTTACCACCAACGAGATTACGGTCTCGGCATGGGTAACCATCAGGTCGATCGCAAATCAGTGGGCCGCTATCGCTGCTAAGGGTGAATACGCCTGGAGGCTTGGTAACGCGAGCTGGGATCCGAGGTTCCACTTTGGTATCACTATCTGGAGTGCCCCTGATACCGCTTCCTTGGATGGAGTTACAGCGGTTGGCTATGATGAATGGCACCACGCAGCAGGCGTGTTTGATGGTGCAAACATCATGGTATATCTGGACGGTGATCTTGACGTGAGCGCTGCCACTACTGAGCCGATAGGTATCAATAATGCGAATATGCTCATTGGCGATAATCCGGATTCGCCCGGACGCTACTGGGACGGCCTTATCGACGATCTGATGATTTACAACCGAGCTTTGTCAAAGAATGAGATTCTCTACCTTGCAGGTAATTAACATCGACCGTTTTTTGTTGAAGAGAAAGACATAAATCAGGACGGTATTGTCCCGTCCTGAGCCTGTCCGAAGGGAATCAAGAAGTTAAACTTTTACATCGTTTTAGGGCCTATATTGATTGATTCGGTATAGGCCCTGATTATTTTTGATTGCGTCCATGCTGAGCATAGAGCCTGGCTGGAATGCGGGAGCTGTTGCCGCTTCACACGAGGTGTACTTCGGCGCGGATGCAGATGCCGTCGAGAATGCCACGAAAACCTCACCTGAGTACAAGGCGACCAAGGCCCCTGGTGATGAGAGCTGTGACCCCGGTAAGCTTGGGTTGAGTACGACGTACAACTGGCGGATTGCGAAGGAGGTCTGCACATTGGCTGTGGGATGGATAAGCAGGCGAGTAGTTTCTTCTCCGGTCATATTACCGACGTTCATATTTCTAACCGAGCCGTAATTCCGTGAAGTGCCAAAGCAAAACTAACAGTTTAAAATAAAAAAGCCCCCAGATACGACCCCCAGGGCAGGCCTGGGGGCTAAACATTTTGTTTGATTTCTTCTTGTTTGATTTCTTCGTCGATCCAGCCGAGAAGCTCCTTTAAGTCGTCGAGCGTAATATCGCCCATGTGAGCGATTCGAAATGTCTGCTCTTTAAGCTTGCCATAGCCGTTACCAAAAATGGTATTGTGCTTTTGCTGAATGGCCTTGATAGTTTCAGCAACGTTTATAGTACGAGTATTTTTAACCGTGGTTAAAGTATTTGAAGTGAATTTCTCGTCGCAGAACAGGTTGAAATTTTCCTTGGCCCAGCTTCTTACAAAATCGCCCATTTGCCGGTGTCTTTGCCAGACATTTTCCATACCTTCTTTCAGCAGCTTTTGGCACTGGTAGTTAAGGGCCATAATGTGAGGAATGGCCGGCGTGGTCGGCGTTTGATTTATCTCGTCTCTTTTTGCAAATTGCTGGAAGTCAAAGTAATAGCCACGTCCAGAGATACTTTTGCTCTTTTCTAAGGCACGGTTGCTGACGGCAACTACCGTCAGTCCCGGCGGGATAGCAAAGGCCTTCTGTACCGAGGCGAAAGCTACATCCCAGCCAAGCTCGTCGAATTTCAAAGGAAGTCCCACCATGCCGCTGACCGAGTCAACAAAAACTAACACATCAGGATATTTTTCCTTCATCATTTGGCTGATTTCTATGACGGGATTGGTTAGGCCTGTGCTGGTCTCGTTATGGATAAGGGTAATAGCGGAGAACTTGCCGGTAGCAAGTTTCTCGTCGATCATCTCAGGCAAAGTGGGCTGTCCCCAATCGACCTTCATCACTTCAACGTTCCTGCCGCAGTTTTTAACCACATCCGCCCATTTATCACTGAAGGCACCGCAACATGTGCACAGAACCGCCTCATTAAAATCCACACAATTGCGTATCGATGCCTCCCAACCACCGGAGCCAGAGGATGTAAACAGAAAGACGTTCTGCTCGGTGAAAAGGACCTTTTTCAACATCTCGATTGTGTCAGCGTGTAGTTGAGAGAATTCTTTGCCGCGATGTCCCAATGTCGGTCGTGCAAGCTGCTGCAAGACATCCTCATTAACTTTTACCGGGCCGGGGATAAATAATCTGGGCGGATTCTTCCAATCTACCATATCTTGTGTCTCCAATAATTTATAGTTTTTGAATAACTAAGCCTGAGTACATTTTCGGAAAAAAATAAGTCGATTTTTGAGGCATCCTTTCACCGGCTGCTGTAACTTTTTCCAGCTGCTGCATCTTTACCGGATTCAAGAAAAAGAGCACTTGTTTTTGTCCGTTATCCACCAGGCGAATTGAGTCATCAATGGCATTAGGGACACCTTTTACAAATTCAACATTTCCATCCTTGGTTAATTTTTGTTCGTCGATGCCTAAAAGTTTTTCCAGGACAAGCTTATGCAAAACAGCTACATCGAGTGACTTCCAAGCGTCACTTTTATCCGGCGCAGACAAGGCCATAGCTCGTTTGTTTTTTAAGACAGCCACGTAAAAAGCATTATTGCTGCCGTAAATACCGAAAGCGTTACTTCTGGCGTTGTACTCAGCCTCCATTTTTGCAATTATCTGCTGTAAGGTATCTTGACGATTCTGTTTTACGTCGGCATTATCGTCGATAGAATCAAACGACATCTCCTTGACCTCAAAGTTTTCTTTGAGGTCGTCGATAAATTTTTCAAGCTTGAAGCTCTCGAGATTGCCGACAAGCCGATGCGTAGCTAATAGTTTTAAGCCATCCTGACAGGTGTTGGTAAAGGATAACATTTGATACTTAGCTACCGGGTTGGAGCTTTCCTTGGAATAGGTAAGGCCCGTCGTATAACGGTGATGGCCGTCAGCTATAATGCAGCTTTTATCACTCATCATTTTTACTATCGCATCTATATCAGCCGGATCAGCTATTGCAAAAAGACGTTGACGAATGTCCTCAAATGTAAAGTCGGCAAGCGGTTTCTGTGCGATTGAGCTTTCAATAATCTTCTCTGCAATTTTTTGTTTATCTTCGTAAAGCATAAACACCAGGCCAAACCTGGCAACAGTTGCTCTCTTGAGATTGAGTCTGTCCGTCATTGGCTTCTCGAAGATATCTTCATGAGGCCGAACTTTTTCGCCGAACTCCTCCAGCTTAGTCAGAGCAACGAAGCTTAAACGTTGGTAGGTCGTATCGGCTATTTGGAAATCCTGCACATAAGCGTAGATAGCTTCCTCTGCATCCTGTTTCAGGACGCCGGTTTTAATCCAGCGATTCAGATAATCAGCGGCTCTTGTATATTGATTGTCGTTTTCGTTGTCGGATGAGCTTGTTTTGCCTTTGGTTATGCGAGCAATATTATATTCGCTTTTTTCATAGAGCTTTTGCTGTAAGGCTTGCCCGATTACGTCAAAAGGAGGTGCGATGCAGCTACCAACATCGCCGACCACCTTTGGATCGAACATAAATCCTTTGAAAGGCTTAATTTCCATACTCGTTACTCGACACTTCAAGCACATATATAAGATTGCAAAGAATTAAAGGACTGGGGATAATACTAAAGAAAGGATAGAATGTCAAATAGAGTATTTCAAAAAGGAGCGAACCCCGTTAGAAATCCAATCGGTGTAAAACGGGGTGAACGATACAGAAAAGTTTCTAACGGGGTGAAGCCATGCAGAAAATAATAATGCGTCCTATTGGGAAGATATATTCGCCGTATAAAGAAAGCAGTAATATCCCTATACAAGGGACTTTCAACAGTGAGGTGGATGCGTACATTGAATTGGAAGAAAAATATGCCGTCGGCTTAAAAGACTTGGATGGATTCAGCCACGCGATAATATTATACTATTTTCACCGGTCGCAGAGAGAAGATATCGAAGGCCAGCCGTTCTTGGAGCAAAACAGGCACGGGATATTTGCGATAAGGAGTCCACATCGACCTAATCACATAGGACTCTCAATTGTGAAACTCAAAAAGACGGAGGCAAATAGGTTGTATTTTACTGAGGTGGACGTATTAGACCAGACGCCGGTTCTTGATATCAAACCGTATGTCAGATATTTCGACTGTCGTAAAGATATTAAATGCGGCTGGTTAGACAAACACTTCAAAGACGGCAATATTCCGGATGCAACCATTTTGAGATAACAACAGATGTAATTATATAGAATTGACTTTCGGAGGTGGAGCAAGCCCCATACTGCACTGCCTATCCTACGCAGTAGTAGGACTACTGCTAAAAAGGATGGAAATGCTAAGAAGGATATCCACTGAAGTCTTGACGTAGGCGAATCATTGCTTTAGGGTTTCGCCGCCGAAGGATATGGAGGTGCTATGGGCTATGCTTTGGGACTACACTTTTTTCGGGTTCTTTCACCTCAAAGCCTGTAAACTTCAAGTTCTCCTCATCCTGCACGTCGATTTTGATAAGGTTTTTGCCTTTGAATTTGCCAGCCAGTACGAATTCGGAAAGCGGGTCTTCTATGTAATGCTCGATTGCTCTTCGCAGAGGTCTGGCCCCGAATTCGGGATTGTATCCTTTGTCGATGAGAAACTCCTTGGACTGCTCACTAAGCTCCAGCTTCAAGCCGTGCTCGGTCAGCCGCTTGAAAACCTTCACAAGCTCGTAATCAACGATAGTTTGCAGGTCTTCTCTCGTCAATGCCTTGAAGACTATCACGTCATCAACACGGTTTAAGAACTCAGGCCTAAAGTGATGCTCAACTTCTTTTTGAAGAGTGTCTTTCATCTTTTCATAATTGGACTCAGGTGTCTTTTTACCAAATCCGAAACCTGCCTGGTTTTTAATCAGCTCGGCACCGATGTTGCTGGTCATAATTAGAATGATGTTTTTGAAATCAACGCTTCTTCCGAAGCTGTCGGTCAGTCTGCCCTCATCCATAATCTGCAGAAGCATGTTATAGACGTCCGGATGCGCCTTTTCTATTTCGTCCAGCAGCAGTACCGCGTATGGCCGACGTCTGACTCTTTCAGTCAACTGTCCACCTTCTTCGTAGCCCACATATCCCGGAGGAGCACCTACCAATCGGCTTACATTGTGCTTCTCCATAAATTCGCTCATGTCCAATCGGATAAGCGAATTCCTGTCGCTAAACAAAAACTCCGCCAGAGCCTGAGCAAGCAGCGTCTTTCCGACACCGCTGGGCCCCAGGAGTATGAAGCAGCCCATAGGACGATTCGGGTCCTTCATACCACTTCTGGATCGTCTTACCGCTTTGGCTACAACGTTGATTGCCTCATCCTGTGAAACAACCGTCTTATGCAGCTCAGCTTCGAGCTCCAACAACCTCTGAGTTTCTTTTTTCTCTAATTTCGTCAGCGGCACACCGGTCATATTGCTGACAACCTCAGCAATTACTTCGGTATCCACTACGCCGGT
Source organism: uncultured Pirellulales bacterium (assembly GCA_964631175.1). Taxonomy (GTDB): domain Bacteria; phylum Planctomycetota; class Phycisphaerae; order Sedimentisphaerales; family Anaerobacaceae; genus CAZVWH01. The sequence goes on along the minus strand of CAZVWH010000032.1, from coordinate 8,581 downwards.
CGCCTCTTTATTTTCCTCGTACCACTTCTTCTGCAGGTGAGTTTTCTCATCAAGCATTTTCTGTGCCTCGTCCCTTAAAGTCGCTGCCCGCTCATAGTCGGCGTTTCTGACCGCATCATCTTTTTCCCGTTGCAGTTTTTCAATCCTCTCTCCGATCTCTGTCAGGTTCGGCGGAATAGTCATATTTTTAAGCCGAACTCTTGCACCGGATTCGTCTATTACATCTATCGCCTTATCCGGCAGACACCTACCGGTGATATATCTGGTGGACAGCTCTACCGCCTGGAAAAGTGCCTCATCTGTGAATCGAACTCTGTGGTGTGCTTCATAGCGGTCCTGAAGGCCTCTGAGTATTTCGAGGGTCTCATCCTTTGAAGGTGGTTCAACGATTATCGTTTGAAATCGTCGCTCAAGAGCACCGTCTTTCTCAATGTACTTTCTATACTCATCCAAAGTAGTAGCTCCGATACATTGTACTTCTCCACGGGCAAGGGCCGGCTTGAGCACGTTTGAAGCATCGATAGCACCCTCAGCCCCGCCGGCTCCTACCAAAGTATGAAGCTCATCAATGAATAAGACAACATTGGCGGCCCGTTTGACCTCGTTAATCACAGCCTTTATTCGTTCTTCAAATTGGCCACGATATTTTGTGCCGGCCACCATCATCGCCAAATCCAGAACCACGATTCTCTTGTCTTTGAGCAGTTCCGGTACTTGCTTGTTTACTATCTGCTGACTTAGTCCCTCCACAATAGCGGTCTTACCAACTCCTGCTTCTCCTAACAGAACAGGATTATTTTTCGTGCGTCTGCAAAGTATCTGTATCAATCGCTCAATCTCTCTTTTTCTGCCGATTACCGGGTCGAGCTCGCCATTGGATGCTAATTCTGTAAGGTCTCTACCAAAACTGTCTAATGCTGGGGTCTTGCTCTTTGGCTTTCTGCCTATCGCCGGGCCCATCTTCATTCCGAGTCCGCTGGGTCCGTCGTCCACTCCCGCACCGAGTAGATTCAACACCTCCTGACGCAGATCCTCCAGCTTTAAGCCAAGGCTCATAAGAACCTGTGCAGCTATTCCTTCGGTCTCCCGAAGCAAACCGAGCAGAATATGTTCGGTCCCAACGTAGTTATGGTTCAGTGCCCTGGCTTCTTCGATTGCATACTCAATAACCTTCTTAGCTCTCGGCGTCTGAGGCAGTTTACCCATAGTAACCATATCCGGGCCACTCTTGACCAATTTTTCTACCTCCAGCCGAAGCTTTTTTATATCGACATCCAGGTTCTTTAGAACCGTAGCACCGACACCGCTGCCTTCTTTAACTAATCCTAACAGAATATGTTCAGTTCCGATGTATTCATGGTTAAACCGCTGTGCTTCCTGATTTGCCAGCGCCATAACCTTACGTGCACGGTCTGTAAAACGCTCAAACATTTTCTACCCCGTTTTATATTTATATCATAAGGTTTACCCCGTTTTGATTGAATTTCTAACGGGGTCTACCCCAAAACTTATTTTCCCGAAAGGGCTATAATGTGATCGAATTTATCCGCGCAAACACAATCGCCAAATGTACAATATAACATCCCAGCCCTCTTTGTCAAACCACAAGCGCGGTTTCAATGCTATTTTCATATCATTAATATTCATTAATCTATATAGTTGAAAACCAACAAATGTTCGGTTTTTAGGTAAAAAGCTTTTGTTCGATTTAATTTTTATCGGCAGAAAATACGGCAGACTTTCCCATTGAAGCCAGATACATACATTTTAGACGCAGAAAGAACCTGTTCTGCGGCAACGTTTTTAATCAAACACTTAGAATCCTTTTTGGTGGAAATATTTGGTATGGACTATGTTTATCATAAGCTACAGAATTAGGTGGGCTCTGTCAGATGGCCGACCAATGTATGGACGGCTTGTTCTCAGAAGGTTTTTTTAATTAATTAATTTTGTTTGGCCCGGCATTTATCCGGACTATTTCGACTTTGGGGCTTTATTGTCGGTACTTGTCTATTTTACGCTTTTGGTACTAATGGTTGTCTTGCTCAAGCAATTTTCTAAGATATTGGTTTTCCCTGCGAGTTGCCTCAAGGTCAAAAGCCTGATACTTAATGCATACCCGCAGATAATCCAGCAAATCTTGTAGTCGGTTGATGCTGTTCTCGAGCTGCTTTCGATTGGCTTGTGCCTGTTTTGCAAGCTTAGCTAATTTACTGGCTCGCAAGTCGGATGCATCTCCAAATTCCTTGAGCAATTCGTTGAGCCTGTCTTCTAATCTCGTATCATCCATCACAGCCTCCTTCCGGAAGTATTCACACTTATCATCACCAAAGCCAATATAAACAAAAAATAAGCAAAATTCATACCTATAAATGTAAAATTTTTTTTTTATCTGATTTTACTGTTTACCCCAAGGTAATAGCTAACAAAACAGACTTGGTCAATTAATAGTAACTTTTGTCTTGATATTTCGAAATGGGACTTTTATGCGGGTTAAAAGCCTACGTTGCAAAAAACCAACATTTCCAATTTAGCCGACTCATTTGCGCTCTATTAAAGGCTTAAATTAGTGTTGATTAGGCTTGATGTTGATTAGTATAAACATCACTATTGATTTAGAGAACAGAGAACAGTAGGCCAACGCTACATAGAGTCTTCAGGTTATTTTACTCGTCTTTTGAGTAGGTTGTTTCGACACACGTCCATTTAGCGGTTAAATATGAAAGAAATGTATGCTGTAAAATACAAATGCCCTTTGCAGACAACAAAGTATAACGTATGTAAAGTAATCATCCAACCTTTTACAAAGTATCAGCATAAGGTCTTGAATATCCTGGCCACGGACTTTTATTTCTGCACTTTTTGGCACGTTTCGAGAAAAACCTTTGACGCAGTGAACTTATTGTCAATAAAATCGTAAAATTTTTATATCAATAGATCGATTCTATTGTTTTAATTTTAGCTGGTTTGCTGGCCTGGATGATCGTCTAAAGAATTAGGAGGCTAAACATGAAAACATTCGCATTCAAGCACAAAAAGATTTGTTTTATCATTTCAACTGTTATTATACTTTTACTTTTTGCCATTCCTTTGTCGGCATTTGCACAGCCCAAAGGACGTGGCGCCAGCCATCCCAGCGACCTTACGGCGGATACAAACAGCATTGATACTCTACGCCGGATGGGCAAAGCCTTTGCGGATATTGCCCAGAAGGCTTCGCCGGCTGTGGTCGGGCTCAAGGCTGAAAAAACCGTCACACGGCAATACTCAATGCGGCAGCGGCCGTTTGGTGACCAGTTCGACCCTTTTAGTGATGATTTTTTTGATTACTTTTTCCGTCGTTCACCTTCACCTCGTCAAGAGGCACCGCGGCGTGAATACCGAATTCCCCAGACATCGCAGGGCTCCGGCTTTATTATTTCTGCCGACGGCTATATCCTCACCAATAATCATATGGTCGGTGAAGCTGAAAAAGTAGAGATAGAGCTGGCAGACGGACGAAAGTTTACCGCCGAGATTAAAGGAGCAGACCCCGAATCTGATGTAGCCGTTGTAAAAATCGATGCTGAGAACCTGCCCTACCTCGAATTAGCTGACTCTGACAAGCTCGAGGTGGGAGAATGGGTCCTTGCCATCGGCAATCCGTTCGGCCTGAGCCAGACCGTAACAGCAGGTATTGTAAGCGCCAAAGGCCGCAGCGATGTCGGCTTAGCCACGTATGAAGACTTTATTCAGACCGATGCGGCCATAAACTTCGGCAATTCTGGCGGCCCTCTGCTGAATCTTGACGGCAAGGTTGTTGGAATCAGCACAGCTATTCTTGGTACGACTGGTAATATAGGAATTGGTTTTGCCATCCCTATAAATATGGCTAAAGCGATCTATCCTCAACTTATCAAAAGTGGAAGCGTGGAGCGAGGCTATCTTGGACTATTGCCCTCGGACCTAACCTCATCAATGGCTGAACTGCTTGGCTTAAAGGATGCCAAAGGTGTTATCATTTCTGAGATTACGGAGGGCTCGGCTGCCGACAAAGCTGGATTGAAGCATAATGACGTCATTCTGGAGTTTAACGGCAAGCCGGTAGAATCGGAGAACAAGTTTCGCCGCAATGTCGCAATGTTAAAGCCGGGTAAGGAGATTGAAATAGTCGTATGGCGTGACGGTAACCGCAAGACTCTTACCGCCCAACTTGACAAACGCCCACCATTAGATGAGCTTAGGAAAATTTCCCAGCCCGGGCGGATCGATAAATTGGGCTTTTCTGTGCAGAACCTAACCGAAGAATTAGCTGAGCGTTACGGCTTTCAAGGCCAGACTGGCGTTATCATCAGCAGCGTCGAGCCCGGCTCGCAAGCCGCTCGGGACGGACTCAGTACCGGAATGCTAATCATAGAAATAAACCTAAAGCCTGTGAAAAACACCAGAGATTTTAGCGATGCGATGGAAAAAGCTAAGGAAAAAGGCAGAGTCATACTATTAGTCAACGATGGACAGCGAAAACGTTTCATAGAACTGAAGCTCCCCGAAGATTAGTAATAAACATAATTTCCTTTAGCTAAAAATCTTAGCCCCACTAACAGCGGGGCTTTTTTTGTGTCACAGTCCGTTCGCTTTGCGCTTAGCTATAGCACGACAGAGACCCAACATAGGATTATATAGTTCGTACAAAATAAATGCGTCTTATTCGTTTATTACAAGATCAGAGATAGCTTATAGTTAGCCAACCAACTTACACGTCTTTGCGTAGCTAATTCGGCGGAGCGGGATTTGTAGATTGCCCGGCAGCAGCGCACATATTTTTGGGGGATTGGTATTAACAGGCATTTTTAAGATAATTTCCCATTCGGTTAGTTTCCCGAACCGTCATAAGATACGAATAGAATCAACTGTTATCGTTTCGGGCTGTTAGGCAACACACTCTAATTACAATTGGTATAAGAGGAATTATCTGGATAGGGCGTTATAAACAAATAATCAGGAACTATCTCAGTCATGGTGTACAGGATATTGCAGGGAAATAGGTCAGAATGAGGGTGGTTATAAGCTCTTGAATTGAATTAGGTTACAAATGGGCAGGGGCGGAATTGAACCGCCGACACACGGATTTTCAGTCCGTTGCTCTACCGACTGAGCTACCTGCCCGTAAATACATGTAAAAGAATAACTACGGCACAGAAATTATGTTGCCGTCAAACATTCTTACCGAATCGGCAACGCAACTATATTGTAACTTGTAATATCTGAAAGAAAATATGTTTTAAGAAATTTAGCCATAACTTTACAATCAAGAGATCGATATTGCAAGACAATTAGAAGAAGGCTTGTAGTCAATCTAAATGAAAATCTTTTTGTGGAAAATTACAATTGGTTCTGCTATATTACCGTTATATCATAGCGATGTTGTAAATCGCTACAAATAACGAACAGAGGCTATTAATAAATACCAGATGTCTTATACCGTACTTGCAAGAAAGTATAGATCGCAAACATTCGGTGAGGTCGTTGGGCAAGACCCTATTGCAAAGACCCTCGAAAACGCCATAAAAACCGGAAGGGTTGCACACGCCTATCTTTTTGCCGGCACTCGCGGCGTTGGCAAAACTACTATGGCACGAGTGCTGGCTAAATCGCTCAACTGTTTGTCTGTGGATTGTCCCACTACACAGCCGTGCTGTAAGTGTGATAGTTGTACAGCCATAAATATCGGAGAAGATATCGATGTCATCGAGATCGATGGTGCTACCAATCGCGGAGTCGATAACGTTCGTGAGCTTCGCGACAATGCCATCTTTCGCCCCGCCCGTTCGAGATTCAAGATATATATCATCGATGAAGTGCACATGCTCACCACCGAAGCATTTAACGCGCTTCTGAAAATATTAGAGGAGCCGCCCAATCACGTCAAATTCATATTTGCAACCACTGAGCCGAATAAGGTAATTCCCACTATTCAATCCAGGTGTCAGAGATTTGATTTCAAAAATATAAGTGCAGTTATCATCGCCAAGCAGCTTAAGCTTATACTCAAGCAAGAAAAAATAAAGTATCAAGATGATCTTATTCTGTCCTTGGCTAAGATGGCAAACGGCTCAATGAGAGATGCCTTGAGTCTTTTGGACAGACTTATAAGCACCGGTACAAAAACCTTAACTGTTGACCTGCTCGAGGAGTTCTTGGGACAGCCAAACAGCGAAAAAATTTATAATCTTATTGGCCAAATCGGCGATAGTGACGCAGCAGGGACGCTGGCGGCAACTGAAGATTTAATCGGAACAGGACTAAGCGAGGTACAGATCGCCGATGCGCTTATCGACTATATGCGTGACATCATGGTGATAAAATCTACGACTCGACTGAGCGACTCGGCTGAGCTCGTCGAAGTCTCGTCGAAGTCAGGCTCAGATAGTAATCTTCTTATCCTAACGGCTGAACAGAAAAAACGTGCTGCCGAGTTAGCCGGAAAATTTGATATTGCTGCACTTGTTTATAACATCACAGCTCTTGAAAAGTTACGCTGGATGCTAAAAAACAGTGACACGCCCAGAACACTTTTAGAGACAGCACTTCTGCGACTTGCCCTAAGTGAGCATTTCCTCAATGTTGATCAGCTTATATTGCAATTGCAAGGTCGCTCGACCGGAAATGTTAAAAAAAAAGTACCGACAAGAGTAAGAAATAACACCAACAGCGAGCCTCAGAAATACACGACCCCAGAGATATCAAGCGAAGCCCAACAAAAAATAAACCACGAACAACAAGCCACGAGTTACAAGCCACAAAAACTATCCGAGCCGCAGGAAATCTCATCAATAAAAAACGATTGGCAAAACATTTTAGAAATGATCAGCAGCAAACTTGGCAACGGAACGGCAGGACTGTTAAGCTCGGCTGTGCCAAGTCGGCTTGAAGACGGCGTGCTTACGCTGGAATTCGGCGCTTCAGCCAAGATGCAGAAAAGCATGTGCGAAAGTAATGGCCGAATGGAACAAATCCAGGCGCTACTGAGCGAACGGTTCTCGATGCCTGTGACATTGAAGTGTGAAATAGCTGCCGGCGTAAAGAGCCAGGATGAACCGGCTATAAACCAGACGAAGACCGGTAGCCAAAAAAGAAACGAGCTGATCAACGACCCAGCCGTTAAGACAGTCCTTATAGGACTGAATGCTATAATAACCGGCATCGAAGAAAGCAAATAACCTGATTGGTGAGCTATCATCGGCGGCGCAGAAGCAAATACATATCAGTTGAAAATTTACACATCCTTTTACTGCAGCTCAATAGAAAAAGTTTAACCATTATTGCTTTACCGGGCGGCCCTCGATGGCCTCGAGAGATGAATTCGCCGAGATCCGGCACAACCGCAGAATGATTTATAAAAGTTAGCCGTGATACAAATACTATAATTAACACAGCCCACGGCTGCGCTGCAGAAGAACAAGGGAAAATTCTTAATAGAGAAAATTTTATGGGCGTATTTAGTCGATAAAACACAATAGTCTTTTGACTGGTGAAAAATCACTTGTCCTATAAAAAGTGTAAGAGCTAAAATCGATTTGCCCATTATGGCTGGTCCACCATAAGTGGATTGTGCTGGGCGGAGGGTGAACTATAGCATTCGATATCACCATAAAAGAATACCTCAAAGAGATCGACGAAGCATCGCTGCTAACAGAAGAGCAGGAACATTTCTTAGGCAAACTTATTGTGGAAGAAAACGATCCCTGGGCCAGAGAACAGTTAGTGCGAAGCAATCTCAGATTGGTGGTTAACATTGCTAAGAGGTACGCCAATCGTGGGATGAGTCTTGGGGATTTGATTGAGGAGGGCAATCTCGGCTTAATAAAGGCGGTGGATTACTTTGACCCTTCTCGTGGAGTACGCTTTAGCACATACGCGGCGTGGTGGATAAAGCAAAGTATTAAGCGTGCTTTATTAGAGAATGTTCACCCGATCCATATCCCTACTTACATGGTGGCGTTGATAAATCAATGGCGTCATACCGCAGCGGAGCTGGAAAGCCGCTTAGGCAGAACACCGGATGTAGAGGAGATGGCACATATTATGAATGTGCCGCTGCGCAAGGCAAAGGTTATACATCGGATTGTGGATGTTCTTAGTTCCGTGGGCGATGCCTCAAGCGATGATGAGTCTGATGAAAGTTCCGCCACTGGCGGATTAGAGGCTACTTTAGAGGATCGAAATGCCGGCAGGCCAGAGGACGCGTTGGAAGCGGATGAGGAACAGGCCAAGGCCTTACGGCTATTAGGCAGGATTGAACCAAGGGAGGCTTATGTTTTGCGACTGCATTATGGTCTTGGCCCGTCGGGGTCGGGTAAGCCGATGGCACTGAGGGACATAGGTAAGAAATTGGGCCTGACGCGGGAACGGATTCGTCAGATTCGCCGTGATGCCCTTACCAAGCTTTATGAATACATGAACGAAGAATAGCATTATTGGTTACTGGTTATTGGTTACTGAGTTACCAGTTACCAATTACCAATCACCATTCTCGCCGGGGGAAGGAGACAAAGCCTGCCAGTTAGCTACGTCATTGCCGTATTCCTCTGCCAGCCTGCGA
>CAZVWH010000031.1:0-30017 GCA_964631175.1 uncultured Pirellulales bacterium | reverse complement strand
AAAACAGATTTCTCGACTCGCCTTCGGCTCGCTCGAAATGACATTCTGAACTCTTTTCAACAGAGCAATAGGAATTTATAATGGATTCAGCAAAAGAAAATATCAAGCAGGCGGTATTGTGGGAGCCGGCGGGGGATAAAAAAGTACGCTGCGGGCTGTGCAACTGGCGGTGCTTAATCTCGGATGGCAAATTGGGGCAATGCTGCGTCCGCAAAAATATTGATGGGACATTGTATTCACTGAATTATAATAAGGTTTGTGCAGCTAATCCCGACCCTATCGAGAAAAAGCCCTTATTTCATTTTCAGCCGGGCAGTCAGAGCTTTTCCATCGCCTGCGTCGGCTGTAATTTCCGCTGTGAATTCTGTCAGAACTGGCACATCAGCCAGGCAGCCATCGAAGAAGGGCGGATCGATGGGCAGGCAATAAGTCCTCAGCAGATAGTCGAATCTGCCGTCCGCTACAACTGCAAGAGCATCGCTTATACCTATACCGAGCCGACGATTTTTATGGAGCTTTGCAACGATTGCGGCCGACTGGCTAAAGAACGCGGCCTGGCGAATGTCTTTGTCAGTAACGGCTACGAGACCATCGAGGCAATCAATTTTGCAGCGGAATGGCTCAATGGTATAAACGTAGATTTGAAAGCGTTCAGCGAGGATTACTACAAACGGCTGTGTCACGCTCGTTTGCAGCCGGTGCTCGATACGATTAACCATATTGCAAAGGATACGGACATCTGGCTTGAGATTACGACCTTATTGGTGCCGGGCGAAAATGATTCCGAGGATGAGTTAAAAAAACTCACCGATTTTATTGTCACCAAGGCCGGCCCTGATGTCCCCTGGCATATCAGCAGATTTCATCCCCAGTATAAGTATCTGGATTCTGTGCCCACGCCGATTAGCAGTCTGGAGCGGGCTTATGAAATAGGAAAGTCTGCGGGATTGCATTATATTTACCTCGGTAATTTGCCGGGGGCAAGGTCGGAGAGCACGTTCTGTTATAAATGCGGCAGGATGTTGATCGAGCGTCTCGGCTATAGAATAATTGCTAATCACATAAAGAATTCCCGTTGTCCGGACTGCGGCACCGAAATCGCAGGTTTTGAGCTATAAGAAATTGAGTTTGGAGAAAGCGGTGAAAATTATTGCGGATGCAAATATACCGTTTGTAGCTGAGTGTTTTTCTTCTATTGGCAAAGTTAATGTTGTTAGTGGACGGGAAATCACGCCAGCCGTTGTTACTGATGCCGATGCCTTGATTGTCCGTAGTGTCACGCATGTAGATTCAGGTTTATTAGATAAAAGCCGGGTTCGTTTTGTAGGTACGGCTACTATCGGTTTTGATCATATAGATACCGAGTATCTATCAAAAAAAAATATCGGTTTTGCATCTGCGCCAGGCTCGAATGCCAATTCCGCAGCCGAGTATGTGATCGCGGCTCTGCTCGAAATAGGACAGAGGCATAAAATTAACCTTCAAGGCAAATCAATAGGTGTAATTGGCGTAGGCAACGTCGGCAGCAGGGTGGCTAAAAAAGCTGCGGCACTCGGCATGAAGGTTAAGCTAAACGACCCACCACTACAGAGACAAACCGGCGATGCAAAATATCTGCCAATCGAAGAGCTTTTCGATTGTGCCTTTTTAACGCTTCATACGCCGTTGACTTTCAATGGTGTTGATAAAACGTTTCATTTAGTTGATGAGAAATTTTTCAAATCTATGAAACAAAATTGTATCTTTATCAATGCTTCACGTGGTGCTGTTGTTGACAGCGAAGCTTTAAAAGCAGCTATAAAAACAGGACTGTTGAAAGCCGTTGCCCTTGATGTGTGGGAGGATGAGCCAAAAATCGACACGGAAATTTTGGAGATGGTTGATATTGGTACGCCGCACATCGCCGGTTATTCGCTGGACGGTAAAATTACAGGTATGATTATGATTTATAAAGCTGCCTGCGATTACTTTGGCCTTGAAACCAAATATGATGTTAAGGATTTTTTGCCGGAGCCTATCGTGCCGGAATTAACAATAAATCCAGATGACGGCGATGAGCAGGAAGTATTACGGTGTGTAGTGCAAAATATCTACGATATTAGTAGGGATAACCAAAAGCTCAGACAAGTCTTAAAAGAACCAGCAGAAAAAAGAGGTCGTCTTTTCGACAGCCTGCGTAAGAATTATCCGGTTCGCAGGGAATTCCAGAATACAAAAATTTTAATGGCCACAGAGGAAAAATTAAAAAGACTTTTGGATAAACTAACTGGGATTGGTTTTAAGATTTAAAATGAAAAAGTTAGACAGTGCAAATATAATCGATTGGTCAAGGGGACATTTGGATTTTTCCAGAGGCCCCATTAGAAGCTCTGGTAGGAACGAAGTAAAGCCGGATGTGCAAACTGCTTCTAACGGGGCGAGCTGTCTTATTATGGGGGTTTTGAATGTTACACCGGATTCATTTAGTGATGGTGGCCGATTCTTCGAGCCTGATAAGGCAATCGAGCAAGGCCTGAAAATGGCTGTCGATGGGGCTGCGATTATTGATGTCGGCGGCGAATCTACCAGGCCGGGTTCCACACCTGTTTCGCCTAAGCAGCAGATAAAACGGGTAGTTCCTGTGATAAAGGCACTTGCGAAAAAGATCGATGTGCCGATTAGTATTGATACATACAGTTATGAAGTGGCCGAGGCTGCTTTGGACGCGGGAGCGGCGATGATAAATGACATTACAGCTTTGAGCGATGAGCGAATGGGACGACTGGCGGCAGAGCAGAACGTGCCGGTTGTTTTAATGCATATACAGGGGACACCACGGACGATGCAGATTGAGCCGAAATATAACGATGTGGTCAGCGAAGTGCGGCAGTTTCTTTTAGATAGGGCCAAGCGAGCGGAGCAGCTTGGCATACCTAAAGAGAGAATTTTCATCGACCCGGGGATAGGATTTGGCAAAACCTTAGAGCACAATCTCTTAATCTTGCGGAGTATCCGCAAATTTGTTGAGACCGATTATCGTGTGCTCATTGGCACGAGCCGAAAGAGCTTTATCAGCAAGCTCACCGGCAAAGAAAAACCAGCCGAGCGAATTTTCGGCACTGCTGCAACGGTCGCTTTATGCGTCACCGCTGGCGTCTCAATTGTCCGCGTCCACGATGTAGCTGAAATAGTAGATGTGATAAAGGTTGTAAGAGCTATTATAAAGAATTAATATTGACAGATATTATGCTGACTGTCACGAACTAAAAATGTAATGTGAACCAAAGTTATAAGTGAAAGACAGGAGAATGAATTATGTATGCATTATGGACCATATTTACATTAGGGCCGGGGATGCGCCAGGCAGCAGACAAACTATGCGAGCAGTGGACACCGGTGCTAGATTCACTGAAAGGATTTAAAAGCGCCACGTTTATAGGCGATGACTCAATGGGTGAATATGCGGCCCTGAGCCTTTGGGAAACGAAGGAGGACGCAGAAGCTGCTCTTGCAGATACCGAACCGAAAGTAAAAGAGCAAATAGGCCAAATTGCCAAAGCGCCACCTAGCCGCAAGGTATATGAAGTATGGCGTGTGGTCGAAGCGTAAGATTATAGGTCCATAATAAAACCAAAAGCATCCTAATTTGTTGCCTCACGAAAAGCTACAGTTCGTAGGATGGACAGATTGCCTGCTCATGTTACTCTGCAAAGCGGGGCTTCTATCCTCCAAAGTGCTACGGAGTACGGATCGCTGCGAGGTAAGAGTGCGGCCTTTGTATTTAAGACCTACGCCTTTACACGTAAGAGGACTTTTTGGAGGTCTTGGTCTCGGGAGGAATTGCCGACCATAATTTCAAATTCACCAGATTCGACCACATAATCCATATCGATGTTATAGAAAGCCAGATGCTCCGGTGTTATATCAAGCGAGACTGTCTTTTTCTGGCCTGGCTTTAGATTGATTCTCTTAAAGCCCTTTAATTCTTTTACAGGTCGTGCCACTGAGCTGACTTTGTCGCGAATGTACATCTGCACTACCTCGTCACCGACAACATCGCCTATATTTGTTACGTCCACAAGGACACGAGTGGATTCATGCGGGCCAATGGCTGCCCTCTCCAAACGAGGTTTGCCGAACTTAAACTTTGTATAAGATAGTCCCCATCCAAAAGGAAACAGTGATTGCTCACCTCTTAGGTCAACGTAATCATCTACTCTTCCGGATGGTTTGTAATTGTAATACAACGGCAGTTGTCCCGTGGTTTTTGCGAATGTGATTGGCAGACGTCCGCCTGGATTGCAATTGCCGAATATAATATCAGCAATAGCATTTCCGCCTTCTTCACCGGGGTACCATGCCTCTATGACGGCCTGGACATGATCGATCCACTTACCCATTGTAACAACACTTCCACTTATTAGTACAACAATGACCGGTGTTGCTGTATTGCAAATTTCTTCTATTAGATCTTGCTGCAGCCCCGGCAAATCCAAATTACATCTATCTCTGTTCTCCCCCTCTGTCTTAACGGAATTGCCCATAAATAGAACGGCAACATCCGATGCCTTTGCAATGCTTACTGCGGCTTTAAAGCCCTCTCTAGATTTTCCTGTAACATTGCATCCTTGAGAAAAATGAACCGTTGTATTTTTAGAAGCTCTATTTTTAATCCCCTCCAAAGGTGTCACAACCTTTATCTCTCTGCCGCTGTAACCTCCCAGACGTTCTTCGTTAGCATTTGGACCAATCACAGCGATTGATTTAATATCTTTCTCTAACGGCAGAATGTTTTCATTGTTTTTAAGCAAAACGATAGACTTTTGAGCGGCTTTCAATGCTAATTGACGATGTTCACTGCAATCACATATCTTTTCCGCATACTCCGGATCCACGTAAGGATTTTCAAAAAGTCCCACCCAAAACTTGACCCACAGGATCCTTCTCACACATTCATTGATCGTTTCAATAGATATCTTATTTTTCTGGACAAGCTCTACAATCTCCGGGAAACAATCCGGATGTGGAAGCTCTACATCCAATCCTGCTTGGACAGCCTGTTTAGCTGCTTGGGCTTTATTTTCAGCGGTCTTATGTTTATCGTATATACCAAGAACAGAAAAATAATCCGAGACCACGATTCCTTTGAACCCCCATTCCTTCCTTAAGACATCGGTTAAGAGCCACTTATGCGAGGAACAGGCAATACCATCAAGGGAATTATAAGCAGCCATAATTGAAAGAGCATTTGCTTCTTTAACGCATGCCTTAAAAGCAGGGAAATAAATTTCTCGTAAAATTCTTTCAGAAAGTTGAATCTCATTACTGTCTCTGCCGCCGATACCTACAAAATTCGCGACATAATGTTTAGGGGTCGTAACAACGCCCCGGCTTTGAACACCCTTTACAAAAGCAACAGCCATACGTGCAGTTAAATAAGGGTCCTCTCCGTAAGTTTCCTCTGCTCTTCCACATCTTGGGTCTCTTGCAATATTTATGGTTGGAGAAAGGCATTGATGAATACCTCTACTCTTTGTTTCCTTCCCAATGGCTGTAGCTATTTCCTCCATTAATTCATCATCCCAGGTGCTCGCTAAAGCAATTGCTTGAGGATAACTTGTAGAGTTTAAGGCTACACAGCCATGAAGACATTCATCATGTATTATTATCGGGATTCCAAGCCGGGTGTGTTCTTTGGCAAATTTTTGAACCTCATTTGCCCGTTCTGCTCCATTTTTGGGCGTGCAATACCTCCCAATATCACTTAACTGGCCGAGTCCTTTTCCTATTTCCTTCTTTGCCTTTTTAACGGAGAATTCTCCTTTTTCAAAAATCGAATTATAAAGGATTTCTTCCATACGCTTAAAATCAAATCGGTCTTCTTCGATAATGAATATATCAACATTTTTAAAATCACCGAAAGCTACCATTTGACAAACTTTTTCTTCGAGGGTCATTCTATTTAAGAGGTCTTCAACCCGCTCTTCTATAGGAGTGTTCTTATTTAAATAAACGGGCTTTTGATTCTTTTCGCTCTTTTTTAAACCCATCACTTTCTCCTTATTTTCAGACCAAAGACAAAAGACCAAAGACCATGGTTTTCCAAAAGTTTATTGTCTGTGGTCTTCGGTCTTTTAATCTATTAAGCATTACTTATAGGTAAATTCTATTTTCTTTTTTTTGCCTGTGTTTATTTTGATTCTTTTAAACCCCTTTAGTGTTTTTTTAGTCCTAGTGGTCCGTCACATGTTAAATGATGTGTGTCATTGCGAGCGACTTGTCCGTCGTAGCCTTGGCGAAGACGGAAGCGAAGCAATCTCTTCATTTCAAATATGAGATTGCCATCCGCCATAGGCGGACTTCGCAGGCCTCGCAATGACAACCATTCAAATTATGTGTGACGAAGAACTATTCACACTGCTTTGCCCGCATCTCCCGTAAGGGATGGCCCAGCCCATTGCTTCGCCTGCCCCCGCGTCTGCCGACGCGAGTCGGGGCGGAGGGTAAGAAAGCGGGGACTTATTTCAATAAAGCGGTTACAAAAGATTTCAATTGCTTAGAGTTTATTTTTGTAGAACCCGTTCGCTTTTGAAGCTCTTTAATAAATTGCATCACTATATGCGTTAATACTGCGCCGGGCCTTGGATAAGCGGCTACGATATAATGGGGCCCTGGCTCTGTTTCTCCCTCTTCTTGCTCTAATTCAGCTCTGAGGTTATCCGGGCTTATTAAGGAATTTGCATGACGGAAGATAACCTTATCCATCGCCTTATATACTTCTTTGCTTTCTCTGGTCAGGCCATAATAATCAAGAAGCTGGGCAAAAACGTAATTGGACGTCGTATAGACGTCTTGACCCTGTTCCGATTCTACCTTTCCCCCATCCTCTGTCCGGCACATGGCCCAGCCCATTGTAGTCCGGTTATTGGCGTAGATTGTCTTTAGAATTTGTTTTGCTTTTTTCTCAGAGATAAAGGACTCTTCTCCCATCGCAATCAAATACCACAAGGCATCCAGTTGATTGGTCCAGACATCTGTGTTTGTTTTCCCTGTCACTGTATCGAGACAGGTGATATAATACTGTAGTCTTCGGCCTTTGCTGTTTTTCGCATCTGTCCATAGTTTCTCAAAACTCATTGAGGCTTTTTTAAAACATTCCTGGTAATATTTTTGGGCAGCAGTATCTTTCATCATCTCTGCCATCCTAATCATGGCCCAGCCACCGGCCATAAAAGTAGTCGCATCATAGGCATCTACGCCGAACAGGGTCAAATTATCAAAGGTATTTTTGACTTCACCGGGATTGCCTTCGGGTATGCCGTCTCCATCTATATCGAGCTTCTTTAAATGTTCAAATCCAAACTTGAGTGTCTTCCAATTCTTCTTTAGAAAATCGCTGTCTCCTAGGAATTTTACATTTCTCAGCACCCTCAGTGCGAGCTTGGGAAAAAGGTCAACCCAGTAGTTATCATTGTACCAGGCGTAGTCACTGACATTGCGCAAAGCATGACCTTTCGGTAAAGCGCCCACATCATGAGACACAGTATCTTTAACCTTAATAACATCTCTTATCTGGGTCAGCGATTGTCCCTCGTATTCTTCCGGATATTCCTCGAAATGTTTTCGAGCTTCGACAAAAGATGCGTGATAATGATAATAACGCTCATTGGTATTCTCTCTCTCAATTGAGTTAATAAAACTCTGACAGAGTTCTCTTTCTATATTAGGAAAGAGTATTAGCAGCACCATGGAATACCAATCTACATCTGAGGGATCAATATAGGCATAATCAAAACATTCCAGGAATCTTGCTCTGTCTCTGCCATTTTTGTCTTCAACCCATACTGCGGCATTTGACAACGGAAAACTAAATTCGTTTAGAATCAGTCGGGTCAGTCTCAATGCGCCATTCCTATCATTTTTGTATGATGGACTTTGCTGTATCTGATTAAATATCCTGCTTTGGATGGTTAATGTTCGGCTTAGCCATTTAGGGAAATTGGCCAGTGCAACTTTTGCCATATCCACGGCCCTGGTTTTTTTATCCTTAAAAGCCTTGACGTATTTACGTTCAAATTTCTTGCCGTCGATAAACCGCTGCTGTGGAAAATCTAAAACTATGGCAACAGGTATTTTTATCGCTGCTTTCGGCTTTAATGTAAAGGTGAGACTAATGGCTGCTCCATAATCTTGATTAACTATAGGTTCTCTCTTTTCGTAAAAACTACCGTCATCATTCAATAATAAATCCTGTTTAAGGTGATTTAAACAAAAAGAGGGATGTGTATCTATTTCTATGCCCCTCATATCCGGCACAGCGATAACCATCCTGTCTTGGCTTTCTTTACTGGCCATGACCACACCTCTAATGCCTGCACGTTTAAAATCTTCGTGCAGATGGCCTTTCACCGGTGTTGAGCATATATAAACAGTATCCTGATCCGTTGGCTTTAATTCCTTTTCCTGAAGATTTACCAATGATGGCTTGGGTATGACCAAAGTAATTTTCAGGGATTTATTTGAATTGTTGGTTACCTCATATTCCTCTACTCCGATAGGCATTAAGGCCTGGACATCTCCAGAAAGAAAAGGAGAAACCATTGTTCTTGTCACTCTGGCTTTGCCTAATTTATAGACCATTTCTGCTAATGGCGTAGCAAGAGAAATTGAGGTTTGCTTTTCGGTGGCCGGAGGATGATAATAATTTTTCAAGGCAGGTACATCATCAGGACCTTCTACCGCCTTGGGATTTCTTGTAGTGAGCATAAAAAATTTATCATCAACACGGATAAATGGCGCAGAGGCAAATTGAATAGCATTTTGATTTAATAGAATCAGCCTGCCGGCATTATTAAGTCTGTTATATAAACCATCGGGAGATATGCCGACCGAAAGGGTTGGAGCACCTTGTAGAGCGATGGTGTGAGGGAATTGAAGGGTTTTTGACATTCCTTGAAAATGAACTATCATTTTATTCTTTGTATAAATCTCAGATATTTGTGCCCCTGAAATTGTAAACACATCGCTTATTTTTATACTATTGGCATTTGGCATATAATTCTCCTCTGTATTACTAACGTCCTTCGTCAAATGGTTGCGCAACTCGTTTCGTTTTTCGTAGGACGGCTAACGCAATCGTGACAAGTTGCACAACCGAAACCAACAGAGACTCTACTATCTACTACTCTACTGTTCAAATCCCTCGCGAACCGCAGTTAGGGCAATAAATTCTTTGGGACAATCAATGCCGTCAAGTACAGTGGCAGTAGTTCTGTAAATCCCAGCTCATCTCTGACAATGGAAACAGTAATAGTCAAAAAATCGATGATATAACTTCTCTAATAAACCGGCAATTTGTTTAATACCGAAGTTTCAACAAGTTCTCCTAACTTCGCGTGATACTTGTCAGCTACATCCCGTACAAGGTCATGAAACCACAGGGGAGTTCTTGGGGCTAAAAGAATTTTTTCAATCAAAACACTTATATTTGTATTTACATAGATACCTTCCTGGATATTTGAATCTTTAGAGAGCCCCGTGCTTTTCTTCATTGCCTCTATGTCCCAAATAACTGCTCTTAGCTCTCGTTCATATTTAAAACTTTCACGTTTATGCAAACAAGGGCTGAAAACATTGTTAATTGGTATGCGATCAGAACTATGATCGATATACTTTACCTTTCCAATATAGATGTCATAATCTTGCTCAGCATCAAAACATTTTTTTAGTTTTGCAAATGTACTTTGAATTGCTATCCCTTCATCGCTCTTAAGATATAATTTCCACATTGCTTCAGACTCGGTTTTATTGATATGCCAGCAGTTAACGAATAGGCTTTTTCGAATACTTTTATTCAATTTGCTATTTCTACTGATAAGATCATCAATATCCCTATCGCCAATTATGTTTTTCCAGAATTTTTTAATATAAGCATCTCTTCCTAAAACATTTTTCGTTGGGAGTGAACCTTCAAAGGGATCTTTATCCTCAAATAAGTCTAATCTACGAAAATACAAAGAATTTTTGGATAATAGCGATACGAACTTCGTAAAGTCAATATACCTCCACACTTTAATATTATCATTTCCTGGCGACTCAAACATGCTATCTTCTTTATACATGATGAACTCTTTGTATATTTAAAACAAAATGCACCATCATTGTATTTCTAAAACCCTCCCTTGGTCTCAATTCTAATCAAACCAAATCCTTTATCAACGGCAAAATGCCCTGTGGTTTATTATGAGCCTGTTTTTGTATATCGTCTATCGTTTGCATTTCTACTTTCGTTTTTCGTAGGACGGTTAACTTAACCGTAACAAATCGCGCAATGGCAACCGTTTAACTATCTGAATCTGTTTAATCCGCGTTAATCCGTGGTTAACAATATGATAAGCCCAAAGGGTGTTTCTTCGGCGCTTTTAATTTTTTAACAGGGACTGCTCGCTGAGCACTTAGTTTTATGGGCAATTTAGTCTTAGGCGAGGGCTTGATTTTTCCAAAAAGCAGGTCAGTTGAAACTCTTATAGAGTCTGGTGTACCGCTAAAATTACAGACCGCGGCATCAGCCTCCTTCGTCGTGCCTTCTATGTAAGGATAGTTGGTCACAACAACTATTTTTTTCCCCGCTTTTTTGAGCTTCCTGGCAAGTAGTTGATTGTTCCCCGATTTGACGATTCGGGCATAGTAGTTGGTCATAACTACAAGGTCAGTCTGCTTCGCAAGCTCGAGACACTCCTTAATCTCATCTTCACTTGCGGAGAAGTCCGTGTCTGTCAGAATCAAGTTTGTGGAATGATTTACCATTGCCTCGCAGAACATATGCGTGTGCATATAAGGGTCTTTCCCGCAAAATTCATAAGGAATACGCTGCTCAATAACTAATATTTTCTTCTTTGGATTCAACGGCAGCATCTTTTTATTGTTTCGCATAACAATCAGGGCCTTTTTCGCAACGTCCCAGGAGAAGTCTGAGACCTGTTTGCTCATAGCGTAATTTTGAGCTTTTTTCGGGTCCTTTTTCCCTGCTGTTTCAAACAAACCTTGATCATACTTCATTCTTAAAAGACGTGTAACAGCGTCATTGACCCTGTCTTCAGACAGCTCGCCTTTTTCAACGGCCTGTTTAATTCCAAAGAAGCACTGCGACCTCGATTCATCATCAGCTTTTAAGAGTATCGTATCGCACCCCGCCTTTATCGCTAACGCGCAAGCTATTGGAAGTGGCCATTTTTTAAGGATAGCAGCCATGCCAATAGCGTCGGAAACAATAACGCCCTCGAATCCTAATTCGTTTCTTAAAAGCCCGGTAAGAATTTTTTCTGACAAAGTCGTGGGGAACTTATTGTCATACGCGGGGTAAACAGAATGACCCGTCATAATGGCTTTTACGCCTGCGGCTATTGCCGCCTTGAAGGGATATAATTCGACTTCCTGAATTCTCTTTTTATCGGCTTTTATTACATCCAGAACATCATGGGCGTCGGTTGCCGAATCGCCTCTGCCGGGGAAATGTTTTGCAGTTGCCGCTATGCCGCCGTCCTGAAAACCTTTCAGCAAAGCGACAGCGTGTTTTGCACAAGTCTGCGGGTCGTCACTGAAAGACCTGACTCCGATTTCAGGATTCTTGGGATTTATATTCACATCGCAGACCGGCGAATACATTTGCGTTACGCCGATATTGCTTAATTGTTTTGCAATGGTCAAACCAATTTTATAAGTCAGTTTAACGTCACCGATAGCGGCCATACCCATTGGAGGAGGAAACTGTCTTATACCGCCGGCCATATAATCGTTCTTAAAATCACCTTCAAAATCAATGGTCATATGCAGAGGAATTCCAGACCGCCTTTTCATTGCAATTTTCTGTAATTCATTCAACTTTTTCGTGTAATCTTGCGGCGTTATGCTGATACCGAAGGTTTTGCCGGCAAAATAAGTGTTTGATATGGTGAAATAATCTTTCGGTTTTTTAAAATTCCGGTCTATCTGGGAATTGCCCCAGTAAAGGTTTTTGCAGGTCTCAAGCGCGTATGGTTCAAGGCAAAGCCCGCCGCATTGCAATCTTGTGATTTGTTCAATTCCACTTGGCGTTATCATTGCGCCGCGCCAGGTAAATGTTAAAAGCTGGCCGACCTTTTCCTCCAAACTCATTTTTGCTAACTTCTTACCGACAAATGCGTCTCTTTTCGCATCACTTTTCTTTGCCATTTGTTATCTCCTATTTAAACTTGCTTCGTCCTATTGAGAGAGTCATTTCGACCGAAGTCCCGATTCATCGGGACGAAGTGGAGAAATCTACTTACATAACAGATTTCTCGATTCGCCTTCGGCTCACTCGAAATGACAACTTGCATTGTTCTTAGGACATCGAACTTATTTATGATTCCCATTTACCCCGTTAGAGAATGCCACCGACTCCTGTCGGTGGTAATAAATTGAATCGTAGATGTTAATCTAATGCCACCATCTACGGAGCGTTAGAGATTTACCCCGTAGGAAATTTCCAACGGGGTAAATCTCTAACGGGGTTTACCACGATTATTAGGCCCAAGCCAGAATTCACGCTCTTTCTTCCAGCCGGCCTCGTCAATCTTCAAATCTTTCGTCTTCCACCCCTGTTCAATCCGTTTTGTCAAATCATCAAATCCTTTATTCCATGTAAGTCCATCAGGAACAGTAACGTTCATACTTCCAGCAGCATTTGCATATCTTAAACAAGATTCAACAGAGTGATTCCAGACAAATGCAGAAAGAAATCCTGCAATTGCTGAATCACCGGAGCCCAGCGCACCCACAAATTTTTCCTCCTCATAGACAGGGAACCAAAGTTCGCGATTGGCCCAGTTTTCAAGATCGGAACATCCTGCCGCGCCTAACTTCTTAAGCCGATCCTGATTAGCGGTGCGAACATATAATCCTCTATGGCCACATTTTACCATGGCTATTGCCGTACCCATTTCTATCAAGTCATTTCCCATGTTGGAAATTTCTTTTACAGTTAGATGGTCAAGCACACTTTCCTTGGGGCCAAGATTCGTTTTTTTCTCGAGAAATTTTTCTTTATAAAGAAAATAAAATATCTCTTCTGCGCTCGGTACCATAAAGTCCGACAGCGGCACCCAGTCATTAAGAATTGCCTTCCAGTCAACCTGGCCTGCGTAACTATTTACATCAGGAAGTGAAAGGTCAAGCGCGGTCGTAGTCCCTAATTCTTTGGTCTTTTTAAGGATTTTTGTCAGCTCAGCGCCCGTATTTTCATACAGCTTTCTCATCCAGGGCGGATAACCAAAAAGCATTAGTTTCGCACGTTGCACAAGGTCGAAATCCATATCATCATAGCCGAACGTATCATTCGCGCCGCAGTGATGCAGATAAAAACGGTCTATGCCGGGTATGCAAATCGCGATTGTGTATGATGTTGATTCACCATCGACCGTTTTAATCCCCTTAAAATGGCCTTCGTGCTCATCATACCAATTGAGTATTTCTTTGCCGAAGTCGTCGTTGCCGATTTTACCGATTAATTCGGTTTTTACGCCGAGCCGGCGGATAGATACGCCGGCATTTGTGACAGGGCCGCCTCCCACAACAACACATTGGCCCATATTAATCATTTTGCCCGGCACAAGGACGTCTGTCATCTTGTCAACTTTTCCCTCGATTGTAAAAGCAGGGATTAAGTCAAGGCAGGTATGCCCAGCAGCGACGATTTCAATATCTTTTTTGTTTTTCAATTTCAGCTCCTAATAAAATAACGCTTTATCAAATAAGAATTCGAAATACTACATTATTATATCCTGATTTTCAAGTCAAAATTATAAAACGAACTTGGGTTACATGGACAGACAGGATTTTTATCATTTTGTTTAGCCCCCGAATTTTAACCGCCGAAGGCGGTTTATTCGGGGTTTTTTATTGTTGTTTCACGGTGGGTTCTTGTCTTTTTTTTCAACACCGATTTACACAGGTTAGCCCCCAGCCCTGTGCTGGGGGTTATTCCCCCTTTTCAACAGAGTATAGTGATTGGTAAGTAGTCCGATGCTTGCTGCTCGAAGCTGGAGCGAAGTCCGCCACGGGCGGATTCGCTTGCAGGGGGCTGGATACTCCGCCGTCAGGCGTACTGCGAAGATACTCGAATGTTAATCCTGGATACTCGACACTAAGTGCATGAGTCCTAATACCCAAGATACTTAGGTATTCTTACCAGTTGATGAATCCGTATTTGGTATAAGATGTTGGATACTTCATGCTAAGTGTTCAAGTGTTAATACCTAAGATACTTATGTATTCTTGTTATTCGAGTAATTCTTTTAGGTATTCTTGTTATCTGAGGAATTCTAATTTGAATAAGCCGGGATTTCCGCTGCCAGATTAGTGGTTTGTTATTTGTGATTTGATGACCTGTCATTGCGAGGCCTGAAAGGCCGTGGCAATCTTGCTAACAGCTAATTATCAATCCTCCAATTCACTAATAAGCTAACCTTTAATTAACCAATAGAGAATCTGTGAGTGGTGATTGGTGGTTTGAAACTCGATGCCTGATGCTCGACACTGAATACGTGAGTCCTAATACCTAAGATACTTAGGTATTGTGCTGACACCAATCCATTAAAAAATCAGCAATTTTAATTTCTGTGTTCTATATAATACCCAAGATACTTAGGTATTCTTGTTATCTGAGGAATTCTTATTTGAATAAAGCCGGATTTAACAAGGAAATCCTAAATCCTGTCTGCCTGTCCTGCGTAACCCTTCGTATCTTTACTCGAAGAAGGGTGAAGCGGGGAGCACGTCGAAGGGCTTATTCTGTCTCCTGTCTCCTGTCTCCTGTCTCCTATCTCCTGAATTCTGTCTTCTGTTTCTATCTTGACATTTTATCTCCGATAAACTAAATTGCTAATGATAGCTTGTCATGGCGGGACGCAAGCGACCTGTCCTCCGAAGCATCTTAGGGTGAAGGATGAAAGCCGGTAGTGTCGTATATTGCTTCCAAGAAACCGATGAACAAAGAAGAAAGTAAGAATGGTGGTAACCGTCTTCGGAAGCTTATAAACGGCGGAGCTGAGATTGCCAGCGGTGCCGTGGGCGGTGCTCTTGGCTTCCTGGCAGGCGGACCAGTGGGTGCTGCGGTTCTCGGTGCTGGAGGTACAGCAGCCGCAATGGCTTTGAAACGCATCGGAGAAGAAGTGTCGGAACGCCTACTTGGACCTCGAGAGAAAGTGCGTGTAGGGGCCGTTTTAGCGATCGCAGCTTCGGATATTCAGAATCGGATTAAGGCTGGACAAAGCCTTCGCGCTGACGGTTTCTTCGAATCGAAAGCTTCGTCGAGATCAGATGCTGAAGAGATAGCAGAAAGTGTTCTACTCAAATGTCAGCGAGAAGCAGAAGAAAAAAAAGTTTTGTATATGGGCTACCTTTTGTCGAATGTTGCATTCGACCATTCGATTAGCCCAGCGATGGCGCACCAGATTATAAAGGCGGCAGAGCAGCTTACCTACCGTCAATTGTGCATCATGAGACTGGCTGTTGTAAAGCAAGCTTTCAATCTTCGAGTGGGTGACTATCGGGGTCAGGATTCATTCACAAAGGAGATTTACCAGCTTCTTTATGAATGTTTGGATATTTATAATCGCGGATTTATCAATTTCGGTGGTGAAGTAGTTTTCGGGCCTACAGACATTGCACCAGGCAAAATGACCGTCCAAGGCATTGGAGCGGATATTTACAAAATCATGCGGCTATCAACAATCCCTAATGAAGACTTGGTTCCTATCGCAACTCGACTCAAATAAAGCAATATTAAGTTGTGTAAAACATCACACTCTACATGCTTTTGCTTTAAGCTATTTTAACGACGGCATCGAAAGCGGGTTTTGGTTGATAGTTTCGGTCGAATAGCAGTGGATAGTCGGCCCTTCCACTTATGGGCATATAGCTGCGCCATGATTGGCCATCGTGGACGCCCCAAAATGTCACCCGGCTGAACTTGTCCCGGTGCTTGTGAAACAGCGAAAACAATTCAGCGTAACGTTTCGCCAGGTCTTTTTGAGCGGAGTCCGGCAGGCCATCCGGGTATGGGTTGTACTTTTTCTGCGTTGCAGTATCAAAGGAGGAGAGGTCCACTAACTTGGCATCGACAGGATAAAAAGGAAGTACGCCTATGTCCAGCTCCGTAACCATCAGCTTGACGCCAAGTTTGGAAAGAGCCAAAATGGAGGTCTCAAGCTCCTCGATACTCGGATAGTCCAGGAACCAATGTCCCTGTATGCCAAGGCCGTCTATGCGGACGCCTTTTGACTGCAGGTCGCGAATCAGCCGAATGACAGCTTCGCATTTGGGCTGCTTCACAAGATCGTATTCATTGTAATAGAGCTGGGCGCTGGGGTCGGCCTGGCGGGCGTATTCAAAGGCCTTGAGCACGTAGTCTTCACCGATAATTTCGAGCCATTTGCATTTTCTATAATCCCCGTCCGCTGTAATAGCCTCGTTGACGACGTCCCAGCCGTGGATTCGGCCTTTATAACGGCCCATCACGGTGAAGATGTGCTCTTTCATTCGCTTAAGCAGCGCCTCGCGGCCCAGCGGTTTGCCCGCACCATCCTGGAACACCCAGTCCGGCGTCTGATAAAACCAGACAAGCGTGTGCCCGACTATAAACATTTTGTGCTTCTGGCCCCAAGCCACATAACGGTCAGCCGGGGCGAAATTATATTTGTTCGGCTCCGGATGTACCTCTTCCCATTTTAGAATATTTTCCGGCGTGATGCTGTTGAATTGTTTTTCCACGAGGGCCATAGCATCTGGCTCATTGCCGGAAATCTGGTTCAGACTGAGGGCAGCACCAATGAAAAAATCGTCCTTAAATACATCTTTCAAGGCAGCCTGTCCTGAGCCTGGTCGAAGGAGCTGTGAATTTTCACTATCCTTCACTTGACTTTCCTCCTTATTTATTTATGTACTCGAACCAGTCGAAATCCGCCGGGCTTGTGCACTTGCCTCCATTTCCGGTTGCGTACATTCCAAAATACACACCGGTAAAACACATCCCTCGTTCAAAACCGATTATTTCGACGGACAAATCCTTAGTCAGGGCAGTGCCTAACACTTTGCGAGCTCCTGTTGACGATTGGCAGGAAAATTCATAAGATAGCGGCAGCGCCTTGATAGACAGTATCACCGGCCCAGGCTGTACATCAACATATTTCACGGGGTCGGTTATTTCGCCCCTGACGACTTTTCTAAAGAAGGCCTTGCGAATACCATCCTTAAGTGTGATTCCAATTTCATAGTGGAATCGGTCAAATGCGCGGGCAACAAGGCCGGCCTCTTCGTTTTCGCTATTAGGGTCAAATTCAAGCAGCGTTGAAGCTACGCAGTTAAAATCCGTCTGGCGACGACCCACAAAAGCCGGTGAGTCCTGGTCGTTAAATGTCACGGCTGAGCCATTGAGTCGAAGATACCCAGGCCGAGCAGTAAGAGAAAAATCATCTTCATACGGATTTCGCAGAAAGTTCCACTGCAGAGCCAGTTTGTCACCGTCGAAATCATCTCTGGCGGGCGGTTCTTCAAAGGTATGCTGAGGCAGTTTCGGTGCGGGCAATGTCAATTCAAGTGTGCCATTGCCATTGACTACAGGCCAGTTTTCATCGCTCCAGGTGACAGGTGCGAGAAATGTTTCCCTGCCTATGTGGTGAAAACGGCCACCCTTGGGCCGGATTCCCAGACAGACCAGCCACCAGCCATCAGGAGTTTCGACCAAATCTGCGTGTCCGAGTGCCTGAATCGGATGTTTGGGACGATTACAGTGGGTGAGAATTGGATTGTTTGGATCGGCCTCGAACGGTCCCCATGGAGAATCGCTGCGTGCGATAGTGACCGCATGGTCGTAGCTGGTTCCGCCTTCTGAAATCATCAGATAATATTTACCTTTGATTTTGTACAAATGAGGACCTTCGGCCCAGATGCCGCCAGTACCATCCCATACTTTTTTCAAATCACCTTCGAGTTTGCCTGTTTCAAGATTGAGCATCTTCTGAGCGATATAGCCGTCGCCCTGACCTTCGTGCCGTGTGTAATAAACCTTACCGTCGTCATCAAAGAAAAGTGATGGGTCCATGCCATCACGATCGAGCCAAACCGGCTCGGACCATGGACCTGCAGGATTTTTGGCAGTGACATAAAAGTTGCCTCCGCCATCTACGTTTGTGGTCACCATATAAAAAGTACCTTTGTGGTAACGAATAGTCGGTGCATAAATGCCGCCTGAAGCTCGAACCTTATCGAGGGGCAATTGACTTTTCCGTGTCAGGCAATAACCAATTTGATTCCAATGAACAAGGTCTTTGCTATGAAAGATGGGAACACCGGGAAAATATTCAAACGAGCTTGTGACCAGATAGTAATCATCGCTTACGCGACAAATACTTGGGTCCGGATAAAATCCCGTGATAACAGGATTTTGATACGCAGTATGCCTTCCGGCAAAGGTCTTGGATTGCTGTTGTGAGCTGCCAAACGCTAAAGCTGAGGATAAGACAAGCAAGAGTAGGTTGGGTATTGTCCACCATTTTATCAAGGTTTGTTGTGTGCATCTTTTTATCATAACTTTCTGCGTCCATCATTTTTTCCGGTGTGCGGTGCACACCCTACTTCTGCACTGTTTTAATAACTGCAAAAAAGGTTGATTTGGGTTGGTATTGCCGATCGAACAAGAGCGGATAATCAATGCGTCCTCGTATGGGCCAGTAGTTGCGCCACGAATGTCCATCATGAACGCCCCAAAAAGTCACACGGCTAAACTTGTCCCTATGCTTGTGAAAAACTGCAAATATGTCGGCATAACGCTGGTCGTGTTGCTGACGTGCCTCATCAGGCAAGCCATCGACATACGGATTCATCTCTCTACGTGATTCAGCCATTTTGGAGATATCGGCCCCCGTATTATCGAAGGGATTGGGAAGAATCGAGATGTCCAGCTCCGTGACCATCAGTTTTACACCCAACTCAGAGAAAGCAATGATAGCAGCCTCCAGCTCATCGAGCGGCGGATAATCCAGACCCCAGTGTCCCTGCATACCGATGCCGTCAATGCGCAGACCTTTGGCTTGGAGGCCCTTAACCAGTTTAATCACACCTTGCACCTGGCCAATCTTCCACATATCAAAGTCATTGTAATATAACTCAGCGTTTGGGTCAGCCTCATGAGCATATTCAAAGGCCTTGGCCACATACTCTTCGCCAATAATGTTATACCACCTGTTTGTACGGAATTGGCCTTCGTTATCGATGGCTTCGTTAACGACATCCCATCCTCCGACGCGCCCCTTGTAACGACCGACCACTGTGAAAATATGGTCCTTCATGCGCGCCAATATTGTTTCGCGATCCGCGATGACGCCGTTTGGGTCCTGAAAGACCCATCGTGGTGTTTGTTGTTGCCACACGAGTGTGTGCCCTATGATGAACATCTTGTTTTTTTCGCCGAACTCCACTAAACGGTCGGCTGCTTCAAAATCATATTTGTTAGGCTCGGGATGTATGGGAGACCACTTCATAACGTTTTCAGCGGTGACGGAGTTAAAATGTTTTTCAACCAGGACAATCGCATTGGGTTCTTCACCTGAAATCTGCATTTGACTCAGAGCGGCTCCGATAAGAAAATCATCCTTAAACGCATCCTTCAATGCGGGTATATTGGAATTGTTGGCTCCAACAGCAACAGAAAAAGAGACCGCTAAAGACAGTACACCGCTAATTATCAGTTTTTTTGTTGCCATAGTCATCACTTTCTCAAACTTCAATCATTTTGAGCTTCTTTACGACGTGCGACCAGTTCAGTCTCGACCTGCATCATCAGATGTTTTTTCAATGGATAGAAGAACATAAGAACCATGCCGATCATGGCGAAAATAGCAGGGTAAACGGTCATAACCATACGTATACCAAACAATCCATTTGCAGTCTGCTCAACATTAGCCTGATAACCATAAGCTGCCAGTATCCATGCAGTAGCCGCAGCTCCAAGAGCGATTCCAAACTTAAGCGCGAATAGCGAGGCAGACATCACAAGCCCGGTAGCCCGGCGTCCCTTTTTCCATTCCGAATAATCTGCCGTATCCGTATAGATGGCCCACTGCAGAACAGATACGGGCCCAACCGCAAACGATGTAATAAAATTGAGAACAAACATAAGAGCGATACTTTGTGGACCTAAGAAAATGAGGAGTGCTGAAGTTATACCGGCTATACCCAAAAAGACTGCATAAGTTGATGATTTGCCGTAGGCTTTACTGATACGTTTCGTTAGAACAACCCCGAGAATTGTAAAGGCGGTCCCCGACATCGTGAATAAAGAAAATAACTTTGAATAGGACAAACTAAAGGCTTTTTCAAACAACATTATTTCCTGGTCTTTTACATAATACTGGAAGTAGTACATCGTACTTC
The DNA here is from genome assembly GCA_964631175.1 of uncultured Pirellulales bacterium. Lineage (GTDB taxonomy): Bacteria > Planctomycetota > Phycisphaerae > Sedimentisphaerales > Anaerobacaceae > CAZVWH01. The sequence goes on along the minus strand of CAZVWH010000031.1, from coordinate 9,590 downwards.
CCCCTCGCATACAAAGGAAAATGAGCTGAAAGACGGTTGCGGCACCGATAAATACCCAGGGCTTATTGGAAATCAAGTCGGCAAGATCCTGCTTGATTGGGGTTTTTTGTCCCTTGGGAGGTTGAATACGTTCTTTGCATGAAAAGAACGCAATAAACAACAGAATCACCGCTAATCCGGAGACAATGGTATAAGTCAATTGCCAGCTCTTCGCGGGATTAACAGCGCCATCGGTCATTGTTGGGATGAAGTATTGGACGAAGAGCAGTGCGGCAAAAGCAGCTATGAATCGGAAAGAGGAGACCGTGGTTCGTTCATGAGAATTTGATGTCATGACACCCATTATTGCAGAATAGGGTACATTAACAGCCGTATATGCCATCATCAGAAATGTGTATGTGATGTAAGCGTATATAAGCTTACTGGCATCGTTGAGTTCGGGTGTTGTAAACGTTAATACTCCAAGTACACCCAATGGAATGGCACCCCAAATTAAATAGGGACGGAATTTTCCCCATCTGGTGCTGGTTCGGTCTGCAATCATACCCATCATAGGATCGTTAACGGCATCCCAGATTTTGGTAACTATAAACATAGTTCCCGCCGCCTTAGCGGTGATTCCGAACACATCCGTATAGAAAAAAAGCATATAATATATGAAAGTTTGAAAAAACAGATTCGATGCCGTATCACCCAAACTGTAGCCGACTTTTTCCTTGATGGAGATTCTTTGTGTTTCAGAATTCATAAATTTCTCCTTTACTCTAATTCAGGTTTATTCTTAAAGCAGTAAAATCGCCCTTAAAATACTAAAGATAAGATGTAAATTTAACAATTACAGTGTGGAGGTACTTGTTCCAACGGTTGTACGCCGGAATGTGCAGTCGAGGAATCGCAGGACTATCATATAACATCTGAGAAACCTTCTTCCTTCTGCAATGTCAATCGGCAAATCTGGTCATTAACGCGATTATCGATTGGCAAAGTTGGTTGATTATATATTATCGTGTCATTAGGATTGGCTGTTTCATGATGTGTTTGAATGGATTGAGCTTGGCGTGATACCATCTCAAGTAGGGCGACCGATAGCCCTATGATCAGTAATAAAGCGTTTTTTTTCATGTTTTAATGCCTTTTTTACTCCCTTTTTCCATACCGCCAACTTCATAGCTGGTTGATGTAAGGAATTTTAAGGGGTATTTTAATAGCGTTTAGACGATTCGACAAGGGATTAAATATTAATTATATTGGCTAAAATAAACCATTTTTTTCTTGACTTATTCGAATGAATCTAATATTTTTTATATCAGTAATATTATTAAGCAACTAAGTGAGCGCAAGCCAAGTTGATGTGTTGAATCGTGCTCCAAGCGCCAACGGAGCGAGGGATAATGGGCGTAGATTAGGGAGCAAAGACTCATGGTATCGGAGGAGAGTAAGAGCAAATCTGAATTGCTCCAGGAGTTGGAAGTTCTGCGCAGACGATTGGCTGAATTTGAGCAAGGCTCGCGCGGCACCAAACAAGAGGGTGATTTGCTGGACGAAAGACAATCCAAGCACGATATTCCACGGGTAGTCAGACCACTTACAAGAACTGAAATGAAGGTCTTACGTCTTATTCTTAATGGCAAGAGTAACAAGGAAATAGCCAGCTTCCTTCACCGCTCAGTAAGGACTATTGAAGTGCACCGTAGTCATATAATGCGCAAGTTTGACGTCGATAACTTAATTGATCTTATCAAGAAAGCTGCTGCGATGGGACTAGTTCATCTGCCTGAAAGTACATATCATAGAGGATGAATTATTCTACGATGCGGTAGCTGCCTCGAACATATACATATCAAAATCCGTTGGATTTTTTAGATTTTGATATTTGCAGATTCTACTGTTCTATGATTATTCCTGTTCAGCCTAAATCGCATTCTTCTTGTTTTTATATGTGATTTACAACCATCTTTTTTTCAGTCAGTTGTATTTACGTACAATCAATAATTCACAAAGGAATTGTGAAATTTATCAGGCTAAAGTTTTCCCTTCCACCAGTTTTTTCCAAGTCTTTCTCTGTTATATAGAGTTCCTATTGAGAAATAAGGGCAATTTTACCTTGTGGATATCGCATTAAACAGAAATTACGTAGTCCCCACAATTCCTTGCCTGAAAGAGAAGTTCCCATAATTCCGTACCGTTAGGACTGGTGAGAAGAGAAAGTCACAGCCTAACGGTCGATGGTTAGTGTATTCGTATGTTTGTTTGCTTTACTCGCTGTTACTACAGGCGTAAAAGCAAGTACAGTAGGAGGATCTGGTGAGTAGAGATGCGTGTGTAAGAGCATTTGATCGAATAACTTTAAGTAGCCTACCAGCTCCTTTTTCTTGGAGGTTTGTATAGCTTGACACAAACTTTACATTGGCAGGATGTGGTTTCTGAGTATGCGTGAGCTTAGCATAAAAAATGTGTACTTTCATCGCTAAAATGCCTGGCGAAGATAAGCATGGCAAGAGAAAGGAAAAGGTTTAACGTTTGTTTTAGTTGGCTCAGCGCTTAGAAGAGGAACGTAAAATGACGAATAAAAGAATACTTTTGTTTCTATTGTTCTTTATGCTGGCAACGTTAATTAGTGAGAGTCCCGCCAAGGCGGTACAAATCAACAATTCAATAGATCAAGCAATTGCAATGATCAACAACGCAATTGATGAGGCTATTGCGAGTATTAAAGAGGCATTAGACAATGATCCTGCTCAAGCTCGAGAAACAATTAAAGATGCCCTTGCTCAGATAAGAGGCGAAATTGATAGAGCTACTGATTTGATCGAGGAAGTAATTAACGATGAGGTTACTTTGATCGAAGAGACTATTGAGGAAGATTTTGCTTCGACGCAAGAAACAATTAACAGAGGTATTCAAGAAACAATCGAGATAGTAGCCGATAGATTAGGTGAAGATGGGGCGGTTGGATTAAATGAAATTGATTTCACCGGCTCAATTATTGCCGGCAGGGTAAGCGCATACGAGCTGATTGGAGATAATGCTTATAAGATTTCTGCCGAATTGGCTGGAGAAAATATCCTTTCTATCGCTTCGAGTAATTTCAAGGGCGACGAGCTTTTTGCCTTAGCTCGCTTGAGCCAGATAAGCAGCGACCCGAACGAGAATCCCTGGTGGACGGCATTATGTGATTTTTATCAAAATGTGCAGAATAGTGTTGATGGGACCGAGGATTATATCTCTCAGTTTGCATCCGCTGGACCATCTACTGCGGTGTTCAACTTAGCATATTTTGTAATTACAGCTTACTATGTGGATACTGAGGATAAGGAAGTCTGGAGGAGGGAACTAATAAATTACTTAGCCCAAATTGATAATGACAGCTCTGATTCACCAGTGATGGTACTGGGGATAGCTACATGGGCTCTGGCGCTAACAGGAGAATTAGATGATACGCTCCTTGATACTTCCGGAACCGAAGCTACTTGCTGGAATCATAGGAAGAAGCTAAAGGACCTACCAACAATTCTTTTGAACCAACAGGTACCAAACGATGAACTTTATGCGGGAAGTTTTTACCGACAGTTTGACCATGATAGTGATGGTATGAGCGGCCTGCCAAGAGGTGATATTGAAGATACAATATTTGCTACACTCGGACTTATTGGTGCTTATCAGGAAAATCCCAGTTCAGAAATAGAGGATGCCATTATTAGCGCGTACCAGGTAATTGTTGAGACGATAAATGCAGCCGATGGAAGTCGTTATCATCGTTCGGATTGGATGTGTTTAGACGATTATCGATTGCTTGCGGCAGAAATACTTCAGGTGATCAGGGAAATGTGCATTCCTATCGACCTGCTGGACTATAACGATTATTGAGCCTATGACAAGCAGCAGATGAACGGCTTGTATTTTTGGATATAGAATTAAGCCAGACATATATGCAGCTATTTCGGACAGCCGATGTTAGTAATGAAGTGACGGAGTGTAAATAGACAATCGAGCTTGCAAAGTAAGGATACATAAAAGAACAGGAGGAAAGATGATGAAAATTATTTTGCGGTTATAGTTGATAATGTTAATGCAAGTTAAAGGAAGAACGAACTTTATGTTATGGAGGATGGCTATGAGTAATTTAAGGAGAACAATAATAGTAGCTTTAGTACCTATGCTGTTGATGTTTGCAGGTGCTCAGTATGTGTATGGAAGTGGCACAATAAATACTAATGATGTGCTGAATACGGATCTAAGCCAGGTTCAAAGTACTTATGGACCAGGTTATTCTAGTGCACAAAGTGGCGATTCTGCTGCCCTTGGTATAGGTGGTAGTGCCGATGCAGAGGGTGGTGATGCCGATGCTTTTTCCTACAGTGAAGGGTCGAATTCAGGAGCTGTTGCCAACATTAGTACAACATCAATTTCAAACGTTAAGTACAAAGTTCCCCCAGTTTCTGTAGTCCCGCCTTATTTGCCCTATTGGCAGCATGGAGGATGGGGGACTCTAAAGGCATACTTTCCCAATGGACCAAGCAGTCATGATTTGGTGTATGAACGGACATTTGATCCCAGCGACCCCGATGATATGAAACAGATTAAAAACGTTCTAAAGGCTTTGCCTTATAGCGGCCCACTCGATCTTATTGGAGGCATTTTTAATGGTGTACGTGCTGTATTGGGCGGACCTGATTATTTCCATCGAGGTAGAGGATTTGAAATAGCAAATGCTCTGATTCGTGATCGCAGACCCGAAGGTAAGCCTATATTAGTCTTTATTGACTCCAACGTAGGTAGAGAGCTTCTTACAAGAGCAGGTTATGCTTACGTCGGAAGAGTAAGCTTGGAAGGGGACGTGAACCGCAATTGGGATCAAGTGTATGATGCTGCGATAGCAGAAGCCCTGCCGTGGGATGTAGATATCCTGCTAATATCCGGTGGCATGAAAGGTGTCTCTGTCGGCTCCACTCTCGCTTTCCCTGGAGCAGCCGGGGCCTATAGCCATACCAGTTATTCTCTTTCCTTCCTTGGGGCTAAGACGAGCGGAGTCACAGAAGGTAAGGGAAAAGCTATGGTAAGCGCCGAGGGTTATAGATATTGGCCTGCGGCTTTAATAAAAAGAAGAATCCCTAAGACCTTCTACGATAGAATCCATGTGAAGCAGCCCATGCAGCCCGTGACAAAAGAACAAACGGAACAACATATCCAGCCGACTGCAACGGGGCGAAAAAAAGCGGGAGTTGATATGAGCCGAGAGCTTTACGATCTGGCAGGTTTCCAAGAGGGCCAGCGTGTGCAGAACCTAATAATACACTAAATCTTTGTGTTGGTTATGACCCTCAGCAGGAGGAGGATTAATATGAGGGCTTGTTGGGGGAGAAAGGAGGTAAATTTGCAGCAAATAAAATAGGTTTTTGTATCGCGTAATAAAGGGGTTTTTAGTTTTTATGATTGCTAATGTGTGATTAGCAGTCAAAAGGGAATGTGAAAATTGAAACAAAGAAAAGGAGTTCTAAAAATGCTTAAGAAAGTATTATTTTCGGGTGCTGTTATTCTGTTTGTTTGCTCCGGTGCCTTCGCTATGATTATACCTCCAGCGTCGCCATTAATCGGTAGCATTTATCATCAACAACAATTTTTAGTTGGTGATCCGTTGTTTTCCACAAACGCCGGCATGAGTAGCGTAGCAAACCTGTTTCATGGTACGTCCACGGCTGGCGTTACTCAAGCATTGGGGATTTTAAATACTCATACTGCATGCTCTACCAGCTGTGTGACACAAGGTACTCAGACACAAGTTGGTGAAATTGATCAAAGTGTTTCGGCCGCAGGAACGTGCAGTGTTATGACCGTAAGTGCGTTTCTTGATGCTTTTGGTTCTCAAGACCAGTTTGTCGGTAATAGTGTAAGTCCGAAGGCTCAGGAGCAAAGCCTTGGCCTGGTAGGACAACAAGCTCTGTTACAGTCTGATGGTGCAGGATCTGGATCTGCCGTTAACGACGCTGTTTTGTCTCAGAATCAATACGGTGTAAATGCAATGGGATCAGTAACAGAGGCATCTAGCGTAGGACTTAACCAGACATCAAGTGTTAATGGTGTTGCTGGCTCGAATCCTTCAACGTTAAGCAGCGCCGTGGTTACTACAGCTCAGTCTCAAGTAGTTTATTAAGCCGATCGATCATCCATCTATTGATGTTGCTGGGAGCCCTCAAGTTTCGCACCCTGACTTAGCAAAGGGCAGATATCTTCAGGGCTCCCTTTAATCAGAATGTATTTTGTGTCGGATTGGCCAGGAAGTTCGAAAAGCCTGGAAAAACATGGTAAAAAAAGAAGACAATCGTGATTAGTTTTCCCGGCTGTTTTGATTGCGGTTAGCCGATATATGTAGAACGAAACAAATTAAAAATGTGAAGAATAGGAGTTTCAAGAATGCTTAAGGGATTTGCAATCACAATAGCGATTGTCCTTTTGCTGCCTTCTGGGACTTTTGCAGAAATCGATCAAGGCCAACAATTTGTTATTAACACAAGCAATGACGGCATACTAACAGGAGCAGGAATTGGTGGAATGTTTAGTGTAACTGCGGTGCCGATAGCCAATTTCCAAGAAACTATCGATGGTTCTGGCACTCTTAGGACCGTACAAATGGGAGTTGGTTCGCTAATTCAAGGTTCAACTGTTTCCGGTCTGGCTGGTAACTATGGTTATGAGCAAGGTGCATCTATTGTAGGGACCCAATCACAAACATTACCTGGTTATTTAAGCTTAGGGACGCAGAATCAAGACATGGGTACAGCCTTTTCGCAGAATGTGTTCAGAGTAGGTAATTTGGGTTCTGCAATGGTAGTTCAAAACTTTGTAGGTGGTCAGAACCAGTTTATTACTACTCCCTATGGAGTCAACGCGGGTGCTCAATTTATTGGTGTTGGTATGTTTGATGGTATTGGTGGTAACGCGAGCAGCATGTTTATCAGAAGTGTCAGCGTCGAAAGGACAGTACTCTGGTAGTTAATTGGCAAACAAATATATAACCATTAAATCGGAGAAAACCTTTATCATGGTTTGGTTTCAAGGGGGAGTCTTAAGGTAATGTCCCTTAATGGAGAGGGTTTATAATAATCTTAAGACTCCCTATTATTTACAAACTTGTTATCACCAAAAACTCATTCAATGCCATTGCCGAACAGACAAATAGGGAAATGGCCAATACCACGCGCAAAATAAGTGACTCGGTAATTGGCAAGCCAATTCTGCAACATCCGGAGCCCCACATATAATCAAGCTGACCACTACTGCATTCATCTGGATGTCAGGGCTCTTCCAATACCCCCATTTTGAAATTCCTGCAAAATTTTTTGAAGATTCTGAGATTCAATTTGTCGAGGTGGATTGCAAAAGGGCCGACGACATCATGTGCACCTTTCGCCGGACGCAACCACAGCCAGGAAGGTTGGCCAACGCTACGGTAAACCGATAATCCTTAGGGTACAGGCTGGCCAGATGTACAACGATGGTTGTAAGTTTTATCTTTCTGCCGATGGTATTTGGCTGACGGAATACGTGCCCCCATCATATCTGAGATTTCCCGATAGTAAATAATGCACACCACCCGGCTCTGAGCGGCTACGAACCATGGTTGACTAAGTTGCTGTTAAAGCGTAAACTCAAATTATGCAGAGGGGAATTGCTACATTTACGTTAGATACCGGCAGGTGTCCCAGGTGGCTGTTTACGAGAATGGTCAAACTCGGCCGAGAAATGACTAAAGTGCTCGTAGCTGAGTTTGGCCCCGATGAGTTCATCCACAGAATCGCAGACCCCGTATGGTTTCAGTCGTTGGGCACAGTCCTGGCTTTCGACTGGAATGCCTCAGGCCTGACTACAATATTGACCGCTGCCTTAAAAGAAGCTATACGGGGCCAGGAAGCAGACTTGGGTATCTTTATCTGCGGCGGAAAAGGTAAAACCTCACGCAAAACACCACAAGAGATTACGGCCTGGGCGGATAGATTGAGCTTACCCGATGGTTGCGCTAACAACCTGGTCTATAACTCACGTATGAGCGCTAAGGTAGATAGCTCTTTAATTCAGGACGGCTATCAGATTTATCACCACAGCTTTTTCTTTTCCAGAAGCGGCAGTTGGGTGGTAGTTCAGCAGGGAATGAACCAGATAAACGCCTCAGCTCGACGTTACCATTGGTTTTCCGAAAATATTGAAGACCTTGTCTGTGAGCCTCATACAGGAATTGTCACCGCGGCGAAACGGCAGCCGTCACTGAATCTTACCGCCCACGATAGCGAAAGCACGAGAGAGTTGAATGTAGAATTTATCTCGTCAGGATACCATTCACTAATGAAGGATATCGAAATTCTACGTAAACATTCATCTAAGCTGAGTAAAATGGTGAGCTTGAAGTTAAAAGGAGAGCAACTGACCTTTTTGAAATTGGAAGATACCGAATTTAAGTACCATCCCGTAATCCATGAGGATTTTTCGCGGAGTCATTACCTGGAAAAAATCCTGCAGAAACTTTGCGATAGGCAGCCTGAAAATTATGAGAAACTTTTAGCCACGGAAGGAGTAGGGCCTAAAACAATTAGGGCGTTGGCTTTAGTGGCAGAGGTGATTTACGGAGCCAAGCCTTCGTATGAAGACCCTGCTCGATACTCGTTTGCCCATGGAGGTAAAGACGGAACACCATATTGGGTTGACCGGGATACATACGACAAGACTATAGCCACCCTTGTTGAAGCTGTCGAGCGTAGTCGAATTCAGGCTTATGACAAGGACAGAGCCATTGGCAGATTGAGCGCTTCCAAGACAATCACGCAATACGTTTAGCCGTCACCCCCGCGGTGACGGTAGCCCTTCTAAAATTGCCTCGATTTCGTCCATAGTCCGATTCATTACCGCTATGGTTTTATCGAACGGCTCAGGGCCGGTCATATCCACCCCCGCTTTTTTTAAGATGTTAATTGGATAATCAGACCCGCCGGCAGATATAAATTCAATGTATTTTTCAAGAGCTCCTTCTTCCTCACTTAAAACCTTTTCTGCTAAAGCTGTAGATGCGGTAAAAGATGTCGCGTACTGATACACATAAAAGTTATAATAAAAATGCGGAATGTATGCCCATTCAACCGTATATAGATCTTCGATGTGGCAGATTCCCTTATCGTGGCCATAGTATTTTTTAAGGATGTCACCGTACAATTCGCTTAGCACATCTCCTGTTAGTGGCTCTCCCTGCTCGGCCTTTTCGTGGATACGCAATTCAAATTCAGCGAATTGGGTTTGTCTGAAGACCGTGCCTTTGATTCCATCCAAATAATTCATCAGTAGTGACAGCCGAATATCCTTATCCTGGATTTCTTTCAACATTTTATTAATCAGCAAAGCTTCGTTGAAAGTGGAAGCGACCTCTGCGACGAAGGTTGAGTAATCGGCTGTCGGATACGGTTGATTTTTATTGGAATAAAAACTATGCATGGTATGGCCTAATTCGTGAGCCAATGTGCTTACATCATCATATTGGCCATTGAAGTTCAAGAGGATGTAAGGATGGACATCGTAAGCGCTGCCGTTGGAATATGCACCCATGCGCT
>CAZVWH010000030.1:20150-31580 GCA_964631175.1 uncultured Pirellulales bacterium | reverse complement strand
GTTGTGACTTGCACTCAGGCACGGATCAGTTATAATAGATAGCCTGCAAGTCCTTTTTGCAAAAGGACTTGCAGGCTAAATTTGCTAAAATAATTCGAGCTGTCGAGGCTGTGGAGGGGCAGGTTTCCGTATTTTTCCCCAGAAAGTTTCCATACGTCCAAACTGTTTATCGGTAATGGTAATAATGCGAACCTCACCATCAGGAGGCAAAAAACTCTTAATCCTTTTGTAATGAACATCAGCATTTTCCTCGCTCGCGCAGTGCCTCACATACACAGAGTATTGTAACATACTAAAGCCGTCTTTTAAAAGATTTTTTCGAAAATACGTGTAATCTTTCCGTGCCTTTTTTGTATCGGTCGGCAGATCGAACATAGCAAAAATCCACACAGCTCTGTACCCACTTATTATCATAAATTCAGAAGTCAGCATTCAGAATACAGAAAACAGAATGTGATAATCACAGGTCTGGTAAATCAATCGATTTCTGCTCACCGGAAAAACATCGCTGTAGTGACGCCGTCGTTCGATGGAGTCCAACCATAAGAGGTCCGTTAAATCCACCTATGGTGACAGACTCATACAGAACTTCTAAAAGTTTGGCTTTAACTGTTTGGTCAAGATTATCTGGGACACCAATTTCACGGCACACGTCCCGTACCTTTGATTCAACAAATACTCTGAATGGCTCTAAGATGTCATCAGCAAGGCAAAATGCGTTATAACGGTTTCTATGATGAATTCCCAAACTTGGTAAAAGTCCAGCCGAGCAAAGTGCCCGCGCTACAGCAGCGCGCATGACCATATAACCGTAGTTGAGCATATTATTTGGCGGCAGACCGTCTATGTCTCTACGGAAATTTATATTAGATTCGATAAGATCACTATAAACCTGTATATCTTGTAGATATGCTGGCCAAAATTTCTTACTTGCCTGTGCCTCAATATTCTCCGGGTCGCCTGAACGAACTCTATCTCTTAAAGCCATCAATGATTTATAAACGTCACTATCTCTACCGACTAATTTTGCCTGATGTTTAATCTTTGCTCTTATAATCTGTTTCCACAATCTCTTTTTGACCGGCTCTTTCGCCTCTATCTGCTGGCGGAATCTTTCTGTCTGCATGCTGTTACTTTCGATCGGAAGAAGCATACCAGCCGGATGGTGGTCACCGCCGCAAAGTATGATCACGGCCCCGCATCGTAAAAGCTCGGTAAAGACGCAGTGTGTATAACTTGTCCCCTGATGGTCAACTAACAATACGCCTATATCTTCGCAAGGAATGCTTGAGACCTTTTCTCCATTCTCTCGACTTTGCTCGAGACAGGTTTGTCCGTCCTGAGCCGGGTCGAAGGACTTGATGATTAACTGGCCGAATCGAATTGCCAGATGGGTTTTAGCTTGTGATATCTCGATAATCCGCTTAATCATTATGTGACCTCGCCAGTAATTATTATCGGCAAATTAGCGAGGTCACTTTGATTATTGCTGCTTCAATATGAAAAAAAGGCTAATCGTTCGCTGGCCAAATTTTACCTAAAGGATCAACTGTCACTTTACAGCCTAGTAAGGTACTTGCACTTTTTCGCTGAATTGATGGTGGCTTATCATAATCGCTTACTTTCCCAGAATATGTATGTGGTCTCAAAATTATTCTATTATTCTTATCTATTTTTTGAACGCGATGAAGTATTTTTGATCCATCTTCTAATTCAAGATTAAACATATCGTTTATTGCCAGAGAGAAAATAAACTTTTTATCGGCTCCATGATTAGTCTGAACAACTGGTTCTTCATGTTGGCTTCTTTGGACTGCCTTGAACATCGTAACAACTTTACCGTCTCTTTTGATGTTGCCTTTTTTGTCTTTGTATTCGAATATCTCTATATGATGGTTACTGCCCGTCTCAACGTATCTGTATATTTGCCCCGAAAGGTCTTTCATCGGTATAACATTCTCGGCTACATTATACACTCTCACTTTCTTTATCGGTACCTTTTTGTTGCTCTTGGTCGTCTTCATATATAACGGCTCTTTCCAAAAATCAGAGCCTTTTTCTTCTATTCGTTTTTTCACAATCTCACGAACAACAGGATCAACAATATTTTTAACCATCGGCAGAGTCAGGTTCTTTAATTCCTTACGGAATACATATAATCCTTTGTTTTTTGTAGGCCCGTAGTTCGTTTCTTCGTGCAACTTTCCAGATACCTTCCGGCATACTCTGTGAGAAACATTAATTTGATCGATCTTCTCCCTCACATCCTCTCTGAAACCGTGCCAGGGCGGATAAAATGATACACCTGTCACTGAATATTTACTTCTGGCTAACTTTTGCAGATGCTCATTTTCCGTAACACCGACCACAACCGCATCGGTCGCGTGCCTGCGGTGATCGGCATTTCGTCTTGTACCAAGCTCGTCAAAAATTCCGTCTAATCCCCATTGGTGGCGTAGCTCTGCTGTTATCTTGCCCCTTGTTCCACGCACGTTCACCCCGAGTTTTTTAAGATATTCAACAACTTCACGGCAGATATATCTGGTATCGTTAAGTTCTCTGTTTATATGGTTGTCGATGTTTATCTCCTGCTTTAAGAATTTCTGCCGCTTTGGCCAGGGCAAGACCTTTATACTTTGCTTTATCTGTTCATATTTTTCTGGGTTATGGCTATAAGCTTCAAAGGGAGTTTGATTTTTCTTAACGTGTATATTCTCGTGAACCTCGCATAATGTCTTATTCATATAACTATCATCCAAACTCCGGTCGTATGGAAGAATATGCTCAACCTGAAATTCTGGATTTGAGCCGAAAATAGCCGTTTGCGAAATATGTTTTCCTGTATAGGGACATCTTTTGCCGCATTCTTCCCATAGTTTGTATTTGATAACATCATGGCGTGTTGGATTATTAATCCCTATATCCTCTCTAAGCCGCTTGCGTGCGTTTTCATTGATCTTCTCATTTTCCCGCATCTTCCAGTGTAGTTCCTCTCTCTGCCGTCTGCTACCCTGTACGTCCCTTGCCATCTCGATCTTTATCTTCGCTGGCTTGCCATACTCTCGCACAAGAGCGTTGACAACTTTGCGAACCTCAAACAATGCTTTATTGACAATAGGATTACGCAGGTCTTCCGGCAAAGGCAGCCTGTCGCAAACATCTGAACTATCTTTGTCTTTCCCTTTGTCCCGATACGATAAAGTTATTGCTTCACTTGTTAACGCTCCTTGCTCCATAAACTCTAACAGCTTTATTATCGCCTTGCGTGAAAAACTCATATACCTCTGTGGAATTGATATTTTCAGGACGGTTTCTATCTTTTTATCATCGAAACAATATTCGCTTCGCAGCTTCTCTCTAAGTTGGTCGTCTTCAAGCTCTACAAACCATTCGTTGAGTTTAATCTTTTCTTTTTCATTCATTGCATCCCAAAACTTTGGTTCAAAGATATTCTTGCTCCTCATCACTGCAGAAAAAACATCGCCCTTCAAAGTTTTTACCTTGCCATCCTGCTCAAGATTAAAAACCTGGGTTTTCATCAGCCCCATCTTCTTGCGGATATCCTCATACTTTAGTTCCTTTTTCTTACTTAATTCATCGAGAATAAAACTTCTCTGTTCTTTTGTTATCTTACTTTCAGTTCCATCTGAATTTTGTATCTTTAGATTGTTGACATCCTGCAAAATCCGAAATCTTCTTGCGTACCAGTCTCCTCGTGGACATCGCTTCTCGCCCGGCTCCAATTCGCATTTGCCAATTAGTTCATCTGTCGGTTTCAAAGGACGTTGGAAAAATATAATTTCGTCCCTAATCTTTCTATGAAGTTCATCCGTCAAGATTTCTGGATAAAATGCTGCTTGTTTTGCCCACAATAAGTCAAATTCTTTTTCATACATCGAGCGGAACGTGTATTGACTACGTATTCGTTTTTTCCCCGGATTTAATCCTGCAAAATACTCTCCAATAGTTCTGCATCTTTTGGTATCCATCACTGTTTGCAACGCGTTTGCCCCTTTTATAATAACTCCATCCTCTCTCGCTTTTCCGCTTTTTCTATTGCTTTTGAAGCCTCTACGTTGGCTCAGGTGATAAAGGACCCTCCCAAATTCATAAGGTTCAAGTATTTCATCTAAACCATTTTTTCTCAATTGATATGGATTAGTGTGAAATAATGATCTCAATTCCGACTCGTCTTTCGGCAACAGCCCAACCGTTTGAAGGATATTCAACAATCGTTCTTTCCGCAAATTACGTCTCTGATGAGTTCGTCTCGCTCCTCTTGACTCTCTGCGAGTTTGATTCTTCGATTTTTCAAGACCTTTGGTGTCTCTGACCACTCCCTCTGGAAAAATTCTCACACCCATATTTATTATTGAAGGGTTTTTACCGATTTCAATAAGTGCCCAGCCGATACTATTTGAGCCAATATCTAGTCCCAATGTGTAAGAGTTCATAATCTCCGCTCCTAAAAATCCCAAAATATTTTTGTTTTATCGCTTGATTTATATCCGCAACGTATGTATTATAAAATTTAATTATAACTGATCCGTGTCTGCGTGCTTGCCATAACAAGTGTCGCAAGACACGCAGGCACTGCCCCCACGTCTTTCTGTCAAAAGACAGATGTGGGGGCAAACCTTTCCGCCGTAAGGTGTCCTGTGGACTTCGACAAAGTTCAGGACAGGTTTAATACACTCCATAATATATGAAATTATCACTCCTATCAAATTAAAATCTTTTCACTAACGAGTGCTAATAAAATGCTGAACACTTGTCTTTTAATTCCGTATAAAATATAGTAGTATAATTATGTGCTGGCAACATGAGCCGGAACGTGTAAAATATAAATAACTCGTCTCGGCCCCCGTGCTTTCTTGCCCGCCGCCCCGCCTTGCGTCGGAAGACGCGGGGGCAGGCGAAAGCAAGAACGGGGGAGCCGGAGCGGGAAAGGATTGAGAGTTTTAGCAGGGAGTTGACAGGATTATAAAAACTGAATAAAAAAGGCCAATAAATTGGCAGCGGATTGGCCGATTAATAACAGCTACGGACATAAGGCTTAGTCTCAGTAGCTTTGTCGTATTCATACCGGGCAGCGGGGGAAAAACTGCTAAACTCACACTGTAAAAAGGCCGACTTTGTTTTCGGACGAGTGCTGTCTTTGCAGCAGAAACAGCGGATTTTTTTTGACAGAACACTTTGTAATTAGATAATTAGCGCAGATGACTTTGTTATCGGATGTAGAAGGTATAGCCGAAGAACGAGATCCCTATATGCGTATGGTTTGTCCGACTACAGTACTCGTTTATGCGACACCGCTACGCCAAAGGCTACGCCGGAGGCGAGAGCGCTTCGCCGAAGCAGCAGGCCAGCCGTAGCCCAACGCTACGCCGTGACGAGCTTCTTTATGGCTTATCTTCCTTTGGGTCTGGGCCTCAGGGTTGAGGACGAGCCAGGCCGAGGGATCGAGAGAGATAAATGAAGAACGAAACAAGTTACGATACGTTATTTAGCAGGATAGCTGTAGAGCAGGGTTTCTGCACAAAGGAGGAGTTGCAGCATGCCGTTGAGGAGCTGAAATCACGTCCTGAAACTAATCCTATAGAACTTGCGAAAATAATGGTTGAGCTTGGTTATATAACGCAGAACCAGGCAGTGCGATTGAAGGTTATGCTCAAAGAAAGCAAAAGTACTACGCACCAGATTCCGGGCTATAAAATACTGGGCAAGATTGGTGCCGGTGCAATGGCAGTTGTTTATAAAGCCAGGCAGTTAAGTCTGAACAGAATTGTTGCAATTAAGATTTTGCCGAAACGTTTCACTGAGAATCCTGAGTATGTTGAGCGATTCTACAAAGAAGGCCAAGCTGCCGGCAAGCTCAACCACAATAATATCGTCCAAGCCATCGATGTGGGTGAGGCAGGGGGGTATCACTATTTTGTTATGGAGTATGTTGAAGGTAGAACACTGGCCGATGATTTATCAGCCGGCAAAGTCTTTAATGAAACAGAAGCGCTGGACATAGTAATTCAAGTCGCTCATGCTCTTGCACATGCCCACACCCACGGCCTTATCCACCGCGATGTCAAGCCTAAGAACATAATGATCAGTAATGACGGCGTAGTAAAACTTGCGGATATGGGTTTGGCGCGAGAGATAACCGATATCAAATTGGCGGAAAACGAGGCGGGTAAAGCTTACGGTACGCCTTACTATATCGCACCTGAACAGATACGTGGTAAAATCGACATAGACGGTAGAGCTGACATCTATGGTCTCGGGGCTACGTTCTATCACATGGTCACCGGACGTGTTCCGTTTATGGCAGATGACTCTATGGAGGTTATGAAAAAGCATTTGCGTGAACGTCTTATACCACCAGACCACATAAACACTTCACTGTCGGCTGGCGTATCTGAAGTCATTGAGATTATGATGACCAAGCGCAGAAGGTACCGCTACAACAATGTCGAAGAGCTGCTCACGGATTTAGATGCTCTTCGCAATGGCCAGCCGCCGATTCAAGCCCATAAAAGATTCGATGTATCGGTGCTGCAGGAGTTAGAAAAAGGAGAATCCCTTGACTTCGCAGAAGAAAAAACCTATACTGAAGAGACTATCGCTCGCTACCGAATGGCCGTACTTGTTTTAAGCACAATAGCTGCGTTGTTTTTTCTAATAATGGTTCTTCTATTGATATTTTAGCTGTTATAATTGCGTGCCATAAAATGCACCGCGAGCCCAAAATAATCATCAGCGAGATATGAGCTTATGCCCAGAGGCGGCGCACATTTTTCTTCCGAGGAGCTTGCACGGGCCCTCAGTCATTACGACATCGGCGTAATTCATCAGGTAAAACCTTTGTCAGCAGGTAGCCGTCGTGTCCCCAAAGTGGTAGTGACATCGGAAAAGGGTAAATTTGTATTGAAGCGTCGGCCAAAGGGTAAAGACAATCTCGGCTGGGTTGTGTTTGCTCATTCCGTCCAAGCTCATTTGGCCAATAAGAATTTCCCTGTTGTTTCTTTGATCGCCACGCGTGACGAGCGAGATACAATTCTTAATCTTGACAATCACATTTACGAGTTCTTCAAATTCATCAAGGGCGTCCGCTACGACGGCTCGCCCGAAACCACCACACAGGCTGGACAGCAATTAGCAAGATTCCACAACTGTTTAACGGATTTTGCATTGCGGAGCGAGCCGCTGCGAGTTAGCTTCCACGATTCATCTACCGTTCGCAGGCATCTTAAGACCCTCGGTGCAGGTAAAAAAGTTAGGCCGGATAAGCAATTACAAACCACCGCTGAGGCCTTGCTGAGCCTTTATAATGATTCGAGCATTCGCGTCAATAAGCTCGGCTACAAATCGTGGCGGCAGCAGGTTGTGCATGGCGATTGGCATCCGGGCAATATGCTCTTTACCAGCCGCAAGTTTGCAGCTGTTCTGGATTTTGATGCCGTCAAGGTCGCGCCGCCTGTCACTGACTTAGCTAACGGCATGTTGCAGTTCTCAATTGTTAGCGGCAAACCGAATCCAGCCGATTGGCCGGACTATTTTGATCAAGCCAAACTTGTTCAGTTCTTAAATGGCTACCGCGAGCTTGCAAGGTTAGACAAAAGTGAGCTCAATTCCCTAGTTGATTTGATGGTTGAGACGATGATAGCTGAAGCTGTCTTGCCTGTTGTAGCGACCGGCTTTTTTGGTGATTTCACCGGCTTAGATTTTTTGAAAATGATTCGCCGCAAAGCTGATTGGCTTTCCAAAAATCGCAAAAGGCTAACCGAAGCGGTTAGCTTGTGATTTACCCCGTTAGAGCTTTTTCTCCTTGTCTCTCTAATGGGGATCTTTGCTCGTGACCCGTGATGCGTATCGCGTATCGAGCCAGTTGAAAATGCTGTATTCTGTCTCCTGTATTCTGTATTCTACATTTTTGTCCTTCATCTTTCATCCTTCGTCCGTCGTCCCAGTCTGTCTTCTGTCCTCCGTTATCCGTCTTCTGTTGTTATGACATATACTTTTATTGATAGCTGTTATGTGCTAGGTGGTAATGCCATCTAGTGAAAAAAAGAGCCAACAACCTTCTAATCACAGGTTAACCGATAACGAGCATCGAGCCCGTCCTGAGCCGTGGGCTAAGCCATCCCTTACGGGAGGTCGAAGGACATCGAATATCGAGCCTTCATGTACAAATAATACCTAACTATCTTAGGTATTAGGAAGCTCAAATTTAACATTGTGTATCAAGGACTAAATATAAAACCGTAAGTTAAACATAATACTAATCGTAATAAGTTTTTGTGCTCATCATGTGAGTTATGGCATATGCTATTTATAAATTTCTCATCAGGACAAATCCGTCTTGGGCGGACCAAGACTCACAAGTAACTTGTTGCAAGTCATCATAAAGCGCCATTAATTTTTAGAAATGGTATAATTTTCAGCGATAACAATAAATAATTTGGCAGAAGTAATGCGCTAGGTGGCAATACCATCTAGTGAAAAAAGAGCCGACAACCTTCTAATCACCAATCAACTGATTACGAGCATCGAGCCTGTCCTGAGCCGTGGGCTAAGCCATCCCTTATGGGAGGTCGAAGGACATCAAGTATCGAGTATCAATTCACCAATAACCATTTAACCAATTACAAATTAACCAGTTACCACTATATTTCTGTAAACGAAATTGCCCTTTTTGCTATTGACGAATTAGTTGCTTTTATATAATCTCTATCCCGAAAGATAAATGCAGCCAAAAGCGGAAAAATGTTAAACAAATATTCAGAGTAAAAAAAGGGTTGTGTTTTCCTCACTATTTATATTAAAGAAAAATCTTGGTTAGCTGAGAAAAAGTCAAAACAAAAATTGGGAGAGGTTCAAATATGAAGGTTGAAAATATTAAAGAAAAAAGCAAAAAAGCAATGTATTTAATCAACCATTATGAGGGACCCAAAAAATGGTGTTTTGCAATAGTTCTGAATAGGGCATGTGATAATTACGAGGACAATCCACACTTGTTTTCCAAATCACTTTTGGAATTTGAAAAAACAAGTCGAAAAGATTGGTTTGACGAAGAAACACGAGAGCTTGTTGAGCAAGCAGATACAGAAATACAGCCAAATCCTAACCTGAAACCTAATACAACAGCTAACCGAAAACTCAAAGATATAAGAAACTATTTTTCGCATCATTATCACAAGAACGAATGCCTGTATTTTAAGAACGATGATCCCATACGCTGCATTATGGAAGCGGCGTATGAAAAATCTAAAATTTATATCAAAGGAAAGCAGATTGAGCAAAGCGATATACCATTGCCCGAATTGTTTGAAAGCAGCGGTTGGATTACACCGGCGGGGATTTTGTTACTGGCATCCTTTTTTGTTGAACGAGGGATTCTACATCGCTTGATGGGAAATATCGGAGGATTTAAAGATAATCGAGGCGAATACGGTCTTACACACGATATTTTTACCACCTATTGTCTTAAGGGTAGTTATTCAATTCGGGCGCAGGATCATGATGCGGTAATGTTCAGAGATATTCTCGGCTATCTGTCACGAGTTCCCACTGAGTCATTTCAGCGTATCAAGCAACCTCAAATACGAAAAGAAGGCCAATTAAGTGAAAGAAAGACGGACAAATTTATAACATTTGCACTAAATTATCTTGAGGATTATGGGCTGAAAGATTTGGAAGGCTGCAAAGCCTGTTTTGCCAGAAGTAAAATTGTAAGGGAACAAGAAAATGTTGAAAGCATAAATGATAAGGAATACAAACCTCACGAGAACAAAAAGAAAGTTGAAATTCACTTCGATCAGAGCAAAGAAGACCGATTTTATATTAATCGCAATAACGTTATTTTGAAGATTCAGAAGAAAGATGGACATTCCAACATAGTTAGGATGGGAGTATATGAACTTAAATATCTCGTTCTTATGAGTTTAGTGGGAAAAGCAAAAGAAGCAGTTGAAAAAATTGACAACTATATCCAGGATTTGCGAGACCAGTTGCCTTACATAGAGGGGAAAAATAAGGAAGAGATTAAAGAATACGTCAGGTTCTTTCCACGATTTATACGTTCTCACCTCGGTTTACTACAGATTAACGATGAAGAAAAGATAAAAGCTCGATTAGATTATGTTAAGACCAAGTGGTTAGATAAAAAGGAAAAATCGAAAGAGCTTGAACTTCATAAAAAAGGACGGGACATCCTCAGGTATATCAACGAGCGATGTGATAGAGAGCTTAACAGGAATGTATATAACCGTATTTTAGAGCTCCTGGTCAGCAAAGACCTCACTGGTTTTTATCGTGAGCTTGAAGAACTAAAAAGAACAAGGCGGATAGATAAAAATATTGTCCAGAATCTTTCTGGGCAAAAAACCATTAATGCACTGCATGAAAAGGTCTGTGATCTGGTGCTGAAGGAAATCGAAAGTCTCGATACAGAAAATCTCAGGAAATATCTTGGATTGATACCCAAAGAAGAAAAAGAGGTCACTTTCAAAGAAAAGGTCGATAGGATTTTGAAACAGCCAGTTATTTACAAAGGGTTTCTGAGATACCAATTCTTCAAAGATGACAAAAAGAGTTTTGTCTTACTTGTTGAAGACGCATTGAAGGAAAAAGGAGGAGGTTGTGATGTTCCTCTTGGGAAAGAGTATTATAAAATCGTGTCACTTGATAAGTATGATAAAGAAAATAAAACCCTGTGTGAAACTCTGGCGATGGATAGGCTTTGCCTTATGATGGCAAGACAATATTATCTCAGTCTGAATGCAAAACTTGCACAGGAAGCTCAGCAAATCGAATGGAAGAAAGAAGATAGTATAGAATTGATTATTTTCACCTTAAAAAATCCCGATCAATCAAAGCAGAGTTTTTCTATACGGTTTTCGGTCAGAGATTTTACGAAGTTGTATGTAACGGATGATCCTGAATTTCTGGCCCGGCTTTGTTCCTACTTTTTCCCAGTTGAAAAAGAGATTGAATATCACAAGCTCTATTCAGAAGGGATAAATAAATACACAAACCTGCAAAAAGAGGGAATCGAAGCAATACTCGAGCTTGAAAAAAAGCTTATTGAACGAAATCGGATTCAATCTGCAAAAAATTATCTCTCATTTAATGAGATAATGAATAAAAGCGGTTATAATAAAGATGAGCAGGATGATCTAAAGAAGGTGCGAAATTCTCTTTTGCATTATAAGCTTATCTTTGAGAAAGAACATCTCAAGAAGTTCTATGAGGTTATGAGAGGAGAAGGGATAGAGAAAAAGTGGTCTTTA
Organism: uncultured Pirellulales bacterium; assembly: GCA_964631175.1. GTDB lineage: Bacteria > Planctomycetota > Phycisphaerae > Sedimentisphaerales > Anaerobacaceae > CAZVWH01. The sequence goes on along the minus strand of CAZVWH010000030.1, from coordinate 20,295 downwards.
ATAGTATGAAAAAAACATTATAATGTTTAACGATTCGACTGAAAAGTTTCGATTTTTACCCTACTTTTTTATTGTAAGTTCAAGCAAAACAAGATATTATAAAAGATGTGCTGAAGAAGCCTCCGATTTGAGAGGTGATTACAGC
>CAZVWH010000030.1:0-20050 GCA_964631175.1 uncultured Pirellulales bacterium | reverse complement strand
GCTGAAGAAGCCTCCGATTTGAGAGGTGATTACAGCCAAAATCGATGCGGGCTTTTCCCTAAGAGAGCTGAAGAAGCCTCCGATTTGAGAGGTGATTACAGCTCGATTAAACATTCCTTTGTATTCATAGTAGCTGAAGAAGCCTCCGATTTGAGAGGTGATTACAGCCATTTGTTAAAGTAAGTCTCATTTTAGTCTGCTGAAGAAGCCTCCGATTTGAGAGGTGATTACAGCCGATATCCACGTAACGTTGTTTTTCTCCTAGCTGAAGAAGCCTCCGATTTATGGGGTGATTACAGCGCAATTTATGCGATGATAGGGTGAGGACTTGAGAGATGAACGACGAATTTTCTTCGTCGTGTGTGGAATTATTTGAAATTCAAAACTGCAAAATCGCCATGGTGGACAAGTGCATAAGTTATAAGGGCACAAGTCAAAAGCTATTTGGGTGGAAAATTAAGAACGGCGAAATCGCCGTGGTATTTCTTCGCGGCCTCATCGTAAGCCTTCGCAGCTTCAAGTTCATTATGAAAATAGCCAATATGCTTTCTCTTATTATTTATCCCAATCACGGCACGCCATCTGTTCTTTCTCTTGTTGTACCAGACGCCTCTATATTTTGAAGAATTGTTTACTTTCGGATGATGGGCGTTGCGAGAGTTATCAGCTTGCGTTGCGATACGCAGGTTTGACTTTCTGTTGTCTAAGCCGTTATGATTTATATGGTCAATAAGCATCCCTTCCCTTCGACCTCGCTCGCCTCGGCCTTGCTCTGCCATGAGGCATCCTGTGGAGGGACAGGCAGGGCAGGAAGGGACATCTATAACTACCCTGTGCATCATTATTGTCAGCCTTTTTTTCAATGTGCCGGACCACTGGCCCCTTATGGCGTAAAATGAATTGCTGTGTTTCGCTGCGTACCATTTATATTTATTGAGCCTTTCGTAGTCATCTGGATCGACAATAGCATACTTGCCCTGCGTCAGACGGATTCGCCGGAAAGAATAGCCATAGTGCAGGCACCTGTACCAGATAACAGGCAATACAATTGCCTTTTCAAGCCAGGTTGGGATTTGAAAACGAACTTCGATGCAGGTTCCCCCTTCCGAGATGAAGCATCACGTGAAATCCTAATTTCTTAGCACTAAATCCTAAACAAGTTCAAATAACCAAAATCCGAAATTACAAAATTGTTGTTTTGAACATTTGTGATTTGAACTTTTGAGTTTGTTTCGTATTTAGAGTTTAGGATTTCGTGTTTCCCAATTATAGGAGGTCTAATAAGTCCTCCTATAATTGGGTGAACCTGCGCATTTGATGCGAAAATTTGTGAGGAAATGGACAGAGCCAAAAGCGTAAGCGCCGGGTAGTAAAGGAATAAAAAAAATTTTTAATTTTGGGATTTTTGTTTTGAACTACCTGCACATTTGGTTGAAAAAAAACAAAGACACCATCCTGAGCGCAGTCGAAGGATCTAATCGCAGATAATACGGATTGTCTAAAACACGACTCATTTGATTGAAAATCGGCGTGTAATTAAGGCGTGAAGAATGATCTAATATAGACAAACCCCCGTTTTTGCTTTCGCCAGCCCCCGCATCTCCCGACGCAAGGCGGGGCGGCGGGCAAGAAAGCACGGGGGCTAAATGTTTCGATAAAAACCCCCCAAGTAAACTTGGGGGCTAAATATGTATTCTCTAACAGCGATGGAGAGATAATTTAATCGGCTTCTTTTTTCTTTGCGTAAGCGGCGACGACCTGCTGCTGAATGTTGGGCGGCACTATCTCATAACGGCTAAATGACATTGAATAGCTGCCGCGTCCGCCAGTGACGCTCTTCAACTGGCTATTGTATTGTGTTACCTCAGACAAAGGTACTTGTGCCTTTATAACAATAAAGTTGCCGGGTAGTATTTCTTGGCCAATCACTCTCCCCCGCTTCGAAGACAAATCACCGGTTATGTCACCCACATTCTCCGAAGGGACCATCACTTCCATATTTACTATTGGCTCTAACAAGACCGCTTTTGCTTTTTGCAGGGCATCGACAAATGCGCCTTTGCCTGCTGCTCGAAATGCCACTTCTTTGGAATCGACCGGGTGGTGCTTGCCATCATAGATGGAGACCTGGACATCCTGCATAGGAAAGCCCGCCACAACGCCACCTTGCATTACCTCGTTGATGCCCTTGAGCACGGCTGGTTCGTACTGACCAGGAATTGAACCGCCGAAGATGTCCCAACTGAACTGCAAAGGTGGTTCGGAATTGCGTTCGGCCGGCTCGACTCGCAGGTAAACTTCGCCGAACTGTCCTGCTCCACCGGTTTGCTTTTTATGCCGGTAATGGCCTGCGGCTTTGGCGATTATTGTCTCACGGTAAGGAATTTTCGGTTCTTTTGTTGTCACTGACAGCTTAGAGCGGTTTTGCATTTTTTCCAGCATTATCCGAAGATGCAAATCACCTAAGCCGCTGGCAACCAATTCCTTGGTCTGCATATCTCTACTGATCTTAAAGCATGGATCTTCCTCACACAGTTTCTCCAGTGCGGCACTGATTTTTTGCTCGTCTCCTCTGGAGGCCGGCTCCAGTGCCAGAGAAAACATCGGCTCCGGTACATTAGGAACTTCAAATTTACCGGCTACTTTGCCATCGTGGATTAGGTCGTCGCTTTTCAGCTCCTCGACTTTAGCCAGTGTCACGATGTCGCCGGCAGGCCCAGAATCTATTTCTGTGGTATCACCACCCTGCAATTTTAAGATATGCCCTGGACGAATGGCTTTTTTCTCATCGTTGCGGAGTAAATTGGTATCCGATGTAAGCTTACCGCTAAAAATGCGGATGGTAGAGTACTTCATGTTCGAGCGAGGGTCGAAGGCGATCCGAAATACCAATCCGGCGAGCGGCCCAGCAGGGTCGGCCTTGATTTCTGTAGATTTGTCACCATCTTTAAGCTGCCTCGCCATTGCCTGGTCGGGTGACGGCGTATATTTTACTATTATATCCAGCAGCTCTGTTATGCCGATTTCTCTGCGGGCATCGGTAAAGACTATCGGGATGAGCGTTCCGGTTTTTAGCGCCTTTACAAATATCGATGCAATTTGCTCCGGTGAAATTTCTTCACCGCCCAGGTAGCTTTCCATAAGCGCGTCGTCAGCTTCAATTACGTTTTCTATCAGCTCTGTGTGAGCTGTCGCAACATCCATTACCGGCGATTCACCATCTTCGTTCTCGATGCAGTCGATAACGGATGCTTTATCTGCACCGGGTAGATTGGCACAGCGGCATTGCGAGCCAAATGTTTCCTGAATATTTTTTGTCAGCTCAGATAAGTCAACATTCTCTGCATCCATTTTATTTATGGCTATAATCTTAGCGAGGTTTGCCTCGGTAGCTAACTGAAAGAGCTTTAGTGTATTGGTTTCTATGCCGGCTGCGGCACTGATTACGATGACCGCTGTTTCAGCGGCTGGTATGGCTTTTATGGCCGAGCCTGTGAAGTCAGGATAACCCGGCGTGTCGATTATGTTTATCAGCTTATTGTCGTGTTTGGTATGGATGATGGAAGATTGAATCGAATGTTGATGTTCTTTTTCTTCGTCGTAGTAGTCGCAGATGCTGGTTTTGTCATCAACGCTTCCAAGGCGGTTTGTTGCACCGGTCTTGTGTAGTATAGCCTCAGCCAGAGAGGTTTTGCCACTACTACCGTGGCCTAACAGAACTATGTTACGAATGTCGTTGGTATTGGTCACTTTCGCACCTCACAAACCTATTTTCAGCTACAATTTCGCTTGGATACCTCTAAACAATTCATAATATAGTAATCGAGGGATAAATAACAAGTGATTTTTATTGTTGTTTTAGCAATTGTTGATGAGTTCGTACACGTCTTTGTAGGCAGGCAAAAGCAGGCCGGTGATTTTGCAATTTTTGCAGGCCCAGTGGAACAAAATCTTTTGCTCTTCGGCTGGCAGATTATTTGGAGAGTACGGTTGGCGAATGTAGGCGTTCACGCAGCAAGCCGGATAACCAAATAGAAAACCTTCAAACCGCTGTGTCTGAGCAGTTTTGTCTATGGCAGTGTTTTCAAAACGCTGCTGATATAATTGAATATAGCCGGGTAATCGGCTGAAGATAGTTTCCACAATTTCTTTGCCGATCTTGACCTGCCGCCGGATTTGTTTTGTAAGCAGGCCCATTTGTTGCAATAATTTGAGAACGTGATTATTTAGAGGTTTTTCCCATCTGCTTAACGGCTTGAGTCCTTCGATAGTAAGCAGGGCCAGATATGCTAATTCAAAGTCGATTCCCTTAAGTGCTTTGATGCACCTTTTGAATTCTTCATTTTGTTCTGTTGGCATAATCGGAAGTGAGAATTGATAAATAGTAAACGTTCACGGAAAAACAGCATTTTTGTCATTGCGAGCGACTTGTCCGTCGTAGCCTTGGCGAAGACGGAAGCGAAGCAATCTAAAATCGTTCGTTTTTGAGATTGCTTCGGCCTATCCGTTCTCCGCCCCTCAGGGGCTACGAAGGATGAAAAGGCCTCGCAATGACACAAAAACACCTTATTTTCTGCGTGAACGATTACCAAATTTATTTAGGGATTTTTCCACAATTTCATATTTGATTATGTAGTTTATTCGGAATCTTGCAGCCATTTTTCAACGAATGTAACAAGGTCTTCAAAGTCAACATTGCAGTCCTTATTTAAGTCATTTGGATGATATAAAGTTCCTAAATCACCGCATCGGCTGGGCATTTCGAGTATCTTCACCAACAGAGGCACATCAAATCTGCCTTTTCCGTGAACATCGCCCGAATAGTTGAAAGAGCCATGTTGCATATAATGGCTGACAATATAAGGTACATCAATAGAAAGACCGAGTTTGAGGTTTGTAATCTGGCAGTAACCCATATTAACCGACTCGCCGCACACTTCACACCATTCGAGACCTCTTTGTAATAAGTCCATCTTATATATCTCGTTGACTTCCGGTCCGTTTGGGTCAAGAATCGGCAGAGCTTCAATTGCTTCCGCGCATTGCTTGGCCAGCTCTAGGCCGTCAGGGACAAGGCTTTCATTCTGGTCGGCATTATATAAGCTATAACCTGCCGCTAATTCTTCACTATCCGTCAGAAAGTCGCCATCGAGGTCGCTGTCCTGTATGGACAGTTGGTGCTTATTAGGCTCATAAGGATAACGCAGCTCAAGCACTCTGAGAAGTCGCACTATATCGACTCTGCCCTGGTGGGTGTCACCGAGACAGTCGAAAGAGCCGTGCTCCATATAGTGCAATGCCAAATCCGGCAGGAATGCTCCCTCCAGCGGATCATTAGGATCGGGAAATCGCAGATCGAGGGTCGGATTGATGATTTCCCAACCGCCCATGTTAATCTCCTGGCCGCAGACGTTACATCTTTCGATACCGAACAACGCCTGATGTATTTTATATGTCCGGTTTGGTATCGGCATTAGAGTACCGGGAATATATGATGGCAGCTCGTTTACTACAGCGGCGCAGTGCTGGGCCAATTCTACGCCATCAGGTATTTCGTTTCGATTCTGGTCGGCTGTGAATGGCTGGTATCCGATAGCGAATTCTTCCTTGTTGCTAAGCAAATCTGCATCCGCATCCTGGCTAACAGGTTGCTGATGGTTATCAGGTTTGTAAGTAGCAAGAGCTTTATTGAGATTTGTACCGGCTCCGAAGACAATTGCTGCTGCCGCACCAGCCGTGATGGCTCGATGTTTGAACTTTTCGTTTTTTTTAGCATGTCTTTGTTGTGCTCTTCTTAATCTTCTCATAATTCCTCCTGAAAGTTATTCTAACTGAATAATATTTTATCAAATCAGCCGTTTTGTGTCCAGTTCAAAGGGTGAGATAAATAAAGGTCTATGATACAATTACAGTCTTACTTATTATCTCACCCCTTAAATTCATCCGGCGCATAAAAAAGGTCGAGCAACAAGACCGGCCTTATGCCATCAATTCTATTTTACTACAGTTTTTTTGTATGATTTTTGCTTTTCATGTAAAAAATCAGCTTGCCAACAAGGTGCATAAAAAGCTGAGTAATCAGTCCTATTTCCCTATAACCCCGCAAATTGCTATGAGTTGAGCTAACATGAAATCGAGAAATTCTTCTTGAAGTTAAGGTAGCTGATTTAGTATAAATAGATTAGTGAGGAATCCGCCGTGGCGGATTCCTTGCGGTGCTGATTTATTTAATTGTCCATATACAAATATGGTGGAAGGTGGAGGTCTTTCTTCTATCGGCTGTTTTTTGGAGGTCATTGGTAGTCAACAGGGACGTTATTATTTATTGAAGGTTAGATAAGATGAAAAAGTTGTTATTATTAGCTGTAACAATGCTTTTGATTGGAAATACCTTGGCAGGGGCTGTTGTGCCGATCACGGTTGAAAATTTCAGCTTTGAGCAGCCTGGCACAGTAAGGCAGCAGAACTGGGAAAATGTTCCCGGATGGAACAGTGATTCTTTAGCCAGTGATTCGGGTGTCGAAACGGGATGGGGAGCTACTGATGGGATATGGAGCGGTTTTTTAACGGGTAGTGATCCTTCAGTTTGGCAGTTGACGGGTCACTCGATTATTGATGGTGAAGTTTTTGAACTGAAGGTGGACGCAAAGAATAACCAAGGTACTTCGACTTTACAGATGGATATCTATTATGATGATGGCGGCTTCCCAGTTTATGTTGCGTCTAATCAAGTCACTCTTGCCGACACAATGAATGAATATACATTGTTATTTGTAGCTATGGGTTTTCCGGCATCTATAGGTCATAAAATCGGTGTTGAATTTGACAATATAACTCTTGGGACTTACAACCGGCTTGGTTTAGATAATGTACGCCTTAGTCTTATCGAAGTGAATCCAAGGTCATTTGCTTCTGAGCCAAAACCTGCTGATAGTGCTGAAGAGGTGGCCATATCACTGCTTCAGTGGACCGCGGGAGTGACAGCAGTCTTCCATGATGTGTACTTTGGTACCAATCCAACATTAGGTCCTGCGGAGTACCGAGGCCGCCAAGAATTCCCTATTTATTGGCATTCTCCCGGTTTGGATCCGGATACTACTTATTACTGGCGTGTGGATGAGGTTGAGGCTGATGGCACTACAATATACACAGGTAATGTTTGGAGCTTTACCTCTGCCCATATAACAGCCCAGGATTCTGGCCCACCCTACAGTGCCGTGTACACAACAGGCCAAGAATTTGACCTGGGAACTATGGTTGCAGTGGAGCACGAGACCGTTCACGATCAACTGCAGCTTTCTGAGCAGTCGATGACTCTGCCATTTATTTGGGTGCCGAACTCAAATGAAGGTACGGTCTCCAAAGTCGATACAAGAACCGGCAGGGAGCTGGGCCGATATCGAACAGGACCCGCTGATCATAACGGTAATCCTTCAAGGACCACTATCGATCTATACGGTAGTTGCTGGGTGGGTAACCGTCGTACAGGAACGGTTGTGAAAATAGGCCTGTTTGAGAACGGCCAGTACATGGATCGGAACTATAATGGCATAATTGAAACGTCCAAGGACCTCAACGGAGACGGTCAAATCACAGATGATGAAATCCTGCCCTGGGCAAGCGATGAATGTGTTATCTACGAAGTAATACTCATCCCTGGAGAGGAAGGCACATACATACCGGGTCAATACCAAGGGACGTATGTGAACGATGACCATAATCCTGGCCCTCGTGGCATTGCCGTAGATAGCAAGAACAATATTTGGGCCGGTTGCTTTGGCACACAGATTTACTACTATATTGATGGCTACACCGGTCAAATATTACACACGTTGGATGTTTCTTCAGTAAATCACTCACCCTATGGGGCCATCGTGGATGAAAATGGTATTCTCTGGTCCTCAGGACGGGACAGTAAACATGTTCTCTGGTTAGACCCCACGGACTTTTCATTTAAGGTTATTGAACTAAGTCATATTGTTTACGGCTTAGGTATAGATGGAATGGGACATCTTTTTATTTCGGGATGGGAGGATAGTAAGCTTTCATGTATAGATATTCGTACTTGTGAAATAATATGGACTAAAGACGGGGGTGAAAACTCGAGAGGAGTTGCGTGTACAGATGATGGCGACGTTTGGGTGGCGGACTCAGGGTCGGGTTTAGTGTCCCGCTATGACAATCAGGGAAATTTGAAACATACAACAAATGTTGGAAATACACCAACGGGCGTAGCAGTTGACAGCGTCGGAAAAGTTTGGGTGGTTTGCATCGGTGGCGGTTATATCTTCAGAATTGATCCAAGCATCAACGAGGTTGACTTGACCAAGATAATCCCCGGTACTCAGCACTACGGCTATAGTGACATGACGGGTATAATATCACGAAACTATACTGCGCATATAGGCTCCTGGTCGATTTTTCATGATACAGGGGCGTTTGGGTCAGAACTGGGTGTGATTTCCTGGGACAGTTATGAACCGAAAGATACCTTTCTTGATGTAAAGGTCCGAAGCTCCAGTGATAGTAGGAACTGGTCGAATTGGGAGAATATCTGCAATGGTGAAGGACCACGGAGAATTGCAGCCGGACGCTATTTTGAGATTGAAGTAATGTTTGAAAGTCTCTCAGGAGGAGCTTCACCTGTACTTTATGACCTAACCATCAAACCATCACCTTGTTGCGGCGACTTAGACCATCCTTATCCGCCAGGCGATGCAAACAAGGATTGCAGGGTTGACTTTGCGGATCTTGCTCTAATGGCCAGTTATTGGTTGCAATGCACGGCGCCGGATTGCGAATGAAATGACCAAAATTTGGAGTGACTAAAGTGCCCCTGCCTTCGCAAGGGCACTTTAGCTCATTTTCTTCTTTGTAGGTTATTTCGGTAACCTGTCTGCAGTCAGCTCCTTGACACTCAAATCACCGTAGATGACACGATAGGTTTCACTACCATCAGGTTGATACCAGAAGATAGGAATATCAGCATCACCGTATTTTACGTTCTCGCCGGCATAGCGCCAGTTGCTCTGGGCAGGCAATTGTGCCACAAACATTATACCACGATACATTTGCATTGCGTCAGCCTGTCGCTGTTGCGACGATGTTTCACCCTCGCCAAAATTGCCTTGTTTTTCCATCTCCATGGCAACCTTTGGCAACGCTACAAGGTTAAATGTCGGTGGGAATGTGCCATCTTTTGTCCAACTCGACCATGATCGCAGATATTCGATAAGATCCTGCTCTGTAACCTGAGAGACATCCGCCTGAACTTCCAGACGCGTGTAGCCCTCCGGCGGAATTAGGCTAAAGAGTAAGTCATCCAGTTCAACATTAAACTGAAAATCGGTCATGATTGTGTTCATACCCGGAGCGTTCGTGTACTTCATTTCCACACGAACAAGCTGTTCCATTTGTGGGTCGATCCAAACAGTGCTGATCATATCGTCTTTGGTGACACGAAATCCTTGAAGCACTCGGCTATCTATTTCTTTTTCTCCAAGTATCTCGTCTGCTTCGTAGGGTAGCGCCCTCAAATTTTCAATGACCACAAAAGGATCCTGAGCCGGATCGTGCTGATAGTTGGACGCCTCGAAGTCTAAAAACTGTTGTCTCGACGGCCAGATGGAAATACCTTTGTTCTGTGCCCAATCAATGACGGTTATGTAGCCATCTATGGTTGTTATTCGCATGTAACCCGGCTCTTTAAATGCCATCTCTACCCGCACGGTCGGTATACTTTCAATATTTGTTTGCGTTACTATGCTGTAAGTCATTGTGCGGGCGTTGTGGAGCTGCTCAACAACGGCTGCGTAAACAGCACTTGTCCCTGAGCCGCCAAACTGATTTATAGCTGCAATTACAGCAATAATTATCACTGCTGCAGCGGCGAGTTTTGTTATTCTGCTTTTCATAATTATTCTCCTGAATTCCAGGCTGACTCGTCTCGAGCCAAGTCGAGAGATATTTGGCCTGTATGTTGGTTCTTTTGTTTCTCTGCTATCTATAGTTGCAAAAATCTTCTCTTTGGCTGATTTGTGCATCTGAGCGTCAGCCGAAAGCTGCTTTACGTTTTCAGTGCACTCAAGCAGTGCTTTGAGCTGATTGAGCTTGTTGTTGCATTGATGGCACTCAGCCAAGTGTTTTTTTACATCGTCTTCTGCCAGCGGCGACAATTCTCCGAGAGCAAAATCAATGAGAAGCTCATTTACTTTTTTATGTTCACTCATATTTCACCTGCTTTCACCTGCTCTACTCAGCCTAAATATCCGCTTAGCTGCTGGGCCAATTGTTTCATCGCTCTGTGCAGATGTACTCTTACGGTATTTTCTGAGCATCCCAGCATCTTTGCTATTGCTTCATGTTTCAATCCTTCGATTCTTGACAAGACAAATATGTCTGCCTGGCGTTTTGGCAATCTTGCAAGACATAGGGCCAGCTTCTGTTGAATCTCAGCAGTTCTTAAAGGTTCGTCTGGATTTTCTTTACTGAATGAGTGCTCCCATTGTTGTTCTAAATGCTGTTCATTTCTCAGCCGCTTGTTGAACTGGATTGCCTTACGAACCGTAGTCCGGTATAGATAAGCGTCCCAATTCGTTTGGCCGTTGTACTTGTGCCATCGCCGCCATATTGCAAGAAACACTTCCTGGTGGACGTCCTGAGCCTTTTGAGCGTCGCCCAAGATCCGCACCGCGGTGTCCAGTACCTGCGCACTGTATTGGTCAACTAATGTTCTAAAATCTTTTTTTTGCACAATTTAACCTTTAGTAATCCAAAGCTATGCATAGCTACCCGTACCCGTGCTACTCGTGAAACGGCTGCGAGTAAGATGTGTATTATCCACACATCTATAATTATAGAGCTTCGGAATGAGATTTCGTTTACAAAAATCTGTAAGATGCGAGGTTTTATGAAACTTATTACGTTTCTGTTAGTTTCAAGAGTCTCTGGGCGGATTTTTAGCTAAGGCAAAAGATTAAATCCGTGAGATAGTAGATTATTTAGGAATTGTCACACGGCCTTAAAAATAAAAAAATTCATAATTTTTACAATTTGGATTTGCTTACATAGAGAGCGATTTTATTGGACAGTGCAATTGGTGTAAAAACCAGCGTGTTCGATTAGGCTATATATTGTGGGACAAGTAAAGGAAATACTGCTATATAGTGGTTCAGGTTATAGGGCTTTGTTTTGGCTGTTGTGTAGCTCGTGCTACGCAGCGCTTCGCAGAGTAGGATTCTCTAAAGAAAAGAAGTTCTGCCTGTCGATATTGCGGAAGTTAATCCCGTTAGAGGCGCCCAATTAGAAGAATCGGTTTCCAGGAACAAGTCCGTAACGGGATTAGTAAGGATTTTATCAGTCATTAAGGAAGTCTAAGATGGACAAAAGGGAGTTGATAGACTGCATTTGCGAAATCAATAAAAGTGCCAGGCCGGAGTTTCTTGCCAAGTTTTCAGAAGACCAATTAAATGCTTACCTTGAGCATTTAATGGAACTGGATTTGGAAGAATTGACTATGTGCAGTTAACCCCATTAGAAACACCCGATTAGAAGAATCGGTACGCAGTATCCCATACAGTGTCCCACGCAGTGTCCCGCGCAGTGTCCCTTTCGGGACTTTCGGGACTTTCCAGGAAAAATTCTCTAACGGCAGTTATGCCTAATAAGATTATTCAAACTCAGGCCCTAAGATGGACTTGCTGGTGTCGCTGAGTTTCCTTCTTTCAGGAGTCCTTTGTGAAGCTTTTGGAGGAGTGGCTTCACCTTTCTTAGACCTGCCCACCACTTCTTGCTTTCGCGAGGAAGCAGGGGGATTCTGCTGTGTCTGTTTCGGAGGATTGACCCCTTTATAACCAAGATATTTACCCAAGGTGCTCGTCTGTAGACCGGGTAAAAAAGACATGATAAGGGCTGCAAGTAAGACGCGTGACAATGTAAAGCCCAAGAAGGCGCCACATGCGGCTCTGCCAATACGCTCAGGCCAAAATCCTAAATCAATTGGTTGACGAGTTAGCAAATTAATGATTGTTTGCAGCACAGCAAAGGCCACGATAAACAATAATACAAAACATAGTAGCGGCCCCCACTGGGCAAGCAATTCGCTATCACTGCTAAAGCCAACGAGGATATTCGACAAAGTGCTGAAAAAACCCAGCGCAATCGCGCTGGCACAAACGGCGGCTATAGCCATAGCAAATGCTTTGACAAATGTGACTTTTAGAAATAGATAAATAGCACAGCCTAATGTAATCAACACTACGGCTAACAGGACAACTGAGCCAGTCATTATGTTCTCTCCGATGTATTAACAATTATTGTTTTTTAGCTTTTTTAGTTTTACCTGCTGAGAGCACTCGGATCATTTCATTCACTGATGTCGTGCCGCTAATGACTTTTCTAAGCGTCTGTTCCTGTAGATAAAGCATTTTAGCACGACGAAATTGCATTGCAATGTCTGACAGTGACTTTGTGTTTTTTATGCTCTTTCTTAGCTCATCATTTATTAAAATGGTTTCAAACACACCTGTTCTTCCTATAAAACCCGTCTCTTGGCATTTTTCACAGGTTCTGGGTTTTCCACGTTTATCATAAATGAATTTTCCAGGACGGTACAGCACTTTGACCTTTTCGGCTGGAAGATTAAATTTTCGCAGAAGCTCTTTATCCGGTGCGTATGCTTCTTTGCATTCATTGCAGAGTTTTCTAATTAGTCTTTGGTTGCTTATGCCCAGAAGTGTTTCGGTTATGAGGTTTCTATCACCGACTAATTTAATCCATATACCGAGTGCCTGTATTATGCTGTCAGCTTTGAGCACAACGTATACGGTTTTTCCATCTTTGGCGGCTGCACACGCAAGACGAGCTGTTTGGGCATTCTCGCAGTTAGCAACACCAATGATGTCCGGCCCCATTCTTATTACTTCCTGTAGCTTTTTGGCATAAGTAGTAGTGCCGGTGTCGCTGAGGGTATAGACATTCTGAGTTATATTCGCCAGTTCCGCAGCTGGTTGTTTTTCGAGTGTGTTTATATTGTTGATGAAGGCATCATGATTGCGTAGCAGAGCATAAAGCGTCGTTGTTATACCGCTTTTAGGAGGGCCTGATATTATGAATAGACCTTGTTTTAATTTGCCAAATTTACTTAGCTGCTCATATTGAGACGGCGTCAAACCGGTCTCAGACAGTCTTTCCATGTACTCTTTTAATACGTGCTTGATCCTAAGCTGCTCTCCGACGGTTGAGCCGGCAGTGATGACTTCCCAGTCAGTATTGTCTTTATCCTTGCTGGTCAGGAATTTTCCTTTTTGTGGTTTTCGTTTTTCATTGATGTCCAGGTCGGCAAGCTGTTTTAGGAAAAGAATGAGATAATCTGCCTGCTCTTTTGACATGGTCGGCTGTTTTACTTGCGTGCCATCAATGTAGTAAGAGACTTTATAATTGTCGGCTTGCGGATTCAAAGTAATATTGCTTGCTCTTCGCCACAAAGCATCGGTCAATATTTCATAAGCCGCTCTATAACCGAAAAAATCTCCGGTTTTAGGTTGGGGCAAAGGGATCTCATTGTTGTTCGCTGTTATAAAAATAAATCCTTCGCCGCCTGGTGATTTCATGTCTTTGCTGGATAATAGGCCTTTAATATGCTGGATAGTAAGGACACGGTCAACATCCAAGACCTGTGTATTGCGGTGCTTGACATAAGCCAAAGCTGTTGCACCAACCGCTATTAGATATAGCGCCATTGCAATAATAGTGAATTTGGCAGGCAAAATCAGCCAGACTATCGTCGTTGCCACGCCTGCACCGAAAATAAGGCCTGTCCAGAAGACCGTCTTGGTTTCTACTGCTGTAGCATCAGAATAAACCCAGTTAAGCAGCATTAGCCATAAGAAGAAAAAGACTATAAAAGTAACAAATTCGATTATGGATGTGTAGGTGCCGTACTGGATGTAAATTACTGCTAAATCTGGCATAAAATGCTCCATTAGAAAAACTTAGTAATCCTCATAGAATACCTTCGGCTGTAGTTCTGATGCCCTTTAGCGCCATCTTCAGCTCGTCTTTATTTGGTGCATATTTATACGCATCCTTTGGGTCTATGGAACCGTCCTTTACCATCTCGCAAAGGTTGTATGTAAGGTCCTGCATGCCTTCCTGTTTCGAGCTTCGTATAACGCTTGGCAGATCTCCTTCACGTTCTTCTGAAATTAGTTTTCTTACAGCCGGATTTGCCAGCAGCACCTCGATAGCGGGTATTCTATCGACACCTTCCTTGATACTTGGTAGCAATACCTGGCTGACGATTGCCCGTAGTGCTATAGCCAAGGTCTGTCTGATGAGATTTCTTTCTGTTTGTGGGAAGAGGTCTAAAAGACGGTGGACAGCCTGGGAGGCATTTGCTGAGTGCATTGTTCCAAAAACAAGGTGGCCGGTTTCAGCGGCTCTCATGCCGGCTGTAACCGTCTTGGCATCCCGCATTTCGCCGATGAAAACTACATCTGGGTCTTGCCGCATTAAATATCTTAGAGCATCTTCATAATCCGGCACGTCGAGGCTTATCTCTCTCTGGGTCACTATTGCTTTCTGATCTTTGAACAGATATTCAATAGGGTCCTCGATGGTAATTATATGACAGAAGCGGGTGCGGTTTATATAGTCTATCATCGCTGCGATGGTGGTGGTTTTGCCACAGCCGGTAGGCCCGACTACAAGAACCAGACCTTGATTGGCGTCGGCTACTTGCTCGATCACAGGCGGCAGATGAAGGGCCTTAAAGGATGGTACATACGTGCTAACCCGCCTTGCTGCAAGACTAATCATGCCACGCTGGCGAAATACGTTTATTCGGAAGCGATGTTCATCACCGATTTCGTGAGCAAAGTCGAGAGTTCCATGCTCCAGAAAAAACTCTTTCTGGGCGGGGCTGAGTATCTCGAAGACCATCTCTTCCATTTGTTTTTGAGTTATTGCTTCGCCGGTAGTGCTTTTCAATTGCCCATAGAGGCGTAATTTTGCCGGCTGGCCAACTTTTAAATGCAAATCGTTTGCATGAGTCTTGATGGCAGCCCTGAAAAAGCGGTGCAGCTTCGGTTCATGGTCGAGCTTTTTATAAGTGTCAATAGGTTGTTCAGGACCCATAACTGCCACTAACTCTCAAGTGCCGGAACCCCGCGTAAAATGCGGGGCTAAATATTTTGCCTGCGGTTTTACAGCACGTTTTTGCTAAGATTTGCTAAAGCAATACCTTATCCCTCTTTATTATAAGCTCTTGCTGCAAATTGTCAAGTTTGAGAAGATTATAGTTGACATTTTGGGCGTGAAATGATAGAATACTGGATATAAGGGGGGTGAAATATTGAAGAAGATTTCAAGTAAGGTTATTAAAACAGTTCCATTTATTGAACGCAGGATCCGTAAAAATCCATCAATAAACAAATATCGCAGGATTGGTGATATCCTTCCTGGGAACATTGTAGAAAATCACGCTATTAATTCAGCCATTTATAGAGCTTTATCAGGCAAACTGAGAGCATCTAATCACAATAGTCCACATGGAAAATTTTTCGATTGTTACGTTTGAGAGCAGGTTCTGCAATTTAGAACCGGGATTGAAGTAGAGCTTCAGTGGACTACACCAAATCCTTTAAATAATGTCTCATAAAGTATCGGCATTGAGATAGTACTAAAGCGCTTACCATTACAGTAACAAAGGCGTTGCAAGAAACCTCATTTATTACCACGGCTAAAGCTGTGCCTGCGGCTGGGGGATGTTCGACATCCAGAACTACCATAAAGAAGATAGCAGTTCCGACTGCCAGAGGATACCCGAGGAAATAGGGCAGAGCAGCAAAGTAGAATATAGCTCCGCAGGCTAAGCCTACCAGATGGCCACCGATGACATTTCTGGTTTTTGCCGAGGCTGTGTTGGGCATTGCAAATACGATAAATGTGGTGGCACCCATCGTGCTGATCAAGACCATTTTTTCTCTACCCAAGATGACGACGAGAATAGAGAAAAGAGTGGTAGCCAGCACGCTTTGCAGGAAGTAATGCTTCCAGAGCTTTCTAAATTTGGCTCTTATTGAAGCTTCTAACTCTATATTCGATAGTTTCATTACAATTTTATTATGCGGCCTGAGCAGGTAAGTAAAAAAGGCGAGGGATGAGTATCTGGGTGGTGCCAAGTAACACGATTCCTCGCCGAGTTTACGATATCCATCTCAGCCTGGTATTGGCCATCCGTTGGCCTGGCGTTTAAAAGGCTCAGCTTTAAGGCTTTTAAATACTGTATCTTATGATGTCCTCTGCTGCTTCACGAATGTTTTCCGGACTTTCAAGCTGGCCGGCTTCTAACAGCTCTTTTGCCCGCTGGACAGCCTTATCGTCTTTGTCTGGAATCTGTGTTGCTTGGCTGATTAAAGAGGCGTAATCGACTTGTAAAGATGCGTCCGCATTATTATTTGCCGGAGCCTTGGGCGAATCTGGCTTTGTAGATGGCAATTTGCCTACAAGGTCTTGATTTTGGCTGGCATCAATCTTGTCTATCATAATATCATCATTCCTTTAAAACCTCTAATCTATAATCCTTTTCGTACGTTTTTTGCAAAACTTTAGGTGTTTTGCAGATTTTTTGTTTTTTTTTAGTTAAGTGCACCTTTGAAAGAGCCGATATGCGGTAGTTTATCCTGTGGGCTTTAGAGTTTGCCCAATCTCGTGAGCTACAAATCTAATAAACTTCAATGGGCTAACAACTGTCATCTGTTCAAGGTTAGATTCAAAGCCTGTGATTGTTTGGCTTTGAAAGTATTGTTTTATCTGACGTTGCGTTGTTTTGTCTGCACTATCCCAAACTTGCTCCATGGCCCATAGCAACTGGCCATCGATTAGGTCCAGCAGCCTCAGGCGAAGAGCAATGGCTAAATGAGGATAGGGCTCATATTGGGTAACGGTTCCGACCAGCACCGCTTCGCATTTTAGTGTCTGTCGTATTGCAAGTAGCTCCTCAAGGCTGTATATGGCGTTCGGCTCTAATTCCAAACTTCGCCAGGCAGGGTCGTCCTGACTCACCATTGTCAAACCGAAAATCTGCTTCTTTTGCAAAGCAAGGAAAAGTGCTTCCGTTACATCAGCAGAAATTTGGGGGAAAGCGGAATCATTGTTCAGCTCGACAATAACCACTCTGCCGATTGTGGTAAGGTCTTTATACCGATTTAGATATGAGCCATCCGGCACAGGCTCAGTTGCTTTATAGGGTTGGCAGCCAGCCGGCAGAACCAGCGCTAATAAGGATACCGTGATCCACAAGTTAATACTTTTGATTCGTGAGATATATCTCGAACCATAAAGGCTGTCCAACCGAGTTGGAGTTATTAGATGTGATAATACTGTTCTTGACCTATTCATTTGATTTATCCTTACCTGAAGTATCATCAGATTCAGCTTGTGCAGTACCCGCCTCAGTTGAGCCTCCATTATCAGTCTGTCTCGATTCGGTTGTTACCTCTCCACCGAGCATCTTAAGTATCTTAAGCAGGGCCTCCAGTTGGGCTGATTCGGCTTGCCGCATCTCATCACGAAAACCGAGAATATCCGTTTTCCAGCTATTTAATTCTATGCGCATCTCAATCAAAAGATTATTGGCCTCGGTTAACTCCTTTTGCGTCTGCTTCAATTTAGTGTCAAGTGCACCGATCTGCTCTTTGAGTTGACGGTTCTCGTCGATAAGATTCTGGTTTTGTTGCCGCAGCCCGGCGGTCTCATCGGAAAGATTGGCGTACTTATGTGAAAGCTCTATCGCGGATTCCAAGGCGCTTTGACCTTGGATGATGGGTTCTTGAAATCTCTTTACAATCTGCTGTGACTGGCTTTGCTGCTTAGGTTTCGGCGAGTCCGTCTCGCCCTCGGCCTTAAGGATAGGCTCTGAATTGAGGACATTGGTAGAGCTTGGTCGAGCTGCGGATTTGGATGGAGCAGAAACATCCCCGCCGAAGGCGGGTCCCTGGGGTTGCGAGCAGCTCGACAGCAGAAGCATTAGTAGTAATGACGACCGCAAAAGTATGATTTTTTTATTGGCTTTCATTATTTTTCTCCAGATATCTTTCTCAAAGTTAAATATCAAATATCAAAATGTAAAATTCAGGAAATTATCACCACAAAGTGGTGATTTCACAATTCTATTTTTTACTCTTTGCTTTTTTGACTTTCTTGACCGGCGTACTCACACCTTAAGTACATTTTTTCACCACAGCGACAGGTTATTTCTATAACGGCAAATTCAGGATGGTTTTCTACGATTGCTGCTGTGGCGGACTGCATAGCCGAGCTCGGCGAACCTGCCTCGATTCCCCCGGAGCGGAGGGACTGCTTCGTTTGCAGTCGGACTTGTCCTTCCAGCTTAACCTCGTCGCTTCTTAAAATGTGTCCCAATGCTTTATCCATCTGTCTTCTCTCTTTTAATTGGCAGAAAGACCCCCAAATAAATTTGGGGGCTAAATATTTAATCCCGCAATCCTTCGACCTTGCTCAGGCCCGCCCCGAGCATGGCCGAGGGGACAGGTTTATTGCGGGGGTTAAGTCATGCGCAGTAATCAATAGAATGCCGGTCGTTTTCATCATCAGTGGGTTTTACGGTTTGGCTCTCCGGCTCCACCGGCTCATTTAGTTCCTCTTCGGTAGATTCTCGTTGCTCCTTATGGTCGGCAGGTAAATTGTGCCGATTTTTTCTTTTCTCACGCTGCTTTACAGGAGCTGACCCTGCGATATGTGTTAAACTTTCTACCGGTTTAATTATGTTGTAATCATTATCTGTCATCTTTCCATTGCCTCAATTTTACGGATAAGCTGAACAGAGCACTTGCATGCAACTGACTGACCCGTGATTCAGTAATCTTGAACAAATCAGCTATTTGTTTCATCGTCAGATGCTGCTGATAATAGAGCAAGATGATCTGCCTTCGTCTTTGGCCCAGTTGCTGTATGGCTTGGCTTAGCTCATCTATAAGCTCAGCCTGCTCCATCTGCTTATCAGGAGTGGCTGTGTCCCGTCCATTGCGTGCTGACAGGAAACCGCTCGGTGTGTAGCCGTCATCCATTAAGCCATCGATTGAGACAAAGTGCTGGATACGGGCATTTTCGAATAGTTCGTAAACTTCATCAACCGTTATTCCCAGTTTTTCAGCTAACTCGTCATCAGTCGGTGCGGTACCTGTCTGATCAGTGATTTTTTGGTAGAGTTGGCGGGCATTTCTAACTTGTTTGTTTACATTTACAGGCAGCAATGATGAGCTTCTCAGCTCGTCAAGAATGGCCCCTTTTATTCTGATATAGGCGTAAGTCTTAAACTCGGCTTCGTGTGATGCGTCGAAATCGCGGGCAGCCCTTACCAGTCCGACTGTACCAGCCGAGACTAAATCCTCGAATGATAATGGCGGCTTAATATAGACAGCGGCGCGGTGAGCTATTTTGTGGACCATAGGCAGCAGTTGTGCTATTTGCTCATCGTCGAGCAGCCAGCCTGTCTTTGGCGAGACGGCCGGTCTTTTTTGGCCCGAGTATGTGCGTGCTGCTACGGCCTTTAGATGCTCCGTGCCGTCCTCAATCTCATTCTGAACCGCCGCTCTTGCTTGGCCTGCACCCGCGTCTGCCGACGCGAGTCGGGGCGGCGGGCAAGAAGCTGCAGGGGCCTTAGGTTCTGCATCGTGAGAATCCACAACAATTTCTTCAGTCTTTGTTGTCACTTGCTTTATCCTTTTGCTTCGACCGCGATTGGTCTAAATTTTGATTTACTTGGCTTGTAATCATCGCATTGGTTAAAATAGCATTGACTATTTTGACAGCTATGCTGGCTGTTATATACGCGATTGCTGCACCTATCAGAGACCTTTTGCAGCAGGTAAATGGTGAAAGACCGCTAATCCAACAAATAAAGCCCAAGCCGAAAAAGCATATCACGGTGGTACTTATCGCAATTGATCTAACATGTAGTGGCATAGCTAATATCCCAAATTGGTTAAATGGTAACTGGTTAAATTACAAATCCAATTACCAATTACCA
>CAZVWH010000029.1:0-32111 GCA_964631175.1 uncultured Pirellulales bacterium | reverse complement strand
CTCCATTCTCCGTAGTAGAACTACTACGAAGGATAAACATCTTCGGCGTAACCCGCCGAAGCGGCTGCGAAGGCGGGTGAATAGAGCAAAGCCTCTTAACTTGTAGCTGGGCCACTTGCTAAATGGGCCGGTCGGTGTATAATCTCGTGGTATGGCTATCGAGACCGAAAAACTGACGCCGGCGATGAAGCAGTTTCACCAATTCAAGCGGAAATATCCGGACTGCATACTGTTTTTTCGCATGGGCGATTTCTACGAGACCTTTTACGAGGATGCCGAAATCTGCTCGCGAGTCTGTGGCATAGCGCTGACCAGCCGAAGCAAAGGCGACAATCCCATCCCGCTTGCCGGCGTGCCGTATCACGCTGTTGAGAGGTACCTGAAAAAAATGCTGCAGGCCGGCTACAAAGTCGCCGTCTGCGAGCAGGTCGAAGACCCTAAAACCGCAAAGGGCGTCGTTAAGCGCGACGTCGTGCGAATTGTCACCCCCGGCACGATCACCGATGACATCCTGCTAAACGCCAAAGAAGATAATTTCCTCTGTGCAGCATCTCTGGACACAAAACAACAAGCCACGATTAGCTGGATTGATATTTCGACCGGCCACTTTTTTGTTCAGAATCTTCCGGAAAAAAATTTACTCGATGAGCTGCTCAGGTTAAATCCAGCAGAGTGTCTCCTTGCAGACAGACGCGGCGAGCTGTTCGAAGCCGAGATGAGAAAACTGGCAAAAGACATTGCTCAATTGACCAAAGCCACCGTAACTGAACGGCCCGCCTGGTATTTCGACCCCTATCAGGCAAGGCAGCGCCTGCTAAAACATTTCGGCACCACCACCCTCGAAGGCTTCGGCATCAGCGACACCGACGATGGCCTGATTTCTCCAGCCGGTGCTATTATCGAATATCTCAACGAAACTCAAAAAACAACGCTCGGCCACATCCAGAGTTTGAAAAAAATAAATCGTCAAAAGTTCCTGCAAATCGACCCAACCAGCCTACGGAGTCTGGAAATCCTGCGAACGCTTCGCACCGAAAGCCAAAAGGGAACGCTTCTCGATTGTCTCGACCAGACACTAACCGGTATGGGCGGCAGGATGATAAGAAACTGGCTGTGTATGCCGCTATGTGACCCCGGTGCAATCGAGCTGCGCCAGGACGCCATCGAAGAATTAAAGAATAGTGACGCCAAATTAACCGATATTCGCAAACTGCTTTCAAAAATATCCGATACCGAAAGAATCACAGCCCGCATCAGCATATTCAGAGCAACGCCGCGAGATTTAGTTGCTCTTGCAGCGACACTTCGGCAAATACCGAAATTGCGCCAAATCCTGCAGCAGTTCGGTGCAGATCTGCTTATGCGGTTAGCCGGCCAATGTGACAGTCTGGATGAATTAGCCGACCTGCTTGAGGCGGCAATCGAGCAGGACCCTCCTTCACATCTTCGCGATGGTGGCGTAATACGAGCCGGCTTTTCCGAAGAGCTCGACCGCCTGCGCTCAATCTCCCGAGACGGCCAAAGCTGGCTGCGACGGTATCAAAAAGAACAGGTTGAGCGGACCGGCATCGGTAACCTGAAAATCGGCTACAATAAGGTCTTCGGCTACTATATTGAAGTCACTCACTCATCAGCAAACAAGGTCCCGGCTGATTACGTCCGCAAGCAAACAATCAAAAACGCTGAACGCTACATCACCGAGGAGCTAAAAGAGTATGAAACCCAGGCCCTAAGTGCCGATGAAAAGGCCCTCGAATTGGAGCAGCAATTGTTCGACCAGATTCGCCGACAGGCTGCTGGGTACATAAGCCGACTTCAAGCCCTTGCCGATACCGTCGCACAGTGCGATTGTCTATCTGCGCTGGCTTACTTAGCCAAACGGCGTAATTACATCCGCCCCAAAATGACCAATGGCGGCGAGCTTACCATCCGCGATGGTAAACACCCTGTCTTAGCTGAAACACTCGGCCCGGAGTTTGTCCCTAACGATATCGAGCTTGGCAGCGGCGCCGGTGACATCCTTGTTATCACAGGCCCTAATATGTCCGGCAAAAGCACCTATATAAGACAAAATGCCCTGCTGGTCATGATGGCACAGGCCGGCTCTTTTATCCCCGCTTCGCAGGCCACCATCGGCTTAGTCGATAGAATCTTCACTCGCGTTGGTGCTTCTGACGAACTTGTTCGCGGTCAATCGACCTTTATGGTCGAAATGACCGAAACCGCAAACATCCTCAATAATGCTACTGAAAAATCCCTCGTTATTCTTGACGAGGTTGGCCGCGGCACAAGCACCTACGACGGCCTGGCCCTTGCCTGGGCCATTACCGAGCATATCGCAAATAACATTAAATGCCGAACGCTCTTCGCAACACATTATCACGAGCTCACAGAATTAGCTGAGCTGTTCGCGAATGTAAAAAACTGTAACGTTGCTGTTCGCGAATGGATGGACGAGGTTGTTTTTTTGCACAAGATTCTGCCCGGCGGAACAGACAAAAGCTACGGCATCCACGTTGCTAAATTGGCCGGCGTGCCGAAATCCATCGTCAAGCGAAGTGCTGAAATATTGGAAGAGCTTGAAGCGTCTTTCGCTAAGGAAGCGACCGGCGACCGCCTCGCCCAGCATAAAACAAAACAGCCGAATGAGGAGCTGCTCTTTGTGGAAAAACATAAATCCGTCTTGGACAAATTATCATCTACAGACATCAATAACTTAACTCCAATTGAGGCTATAAACCTGTTGAGTCAGATAAGGAACGAAATCGACGAAAAATAGCCCATGTTTTAATTGGCGGGAATGTTTACATGAAGGCCGATTGAAGTTTCCATTCCAGTAGTTTATAATTATATTATGATCAGCAATGAAGTACTTCAAAAAATTAAAGAGCGACTGGTAAGTTCCTTTCGCCCTCAAAGAATCATTCTCTTCGGCTCACAGGCAAGAGGCACAGCCGACGACCGTAGCGATGTTGACATCCTCGTCGTTTGCCGCTTTGAGGGTAAACGCCGCCAGTTAATGCTTGAAATGGACAGGTCACTGATCGGCTTGAAATTGGCAAGAGATGTAGTGATTTTAACGCCGGATGAATTCGAGCGGGACCGGTACATACCGGGAACAATCGCCAGACCTGCTTGGTTGGAAGGAAAAGTACTTTATGAAACCTCCCAATGAAGAAATCTCCCACAAAGTAAGGCAATGGACTGACCATGCCGATGAGGATCTGCGCCTTGCACAGGACGTGATGACCATTCGCAGCAAACATAGACGTCCGTATCGACTGATTGCGTACCACACCCAGCAATGCGCAGAGAAATACCTAAAAGCATATCTGGTTTGCTGCGGTATTGATTTTCCTTACACGCATAATATATCAATCCTGCTTGAGTTATGCGGTGAATACGCCGGTTGGCCTGCAAATTTGAAAGACGCAGAAGAACTGACCTCCTATGCAATCACAACGCGGTATCCCGGCGAATGTGAAGAAGTCACAAAAGCTGAAGTTGACAGAGCCATAGAAATCGCTCAGCAAGTCCGCAATCAAGTTCGTTCTGCATTGAAAGAATTAGGTATTAAATTATCAAATTAAGCAAGGCAGAGATACCATGAAAACTTCCAAAAGGCTAATAGTAGTGACCCTCTGCGGGCTTCTGCTGATGCAAATCTCCTGTTCAGAGGTCGAGATTACAGGCAGACAGCAATTCAATATCGTTCCGGATTTCCTTATCAACTCTATGGCTTTCCAGTCCTACAGCCAGTTTCTCTCAGAGCACAAGCTCAGCAGTAACGTTGAGCAGACCCAGATGGTAAAACGCGTGGGTAATCGAATCCGAGCTGCTGTCGAGAAATACTGTATAGAAAACTACTGCTATGAGAAAATTGAGGATTATCAATGGGAATTTAATCTGGTCGAAGACCCCAACGTCAACGCTTGGTGCATGCCGGGCGGCAAAGTAGTAATCTATAGCGGCATATTGCCAATCACGCAGACGGAGGCCGGCCTTGCCGTTGTGATGGGCCACGAGATAGCGCACGCATTCGCCAAGCACGGCTCAGAGAGAATGACGCAGGGACTTTTGGTAAATATGGGCGGCATGGCTTTGGAAAGTGCCATAGAAACAAGGCCCGCCCAGACGCAGGAGCTTTTTAAGCAGTCTTACGGCATCGGTACGCAGTTGGGCTTTTTGCTTCCCTATAGCAGGGTGCACGAGAATGAGGCCGACCATTTGGGCCTTATCTTTATGGCTATGGCCGGCTATAATCCGCATGAGGCCGTCGCCTTTTGGCAGAGGATGTCCGCGGCCAAGAAAGGGGCAAAGGTACCGCAGTTTTTAAGCACGCATCCAGCCGACGAGACTCGCATCCAGAACATCAAAGATCTAATCCCCGAAGCCATGCAATACTACCGCGAGCAATAAAGAGAAGAACTTTATATGTGCTCTATCAAACATGCTTTGATGGATTGTCATTGCGAGGCCCGAAGGACCGTGGCAATCTCTTGCCCGATGAGCGAAAAAAGCACCGAAAGGTTCGAGATTGCTTCGCTTCCGTCTTCGCCAAGGCTACGACGGACAAGTCGCTCGCGATGACATCTATCCTTTGAGTTGCTATAGAATATTAATGGTTATGATAAATTCTTCTCCGCTTCAATGAGAAATACCAACGTTGATGCCGTCATATGAAGACAATATGCAGCCAAGTGCAGTGGAACTTCGATTGGAATTGTGCCATTGCCGTGACCGCCCAAAACATTCCTTGCTGTCGGGACACCACTTTCTAAGGTTGCTCGCAGTGCAGAAAAATGTGATTGCCAAAAAGTGGGAACCAACTTATTTTCAAAACAAATCTCAATAAGTCTCTTAGCTGGATCATTTTGATTATATGGCCATTTTCTTTTGCCACAGATAGCTTTCATAGTAC
Source organism: uncultured Pirellulales bacterium (assembly GCA_964631175.1). GTDB lineage: Bacteria > Planctomycetota > Phycisphaerae > Sedimentisphaerales > Anaerobacaceae > CAZVWH01. Next base: position 27,190 of record CAZVWH010000029.1, on the reverse strand, counting down.
TCTCAAGAGATTTCAGTGCCCATGCAAGACAATCTTTATAGCGCATATGTCGATAATGCTCATGAGCCTGCAAAAACTCTTGATTTGCAACTTCATAAATTTTTTCTGAAAGAAGTTTTAATGCCGGCTTGACAGCCTCGGCGTGAATAAATTCCGAATCTACGCGAATTATCTCCCCATTTCGAAATTCATAACCTACGCCATTCTCTTTGAATCGGGCATTAAGTTCATTTATCGCGTCATTTGCTTCTTCCGATGCATCATCTTTATGTTTATGTAAGTATTCCCAATCTCTTGTAAGATTATCTATACACCTAAAACTTAACTCAATAACATCTAAAACCTTTTCGCAGTCTTTTTCATCTAGAAAAAAATTAAAAACATCTTCAACAACACAGTTACGTGAAGGACATTTAACCAGTGAAAAAACTCCATATTCTTTACACAGTATTTTATTTATCCCGTTGTATGTAGTCCTAACTTTAGGGTATTCATAACGATGGGGACAAGAAAGATAATCATTTTCACTACCAAGGGTTTTTCGGAGGATGTGAACTATCTGCACTCTCAAAGGTTGAGGAATATCATCATATATATAAATATCCGGCACCTCGCCACGCAACTTCTTCTGGCGCTTGGAGAACAAATCAAATACACCCATAAATAAGAACCCCGCTAAAATTATATGCTTTTTGGTTTGGCTATGTATCATATGTAAAAGAACAGCGTTTGTCAAACCAAAACTTATCCCGAGCGAAGCCGAGGAATCCCGTCCCAAGTCCAGGCCGATTCGTGGCTCACATTTCGTGTTGCGTATCGCGTATCCGTTCTCCGCCCCTTAGGGGCTGCGAAGGATGAATTGCGTATTTCGTACTGCGTATTGAACCACAGATTCCAATCCCGAAATGTATATGCGTTTAGCCCGCAAAGCAAATTTCACATCGTTAATATCATATCAAGATAGACTATTATTCAATACAAGTAGTCTTTTCGATTAGTCAAAAGGACTATTTGCATAATTCATTTACAATATATTGTTAAAGTGTGGTACCTTAATGTGATCGGGAGATTTTTTACATTTATTTTATGTTTTTTATCGGCTTGGCATCCCAAGGCCCGGCCGATTCGTGGCTCGTATTTCGTATATTATTAAAACCCGCCAGAGACCGTCGCCGGTGCGGCGACGGCTAAACAAAAATATTTAGCCCCACGTTCTACGTGGGGTTTTATGCGGGATTATATCTCGAGTTTTACCAAATGCGTTTTTAAGAATTTTTCCGTGGCCTTGACGGTTTCGTCCTTGACGGTGCGCGGGCTTTGTGCAACCCACACTGTAAAATTGTAAAGCTCCTGCGTATCGACCTTGAGCCATTTTCCGTTCCTGTATAAAAACACGAACAAAGTGGTCATCGCGATGCGCTTATTGCCGTTTTGAAAAGGATGATTTTTGATAAGAAGATAAAAAAGCATAGCCGCTTTGGACACAAAAGTTGGATATAGCGACTTCTTCGCAAAGCTTTGAAAAGGTGTAGCCAAACAGCTTTCCAAAACATTCGGAAATCGCGTGGAAAAATCCGGAATCGGCTCATTGAATGTAAGCATCTCTTGCGCCAGCCGAAAAGCGATGTACTCAACCTCCTTTAAGGTTATTGCCTTCATTATTCTAAGCCCAACAGCTTCAGCGTTTGACCATATTCTTTAACTGTCTTTTTTAAAGCGCGGTCAATTTCCTTTTTATCCTCTTGACGCAGAGCCTTGCCTAAAATAGCTGCTATTTGTTTCTGAGGAATAGCGAAAGCCCGTCCAATCTTTACCCCCTTTATTTGGCCTTTTTTTACCTTCCTGTACACAGCGATTCTGCTGATACCCAAAATCCTGGCTAATTGCGGAATGGTAATAAATTCTCCCTTAGTCATAAAAACCTCTGGTTATTTCTAAAACAGCTTATTAACCTATGTTAACCATCGTTAAGAATGTTAACATAGAAACCTCAAGATAACAAGCAAAATCTCATTTTTGATTTATTCCGTCAAAAGCGGATCTTCGATGTTGATTATTTGCCTTTCTCTGTGTAATCCTTCGACTTCGCTCAGAGCTTGCCCTGAACATAGTTGAAGGGACAAGTTTCGTATTTCATACAGCGTATTAAACCGGAGATTTCGATCCCGAAAGGTATATGAATTTAGCCTTCAAAGCAAATTTCACATCGTTAGTATCAAGATGAACTATTATACAATGCGAGTAGTCTTTTTGATTAGTCAAAAGGACTATTTGCATAACTCATTTACAATATATTGTTAAAGTGTGGTACCTTAATGTGATCGGGAGATTTTTTACATTTATTTTATGTTTTTTATCGGCTTGGCATCCCAAGGCCCGGCCGATTCGTGGCTCGTATTTCGTATCCGTTCTCCGCCCCTTAGGGGCTGCGAAGGATAAATTGCGTATTGCGTACTGCGTATTGAACCACAGATTCCAATCCCGAAATGTATATGCATTTAGCCTTCAAAGCAAATTTCACATCGTTAGTATCAAGATGAACTATTATACAATGCGAGTAGTCTTTTTGATTAGTCAAAAGGACTATTTGCATAACTCATTTACAATATATTGTTAAAGTGTGGTACCTTAATGTGATCGGGAGATTTTTCACATTTATTTTATGTTTTTTATCGGCTTGGTATCCCAAGGCCCGGCCGATTCGTGGCTCGTATCCTTCGACTGCGCTCAGGACAAGTTTCGTATTGCGTATCGCGTATCCGTTCTCCGCCCCTTAGGGGCTGCGAAGGATGAATTGCGTATTGCGTATTGCGTTAAAAACCGGCGGTAAAACCACAGGAACCCCGCAATAAATTGCGGGGCTAAACATTTAGCGCCGGAATCCTTTCCCTGGGAATCAGCGATCGACCTTGCTCATGCCTGCCCCGAGCAAGGCCGAGGGGACAGGTTTATTGCGAGGTTTGTTTACTTTGGGCGGCGGATGAGCTGGCCAGGACACCGGTTGACCAGCACATCTGAAGATTGTAGCCGCCACAAGGACCATCAACATCAATTACCTCGCCTGCGAAAAATAAGCCCGGACAAATCTTCGACTCCATTGTTTTGGGATTTATTTCAGTTACATTTACGCCGCCGTGTGTCACCATCGCCTCAGCGATAGGCCTGGTGCGCATAATCGAAAGAGGCAGAGCCTTTAGAAGGTGCAGCAGTTTCCTTCTCGTGTCTTTACTTAACTGATTGGCATAAAGCTTAGCTGGAAAATCAAACTGCTCACACAGAATCTGCGACACTCGCCGAGGAACAATTTCAGCCAAGATATTAGCAACGGTTTTGTGGGGATGCTCGCTGATTTGCCTGAGAATCATCTTTTCAAGTTCTTCTTCGCTGGAGACGGCGACTAAATCAATAAAAATCTTAAGCGGATTTTTCTCACTTGGCAGAAAGTCTGTGACTAATCGGCTCAGTTCAAGCACAGCCGGCCCGCCGATACCATCGTGCGTAAAAAGCAGTGCACCTGTTACAACTATTTTTTTCTTATTGATTGATGCGGTTATTTTCACATTATTTACTGACGTTCCGGCCAGATCGCTCGGCCAGCTTTCGCGCGTTACCAACGGCACAAAAGAAGCTCTCGGCTGGATAATTGTATGGCCAAAGTGCTTAGCGAATTTATAGCCATCCCCTGTCGAGCCGGTGTGGGGGTAACTCATACCTCCTGTGGCAATAATCACTTTTTCGGCTTCGATTATCTCTCTGGACGTCCTGATAATGAAATGTCCCTGCCATTTTTCAATGCTCACAACCTTTCTTGAAAAAATAAAGCGCACGCCGAGCCTTTTTGCCTCTGCCAATAAAACATCTCTTACGTCTTCAGCACGGTTGGTAGCTGGAAAGACACAGCCGTCATCCTCGACCTTACTAATAAGGCCGTGTTTTTGGAAGAACTGCCGAACCGACACCGGCGGAAATTGGTAGAAGCTGTGACGGAGAAATTCCACCATTCGCAGTGCTTCCGGCCTTCGCAGCCGCTTCGGCGGAGTAGGCACGGAGGACAGGCTGCCCTTAGCCCCACTCGTCCGGGCGAAGCCAGCCGTAGCCCGAAAGGTTCTTACAAGCTCATCAATAATAGCAATATGTGTAAAATTGCACCGTCCGCCTCCGGTTAGAAGAAGTTTTCGACCGACGTTTTCATTGGCCTCAAGCACAACTGTTTCGGCTCTTGAACCAGCAGAATGAATCGCTGCCATTAGGCCCGCCGGTCCGGCTCCGATTATGCAGATTCTTACTTTCATGGAGAATTCTACTTAAAATAGCAGCAAAACCCCGCAACTTCGCTCCGCCGAAGCGGCTACGCAAAGGGGAGTAAATTAGCAGGTAAAATACAATAATCGGCTTTAATCTGATACTATCTTTTCCAGTTGTGCGATAAGGGATGGTAAGTCTTGTGTGACTGTTTCCCAGACCACATCCAGGTTGATGTCAAAATAGGCGTGTATGAGTTTATCCCGCATTCCAACCATACTCTTCCATGGCAAATCCGGATGAGCTTGCCGAAAATCCGTTGAAATGCCCCGGGCCGCTTCACCAATGATCTCAAGCAGCCTAACTAAAGATAAGTTCAATTGACGGTCGCTATTCAAGTCAGCCTGGTTGCAGCCTTTCGAGAAGGCAACCGCTTCACGGGCAGCATCAGGAATATGGCGAATGCGAATACTGTCATCCTCGAACATATTGCACCTGTGCTTCGGCAACCACTTTATCTCGGAAATATCTGCTCAGATCCTCCCGCGTTCTCAAATCCACCTTGCGGCCGCCGAATATAACCGATAGCTCTTCTTCCATATCGAACAATCGAAAGAAGCCAGGGACATGGCCAGGCATAAAATCAACCAGCACATCAATATCACTACCTGGACCGAAATCACCACGAAGCGCCGAGCCGTAAACAGCTAACTTATGAATGTAATGACGCTTACGAAAATCACGGATTTTTTCTTTGTCGGCCACGATGTTTTTGTTCACAAATATCTCCTATATAAGGACACTAAATACCATTATAAGTTTTGTCAAGTAATTCTATTTTGTGGCTCGTAGGTTGTTGGCAAAACCGGATAAGATTTGTCCACTCTACTTGGACAAAAATGGTTTTCGAGTAGGACAAAAATGTCCTACTACTAATAACAATGCTATAACAAAGAACTATTCCTTCGACTTGGTTCGACTCTTTCGACTACGCTCAAGACAGGTTTGCTCACCACAGATCGCTCAGGACAAGAAAAGAACTATGCACAGCATGGCTTAGGCCATTGCGTCGCCTTCGCCTTTGCCCCCAAGGGGGCTTCGGCGACGCTTCGCTGCCGGCAAATGCTCAGGAAAGCGCCCGTGGCAGGCTTGTATAATCTGCTGCTCATTTCATTCCTTGTAATTGGCGTCTTTACCTATATAATAGGCCGATTGATAATCCCGTCCTGAGCCGGGTCGAAGGATATGGAGACAGGATATGGCTAAAATTACTAAGCTTGACGAAATCGTATCGCTGTGCAAGCGAAGGGGCTTTATATTTCAGTCCAGCGAAATCTACGGCGGCCTGGCAAGCTGCTACGACTACGGCCCGCTCGGCGTCGAATTAAAAAATAATGTCAAAAAGGCCTGGTGGAAAAGCGTTGTCCAGATGCGAGACGACGTTGTAGGCCTGGATTGCAGTATCCTGATGCACCCATTGGTCTGGAAATCCAGCGGCCATGCCGACCACTTCGCCGACCTCGTAGCTGAGTGCAAAAAGTGCAACGTCAGAACACGAATAGACCACCTTCGGGATAAAGTCGCAGAAACAGAGCCGCGACCGTTAGGGAGCGGAGGGACACAAGAGCATACCGAACACATCTCAATCGAAGCTGCTAAAATCAAAGCTCAGGATTTGAGCAACAAAATATGTCCCAACTGCGGCACCGTCGGCCGGTTCACCGAGCCGATGCCCTTTCGGCTGATGTTTGAAACCCAGATGGGCGCCAACGCCGATGATTCGATGCTGATGTATCTGCGTCCGGAAACGGCGCAGGGCATTTTCGTCAACTTTAGAAACATCCTCGATACTACAAGAGTCAAAATCCCCTTCGGCATCGCTCAGATAGGAAAGAGCTTTCGCAATGAAGTCACCACCAAGGCTTTCATCTTTCGCACCCGCGAATTTGAGCAGGCTGAGCTTGAATTCTTCTGCGAGCCGGGCACGGACGAGAAGTGGTACGAGCACTGGAAAGAGCAGCGATTCAACTGGTATCTCGAGCTCGGAATAAAAAAAGAAAATCTACATTTCCGTGACCACGACCCTGATGAGCTTGCCCACTACGCAAAGGCCTGCGTTGACGTGGAATATAAATTTCCCTTTGGCAGAGGCGACTGGCAGGAGCTGGAAGGCATCGCCAACCGAACGGACTTCGACCTGCGCCAGCACCAGCGCGGAATGAGAACACTTAATAAATGGTTTGAGAATGACCGGAACCTGACGAACATTAGACTTGCCGAAGAGGCTGAAAATTACCAGTCGGGGCCGCTTTCTTTCTTCGATGACGAGAAAAGAAAACGCTATATCCCGTACGTTATCGAGCCGAGTGCCGGCATCGACAGGAGTACCCTTGCCTTTTTGGTCGATGCCTACGATGAAGAAGAGGTTCGCGGCGAAACGAGGAACCTATTAAGATTCCATCCCTCACTTGCACCCATAAAGGTCGGCATCTTTCCGTTAGTCAAAAAAGAAGGCATGCCGGAAGTAGCAAAGAATATCTACAACGACCTTAAAAAGTATTTCAATTGCTTCTACGATGAAAAAGGTGCGGTTGGCCGGCGCTACCGCAGACAGGACGAAGCCGGCACGCCATTCTGTGTCACTGTAGATGGACAAACCTTACAGGACAGCACCGTCACCGTCCGAGACCGTGACTCGATGGAACAAGTAAGGGTATCAACCGACCAGCTCATCAACCACTTGCGTGGAAAACTTGAAATGTAAAATGGCCGAAGAAAAGCAGGAAAACAAAAAACGCGGCGTTGTCAGGCAAGTTCTCAAATGGATCGGCCTGGCACTACTTGCAATTTTGCTGGTCTTGGGATTGGTTTTTCAGGCACCCTGGAAGATAATAACGCTGCTGGCAATAATCTTTTTGGCCTGTACTATCCTACCGAAGCGATTGAGAAAATGGTTTTGGGTCTCAGCCGCTGCTGTCACTGTAGTTCTAATTATCTGGGTCTTTTTGCCCGATGATGAGGGCTGGCAACCATACACTTTTAATGAAGAACTGGCAGCACTCGAATCTAAATATGCGATACCGCCTGAAGAAAACGCTGCATTAATCTACAACCAATTGTTGGCAAATTACAATGCGTACGTGCGTCGCCCTGATGCAGCAGATGACAAATTGCCCATGCGCCAACCCTGGTCAAGCAAGGAACATCCCGAACTTGCTGAATGGCTGCAAGAACAACAAGACAAAATCGCAAAATTACTTGAAGCCTCTAAAACTGATAAATGTCGATTCCCAATAAAGGCAAATATCGTAACGAATGAACAATGGGCTGTTCGGTCACAGGCAATAAGACGCTGGGCATTCTTGCTTATCTCGGCGGCAAATAACGATATTGCCGAAGGACGTACCAAACAAGCCGTTGAAAAGTACATCGCTACAGTTCAAATGGGAAAACACCAATGCCAGCAGCCAATAATAAATGATATGTTGGTTGGAATTGCTATCGAAGCCTTAGCTATCGGCCAGCTCAGAAGATTTATCGTAGAAGGCGATGCTACTGAAGAACGACTGAGGCTTATTGAAAATGCCTTATCAGAAATTAAATTAGACTGGACCACTGAATTTTCTAAGGTTTTAGAGTGTGAGAGATTATCTGCAAAATATAGATTAGGTAATTATTATCAGGTAAATGCAAATGGTAAGATAAGGATTAGCCGAGACCCATGGGCCAAAACAAGAGCTTACTGGAGAAAGCTGCTCGAAAGCAATAAATATGGTAATCAAAAAATAAATTCAAATATGCAATCATTTGCTTATCCAGGTTTCTGGCATAAAAAACTCATAAAAGCAAAGACGGTACTGCATTGGTTTTGTCTTCCGTCATCACCACAAAACTCTGCTAAGATACTGGAAAGGATATACCAAAATTATAATCAGATGCTTGAGTCTGATTTTGATTGGACGAAAGACCCGCGAGATGTTCCCATTACTCAATTTAACCTCGGATTGCACCGATATGGTATATTTGAACAGCTTGCAGGACTCTCAAAGAAATCCCTTTATAGGCTTCATACCTTGCTTATACGTGCTGAGAGAGGGCGAATTGCAGCCCAGCTTCTAATCGCATTAAGACGCTATAAGAACAAAAATGGAAACTGGCCTGGGAACCTTGATGGGGTAAAATCCTTCGCACCGGAAGAAATCTTTATCGATCCGACAAATGGCAGCGAATTTGTCTATAAAATTTCCGATGAAGAATTTATTTTCTACAGCAAAGGCGAAAACAATATCGATGAAAAGGGACAGTATAAAGGTCAATATAAAAACGGTGCAGATGATTGGATAATCTGGCCACCAAGAAGTCACACAAGTCAAGAGAAACAGGAAGATGGCGAATAGTACAAAAGCTTATATATCCGAATTAAGAAATCATGTGGGACAGCAAGTCACCCTCGCAGGATGGTTGTATCAGGCCCGCTCCAGCGGAAAGATTCAATTTTTGATTGTTCGTGACGGCACAGGACTTTGCCAGTGTGTTGTTGAGAAAGGCAAAGTACCGGACGAACTTTTCGAGAAGCTAAGACATCTGGGGCAGGAATCATCTCTGACCATAACCGGCACAATCCGCGCAGACCAAAGAAGCGTTGGCGGCTACGAGTTGGTTGTGACCGATGCACAAATAATATCGCCGGCTGAAGGTTATCCCATAACACCAAAATCGCATGGCGTCGATTTCCTTCTTAAAAACCGTCACCTGCACCTTCGCTCACAACTTCAATGGTGCATAGGAAAAGTCCGTCATACTGTTATTGATGCCATCCGCAGATTTTTCAACGACAACGGCTTTATACTAATCGACACCCCCATCTTTACAACGATAATCGGCGAAGACCAGCAAACGCTTTTTGAAGTTGACTATTTTGGAAATCCGCTGCATCTGACTCAGACCGGCCAATTGTATCTCGAATCAGCAGCGATGAGTTTCGGCAAGGTCTATTGTTTCGGTCCGACCTTCAGAGCTGAGAAAAGTAAAACGCGCAGGCACCTCACCGAGTTCTGGATGGTCGAGCCGGAATTAGCCTTTATCGACCTCGACGGCCTGCTCGAATTAGCAGAGAATTTCGTCTCATTTATAGTCGAGCGAGTTCTACAGGAAAATAAAAGTCAGCTTGAAACGTTGGGGGCCGACATAGAAGCACTGGAGAGAATCAAGCCGCCTTTCTATAGAGTGACTTACACCGAAGCTATTGAGATTCTCACCGGGCCAAAAACTAAAGATTTTCTGAGCCAGCAATTACACAAGCTGCAAAATCAAAAACAGCAACTGGAAAGCAGAATCGCGTCTCTTGAAGAAGAACAAAAAGGCCAGATTAAGCAGTGGAAGAGAGATAAAAACGCTGCCGAGCTGATCGAGCTTCGAGTCGAAATAGACGAAGTGAGTACAAAAATTGAAAACAATCCCAAGCACGCTAAATTAGCAGCCGAATTCCGATGGGGCAAAGACTTAGGCGGCTCAGACGAGACAATAATCTCACAGATGCACGACAAACCTGTTTTCGTTACGCTCTATCCCAAAGAGGCCAAAGCCTTCTATATGAAGACGGACAGGGACAATGAAAAAGTAGTTTTAAATTTCGATTTACTTGCTCCTGCCGGCTTTGGCGAAATCATCGGCGGCTCGGTCAGAGAGGACGACTACGATAGGCTGGTCACACGAATCCGCGAGCAGGGCTTGAATGTAGAGACTTATAACTGGTATTTGGACCTGCGAAAATACGGCTCGGTGCCGCACGGCGGCTTCGGACTCGGCGTCGAGCGAACCGTCGCATGGCTCACTGGCGAAAAGCACATTCGACAGTGTATCCCATTCCCCAGAATGATGGACAAAGTGTATATTTAGCTATTTTAATGAACCTCTTATGGACGAGGAGAAGATTTAACTGCCGGATTCTGACTGTATGGTTTTATTATATTTGCGTAAAGCCGCGGCTGGTGACATTAATATAACCTTCTTTTTCTTAAAGTCCCAGACAGCAAGCGGCAGTTTCTCCTTTTTATGCCGTTCGATTACTTCTCTTACAGCCTCTCTCATGGCCAACATAGCCTTATCATGTAAGGATAAACGTTTCTTTTTCATATACCGCCAATACCTTTAACAATATTGTTGTATAATTCCTCGTTGATAATCTTAATTTTGCCATTTTTCTTTTCAGCTATCAATATCGGAGTTGTACCTGCATTGTTAAATAACATCCACGAATCTATGAATGGTTGATATAAACTGAAGAAATTGTAAATACAACGTTTGAAACGCCGAAGGACATCCTGGACAGGAACATTATGGCCACCTTGAGCGACTCTATATTTTATACGAGATATGGCCAGGTCAGCGTTGGGAATCCAAAGAAAAAAAATGTGGATTTTATACTTTTGTTTCTTAAGAGATTTGAACAGATTTACATATAATTTACCCGAAAGTGTCGTTTCAAAGGCAAAATCTACTCCTATATTTGAAAACTGATGAATCTGCTCAAGGACAAGTTTGCCTGCCTTTATTGCGGCTGCGCCGGGTGAAAAGGGCGAAAGCCCCTGTGCAATCAGGTCGGGGTTAACGAAATTTGGACACCTCACATATTTGGGTAGGAACTTTATTGCAAATGTTGTTTTGCCTGACCCATTGGGCCCAGCGATTATATAGACATTTCTATTATTCATATAGAAAGAATTTTAACGCCTCTGTCACATTAAATCTATTCAAATAATATTGTCATGCCGAGCCCTTTCGGCTTCGCTCAGAGCCTGCCCTGAACGCAGTTGAAGGGGTAAACTCCGACGAGGCATTGTATGCGCTTTGGGAAACGTTATTGTGTCATGTCGAGCGTAGTCGAGACATCTGCTTTGTGAGCGATTGTAACCTTGCAAAACAAAATTAAGCTCTTGCAAAGCTAACTTCAGACAAATCACGGCAATTATATTCGCCTATGGTGAGAACAAATTCAGAACCCCGAATAATGAATCCCGAACTATCAGAGCCGCGAACCACGCTTTTCAACAGCCCCTCTATCCATAGTTTTCCCATTTGCTAAAGAGTTGACGAATTCCTTACCTGTCATTGCATTTCTTCCTTCAAGCGAGCGAACCAAAAGCCAAAGAATGAAAGTTCCTGTTTCCTGTATTATTGTACGGATTATCGGAAAAGGCAAGAAATGAGTAAGAGTAAAAGTAAATGATTAGAATATTTTTCTGTATGTGTGACAGTAAGGAACCTTTCCGGTCTTTTCATAATAATTCTGGTGGTATTTCTCCGCCGGCCAGAATTTACCGGCCGGTGCTATTTGAGTCTTCACATCGTAAGCTTTTTTCTTGAGCTCCTCGACCAGCCGGGTAGCAATCTGTCTCTGCCGGTCGTTCAAGTAGAAAATCGCGGAGCGGTATTGCGTCCCTATATCCGGCCCTTGCCGATTTAGCTGCGTGAAATCATGCGTCTCAAAAAACAGCTTAGCTAATTGCTCATAACTTATTTTCGATGGGTTAAATCTCACCTCGACAGCCTCGGCGTGGCCCGTCTTGTCGGTACAAACCTGCTTATAAGTGGGATTGTCCACATGGCCGCCGGTGTAGCCAACCGTTGTTGATATTACGCCGGGCGTTGCTTGAAAATAATACTCGGTGCCCCAGAAACAGCCCGAAGCGAATATTGCTCTATTAGTCTGACGTTTTTCTGCCGGTGTAAAATCCATTGAAATAGAATTCACACAGTAGCGTGTATTCTTAGGTGTTAATCTTTCACCTAAAAACACATGTCCCAGATGCGCCCCGCATCGTGCACAGATAATCTCTGTCCGAATGCCGTCGGCATCCGGCTGCCATCTCACAGCCCCGGGGATCTGATCATCAAAGCTCGGCCAGCCGCATTCGGATTTGAACTTCGCATCCGACTCAAACAGCTCAGCCCCACAACGTTTACAGGTATATACACCTTTTTCAAAATAGTTATTATATTTCCCACTGAAAGGACGCTCCGTTCCTTTGCGAACAATAACGCGTTCTTCCTTTGGAGTTAGTTTTTTGTACATTTTTTGCTCCATGTAAAATCCAATCTCGTCCAGGAATATCTCTACGGTTCCCTGTTTTGATCTTTCTTTACTACCAAACCATAGCATTTCCTTACTATCCAGGGTTTTCTTAACCGGTAATATCCTGAAACTACGAATTGGGATGCGGATTTCCTGCCATTTACTTTTCAATTCAAATTGTGCCTGGTATAGCTGCGTTTTACCTTTTGTGTCGTTCATCCAAATCCCCAGAATCCATATTGCTGGTTTGCCGTTTGCCAGCAGGTATATTCCGTCGCAAGCAGCAACATTTAAGACATCGTTATTATCAGCTAAATCAGTTCGAGCACCTGCAAGGTACCAATTACGCCTTGGGGGGACGAGCCTCTTAATATGCAGGAAAGACCTTCCATTATCCTGTGCGAATTCTACGTCGCTAATTGTATTATCACCTTTTTGACCAACCACCAATGTCCATCTGAGGTTGCCTCCTGTATCTTTCGTTTCCTTTGAGAAATCATCGATGATTATCTTACTCATTGGATTGGAAATTTCTCCTGCAAAACTCAACAGCCATCCTCCCAATCCCCAAGCCACAAAGACACATAAAAATGGAACAGCCAAAATCAAACGTCTTTTTATAACCTTTTGTATGTTCATTTTTCAGCTACCTCATTTTATTTTGTAATACGTCTTAATACCTAATTATTTATACTTACAATCCACATAGGCAGTTCACAAAAACCATCGCGCGGCCAAAGGTAAAAAACTTTCGAGATTGCATAAAATTTTTTTGTTTTTTTCCAAAAAAGACTTGCCAAACTACGACAAGTAATACATAATGTATTATATGTATTAATACATTTTAATTACATATATAACAATTTTTACAGCTTAGGCAGAGATTTACTATGGCTTTATGGATTCAAATATCGCCCGGTTCAAATGAGCCTGTTTATATTCAGGTTGCTGAGCAGATAAGTGAGGCTATTGCAAAAAAGCAGCTCGCAAGCGGAGACAAACTACCTGCGGTCAGAAAGCTTGCTGCGGAATTGGTGATTAATCCCAATACGGTCGCCAGGGCTTACAGCCGATTAGAGCAAGCCGGCCTGGTTAATACAAAAACCGGCTCCGGCACATTCGTTGCCGACCCAAAGCTACGCAAAGCCGATGCCGCAGACATCAATACCCTTGCCGAGAGAATGGATACTCTCATTAGTCGCGGCTTAAATTTAGGTCTTCAAGCCCAGGATATAATCAAGGTATTCAAAGCCAGAATAGACAAATTTGTTGGCCAGTCAAACAAGAAAGAAGAGTAAAAAAAATGCCTGAGATAGTATTGGAAACAGAAGCTCTTACAAAGTATTTCGGCGGGACTGTTGCTGTTGACCATCTGGACCTGCAATTGCCGCGTGGCTGCATCTGTGGATTTGTCGGCCGAAACGGAGCAGGAAAAACTACCGCCATTAAGTTAATGATGGGCTTGCTAAGGCCGACAGCAGGCTCATCGAGGCTATTGGGCTGTGATTCTACAGCTCTGGCTCCTGCAATTCGTCAGCGTATCGGTTATGTTACCGAGGGTCATCGGCTGTTTCGCTGGATGAGCATCGCTGAGTTGGAGAGATTTCAGCGGGCGTTTTTTCCAAAGCAGTGGGACGACAAGTTCTTTGTCGATATGATTGAGTACTTCGGCCTGTCAAAAAAACAAAAGATTAAACAGCTATCAAACGGCCAGCGTGCACAGGTCTCTTTGGCCCTTGCTTTGGCTCCGAATCCGGAACTTCTAATTATGGACGACCCAACGCTCGGCCTTGATGCCGCTATCAGAAGACAATTCTTAGAGGGCATGATCCAGCTTATTATGCGTCAGGGCAGAACGGTTTTGTTCTCCAGCCACATCCTCGGCGACGTTGAAAGGGTCGCCGACCGCATAGCGGTTATTGACAGAGGTGTTTTAAGAGCAAACTGTTTGCTTGAAGAGTTCCGCTCAGCAGTCAAAAAGGTAATATTTAGCTTTGAGGATTCGGCACCGGTTGATGTCGACATCGAGGGATTATTGCATTGCAAATGCAGTGAAAAAGAGCTTGAGATAATATTAGTCGGAACCGATAAAGAAAAAATCGCCGATTGTGCAAAATCAGCAGGTGCTGCTGAATATAAAATCGTACAAATGAACCTGGAAGACCAGTTCATTGAATTTACTGCTCCGCCCGGCCGTAAGAAACTATTCCAGTGGGAGGAAATATAAAATGAGATTCCCAGCATTGTTGCGAAAAGAATTTCGTGAGAACTTACCCTGGCTAATTTTGGCGGCAATTGTATTATTTGCTTTTGGCGGTTTTTGCTTGCTTGCAAAGGCTTACCAGGTAGATAGCAATCGGTATTATACGAATCTTTCACCAGGCTCTACAGTTGACACTTATTGGCTCACTCGCAGTTCCAAATTGGCAGCAACAGGTATGTGGTTGCTCTTGACATCTATCGGACTTGGTTTGACTCTGGGCGTTCGACATTTCTGGATACCTTATTTCACAGGGACTTGGCCCTTTCTGATTCATCGCTCGACCAGTAGAAAAACTATACTCGGCGCAAAACTGGCCGGAGCATTGATAGCTTTTGTTATCTCCATTGGGCTTGTCTGGGTCGGCCTTTATTGGTACGCCTGCAGGCCGGAACTCTTCACAATATCGCAAACAGCAAGAGTTTTCATCGAGGGCTGGATTTTCATAGTACTGGGTCTTGTTGTGTATCTGGGAACAGCTCTTACCGGCCTGAGCACAGCCAAATGGTACACCACAAAGATATTCGGCCTGGCATTTGCAACTGTCATTATCATAGTGACTTTCACACAGTGGCGGCTTGTCTGGGCCTTCGTGGTGATTGCCATTGGTATTTTTATTTTGCTTTCACAAATTTTTAACACATTCCTAAACAGAGAATTTTAGACCAGGAATAGAACTATGAAACTAAAAAACGATTTAAAATACTTTGCGACGCCGGCCAAAATCCTTATGACGGTTCTTATACTGCTGTTCGCTTTGCTGATACTACAGGGTATTATCATCGCAACGGAAGATATATTTACTGAAACAAAACACAGATGGACAACGACCAAGCCCGAAAAAGAACTAACTGAGGAAGAAAAACAAATCAGCAGAATAAGAGATTCAGCAAAAGAGTTTTTGCCTGATGGATCAATTCACCTAATTTACAGACCAGAACGCACCCCGGGTCGAGTGGATGAGACTGAGACAGTGCAGATATATAACGCCAATGACAATCTGCTTTGGGAGGGCCCACGCAATAAAAGCCCCTACCAACATCTTTCCTGGGCTAAACAAATAAGCAGCTATAATGAGGGCTTTACGCAGCAGCGGGCGAAAAACATACAAATGTTTACGCCTGAATTTTCCCAAACTCTCGAAATACCTGTTCAATCCGATGAAAAAACTATCCAGATATGGCGGTATCATCCAGCCGTAGAATTTTTTATTGGTTATGATATCAGCGGTACAAAGATAGGCTACATTAGCTCAAAGGGATTTACAGATTCAAAATCAAAAGTAAAACCGTTAGGCAAATTCAAATTCTTCACTGCCTGGTGTCCGCAGGCTTCTTTCAGTCCGACTTTGATGTGGCAAACGCAAAGACGCATTTACCAAATCGACTTTGAAAAACAACATGTAGAGCTACTCTTTGAAAGTGCCGAAGCAGATATCAGAAGAATATACTTGCATGCATATCGGGATTTGAAGCCCGGTGAAAAAGAGTATATAGATCGTGAAAAATACCGACCTTTGCTTCACTGCGAAACTGAAGATGGCAAGAGCCATCTAATAATGCACGAACCCAATCAACGGCTTACAATCACTGTTCCAGGGGATTGGGAAGGTTGGACGGGTAATCAATATCGATTTACTGCTACTAGACAATATATTTTCTTGTATCGGCTTTGGATAGAATCAAGTGCCCCTCCGAACCGCCGTAAATCCCCCAAACTTTTTCAGCAATGGTGGCGTAATTTCCGAAGTCAGCCGCAAAAAAATTGGATCGAGTTATACATAGTCGATAGCCAAGGCGGTTTTGAACTACTCAATCACTATAGTTGGACCGTACCTGCTCTGTCTGAAACGATAGTCGAAGCCAGAGACTTCAGGACGCTAGCTACACGTTATGTGAGTAAATTCTCACCTCCGTTGTATGATTGGGCCTGGCATTTTATGGGTACAAGATTCTGGACACAGGTTTATCAGAGTTCTGATTTTGCTAATGGTTTTGCACAAATATTAGCGTATATCCGTCCATACGGTAGCGTCATAAACTGGCTGCTGAGCGCGGCGATGACGGTCTTTACCTTTTGGCACGGCTGGTTGAGACGGACCTCCCGGCTGAAATTTTTGTTCTGGCTGGCATTTGTGGCTGTATTTAACCTGGCCGGCCTGTTGACATATTTGGCCTTGAACCATACTGCAGTAATAAAATGCTCAGCTTGTGGCAAACGTCGTGGGCTAAATCAGGTAAGCTGTGTGCGCTGTGGAACCGAATTGCCCAGACCAAAGCGAGAAAAACTCGACCTAATAGCTCTGCCACAGACATTCAATACCTAACCGCCATCTCGTAGATCAGTTTGGTTTTGTGCTTTTAACGAAGTAAATTTCTATCTGACTTGATATAACCCGCTTGGTTCCGGCTTACCCGACTAATGTATTAATCACTAATACCATTTCTAAAAATTAATGGCGCTTTATGATAACTTGCAAGAAGTTACTTTTAAGTCTTGGTTTGCCCAAGGCGGATTTGTCTTGATGACAAATCTTAAAATAGCATATACCATAACTCACATGACGAACGCAAAAATTTAGTATGATTTGTATTATGTTTAACCTACGGTTTGATATTTGGTCCTTGATACACAATGTTAAATTTGAGGTTCTTAATACCTAAGATAGTTAGGTATTATATCTACATTACAATTTGATATTAGATTCTTGGTAAGCGTTCACGGGAAAACCGCATTTTTGTCATTGCGAGCGAAGCGAAGCAATCTAAAATCGTACGTTTTTGAGATTGCTTCGGCCTAAAGGCCTCGCAATGACACAAAAACGCCTTATTTTATGCGTGAACGGTTACGATTCTTGATAGACGATGCAAAATTTGAGCCTCCTAATACCTAAGATAGTTAGGTATTGTTTGTCTATGAAGGCTCGATATTCTCCGCAGTCCCAAAAGGGACACTGCGTGGATGTGGCGCCAGCCATCCCAGCGGCCTTCCGGCAGATGCTGGAGTAAAGCGCAAGTCCATCTACTGATTACCGGCAACTTACCTGTTCAACATTCTTTTGTTCCGTCAATCTCATAATTATTGTAAAAATATCCGTGTTATCAATTACGCCGACAAATTCCTCAGCGCCGGGTCCTTTTGCGTAAATGGGAACATTCAAGCCGGTGTGATCTTTCGAAGCCCAAAACACCACCGGCAGAAGTCCTTTTCTTAGAGATTTGATGACCTTTAATCCTCCGCATTCGTGATCCGCTGTGACTATAATCAAGGTATCGTCTCTATCGCCGGCCCAATCTAAGACCACTTGAAATGCTCTGGCAAATTCCAACGTTTCAAATATATTGTCCTCAATAATATTATCATGCCCTGCCCAATCTATCGTGCCGCCTTCGACCATCAGAAAAAATCCGTTCGGGTCATTATCCAGCATACTCAGCGCTGCCGCGGTCATCTCTGATAAATGAGGCGCTGTATCATAAGAAGGCATATCATTTTTGCGTACTTGCGAAAGTGGATTTTTACACGGATAATAATAATCATATTCCCAGGGCATTCCATCCGGCGAGAACAATCCTGCCACGAACACTTCTGTATTGTGGTCTTGTTCCACCGAAAATACTATATCCTGCAACTCTTGCCTTGTTTTCACCACCATATAATCAGCCTGCTTGGCCTTTTCTTCTGTCATTCCCTTACCATTTTCGTAATAGGCTCCGAAAAGGATATTCGGGCGTGTTTGATTAAGATAATCATTTGCAATGTCTCCATACCGATTTCGATGTCTTGTATGGGCTGCAAATACTGCGGGTGTGGCATGTGTTATGGGCACAGTCGTTACCAGTCCAGTTGCTTCGCCCTGTTCTTGTAAATATTCCAGAATCGTCTTAATGGGCTTGCCTGACTTTTGGCTGATAACCTTACTATTTACTTTCTGTCCCGTCGCCATGGCTGTGCCCGCTGCCGCCGAATCCGTTGCATGAATTTTATCAAGATATGAATTTGCCGAGTGCGTCATCATCTCCCCACGATAATATTTCTCAAAGGGCAAGCTATTCACATCGCCGTACGCATACAGTGACGCAGCCTTGACCTGCTCAAATCCCATACCGTCTCCGATCATTAGAATAACATTCTTAATCCCCGCCCAGGACGGCTGGACAAACAATACCAATAATACAATTAAAATTATCAAACAGGATTTTCGTAACATTCTTATTCTCCTTCAGTTGACAGTTTTACAATTTCTTAATACGAATAAATTTTCGTTTTGTTTATTATACGGACTTATAAGGCTATATGGAAGATTTCCTTCGATAGTAAAGCATTAAATAATCGAGCAATCTTGATAGCTGAAGCCGTTCATGAAAGCTGACTCAGGGCCTGGAGGAACAGGCGGCGCAGCTTAGGCCCTTGTAATTGCCCTGTTATGCCGTCAGCTACTCGAAAATCATAGCGTCCCTTCCTTTCAAAATAGCCGATCCAATAAGGATAAAACACCGTCTCAACAAAGCTCACATCCTGCAACGAGGCTTTCCTGCCGTATCCCAAAGATTGATCCAGAATCAGGACACGGCCATATCTCCTGACTCGTTCGGTAACCTGCTCCGGTGACAGTATCGCAGTACACACTGTCCCTTGGGCGTGTTCACTGTGCTGGTGGTCCTGGCCCTGAAATATGGCCGTCTCTCCAAGAATCGCATCACAGCAGATGACCGTAGTCCATGATTTTACCTCTGCTTGAATGAGAATCTCAAATAAGTGCAGTGGGACATGAAACAGCTCGGCTTTTTTGAACTCTGCCCGGCGGAAAAAGCTGAGGGGATTACGCCTTTTATGCTCTGTGAAGATTTTCCGGGCTTGAGCCGCAGATATGACAGGACAAATATACATAAGACGATACTACTTTATGCCAAAGTGAACATAGAGAACTGTCTGCACAGCCAGCAGTATCACCGCCCAAATCCGGATATCCCGCCAGCGATGCTGAGACGGAGCACCTTCGAAAATGTAGTCACGTTTGAAGGTCCAGGCCCACAGAGCTGTGAAAACAAAGACCACAACCATGACATAGCTCGCAAGATTAATATGTGTTCCCACGAGCCACTCGAAGTACAGCATTGATTTAAGCCAACCGCCCATCTATCTTAATCTCCTTTCGCCCTGTCGGCTAAAGTTTCCTGTACGTTTTCGTCTTTCATAATAAGACCATATACCAAACCTTGTAATTCCTCCACCGGTTGGGGCTTAGTCAAGAGGCTTACGATTGTTGTGATCACTAAGCCCGCCAGGAAAGACCACCATGATATATACATAAAGCTGATAGGCTCACCTAAGGCTCGCCAAGTGCCGAAGTACAAGCCGGTTGAGACCGCCACGCCGCCGAGCATTCCAACCACGCCACCGGCTTTGTTTGCCCTGCGCCAATAAATGCCCAGTAAAAGGATGGCAAGCGTTGGCCCCTGGAACAACGAAAGCATCGTCCCTCCAGCCACGAAAAGGCCCGGAAAATACTTGTTAACCGGAGCGATGAAAATGGCGAGGATAATAAAAGCCGCTGTCATAATGCGACCTACCAGCAGGTAGTGCCGGTCGGAACCCTTGCGTACAATGTACTCGCAATAAATATCTTTCGTAAAGAGCGTTGCCGCAGAATTTACCGTCGAGTCCACACTCGACAACAGAGCCGCCAAAAACGCTGCGAACACCAATCCCGTCAAGCCAGTTGGCAGCAGGTTTTTAATTACCCAGGGATAGGCTTTATCCATATTTTCCGCTGTGAGCTCCGGGTATAAAGCAAGGGCTATCAGGCCCGGCACCGTAGTCAAAATCGGAACGAACATCTTCGGTAGCGCTGCGAACATCATGCCGGCCTTGGCATCCCATTCGCTCTTGGCACCCAGCGTCCGCTGAATGATGGCCTGATTGCAGCACCACCAGGCAGGAGATGCAACAAAGCAAAGGCCGAGAACCACACCCGGCCAGGGATAGACGGGATGATCGACAGGCAGAAATAAATTCATGTGATTAGGATGCAAGGCAGTGACTTTCTCAGCCAGGCCCGACCAGCCTCCGACGCACATCAGGCCCAGAATGGTCAGCGAGAAACCGCCTACGAACATGACAAGTATCTGCACTACATCCGTCATAGCCACGGCGGCCAGACCACCCAAGACGGTGTACAGACCCACGACTACAGCAGTGATGAGCATCCCATAGACCAGAGGGATGCCCATGTATTCTTCCAGCATCAGCCCGCTGGCCCAGAAGAACTGCCCGAGCATAAAGATCATAAATCCTCCCCACAAGATAGTCTGGACGAGGCGGACAAATGGGTTGTAGCGTCTGCCCAGAAACTCCGGGACGGTATAGACACCAGCCCTCCAGAAGTATGGCACGAAGAGAAGCGCCGACAGGACTATAGCCGGTATCGCACCCATCCATTCAAAATGGACCTGGTTTAGACCAAAGCGATAGGCACCACCAGCCGCTCCGCAAAAATCATTAGCGCCAATATTAGTACCGATGATAGAAAAACCTATAATCCACCAGGGCAGCATACGCCCAGCTAAAAAGAAGTCCTTCTCACTCTTAACATACCTTTTGAAATAAAAACCAAAGCACGGAATCGCGACCAGATAAGCGACCACAATGAAAAAGTCAATGCCTGTGATATTTATTTCCATATCGTTTGCCTTTCTCAGCAGTCCAAGGTATTAGCTCAACATGGAACCGTAGTTGCGACCTTACAGGTCACTACCTGTTCTGTTTGGGGATTTTCTTTTTTCGTCCTCGATAGAGACAGAAAATGCCTATTAACGTTAGAATCGAACCGGCTGCGAGGTTCGTCGTAATGCCCTGTGTCCGGGACACATACTCGTTAGCCTCCACAAACAACGCGGCTATGTAAACAAGCAGGCCCATAACGAGCCAGAATATTCCCAAAATCCCCAAAGGACGCAGCTCTTTATGCGATGAATCCGTTTGTTCTTCGATCATAGCTCAACCTCTTCTCGAGGGCCCCCAAACGCGACCTTTGGCGTTTGGGAAACCCCTTTAGTTAAACAGACTGCTTTACGCTTGGCTCATGTCTCCGCCAGTCCGTTATTTTTAACCACATTACTATACCACTTCGCTGATGCTTTAGGAATTCGCCGACCGCTCTGGAAATCAACATAATTGATACCAAAGCGTTTGGTGAATCCCAACGCCCATTCAAAGTTATCCATAAAGGACCAGAGAAAATAGCCCCGCAGCTTGATGCCTGCCTCAACGGCGTCGTGACATGCACCGATGTAACCGTTCAGGAAATTGATTCGTTCGGTGTCGTTGACTGCTCCGTCCTCCACGTGGTCCCGCAAAGCGCAGCCGTTCTCCGTGATGACAATCTCCGGATGGTCGTATCGATTATCGATCCAACCCAGCAGCTTGCGACAGCCCCATGGCACGACGTACCAGCCCATATCGGTTTTCTTCCAGCTCTCGTCAGCCGACAGGTTCAACTCCTGGTCCTGAAGGATACCGCCGTTCTGATAAACATCAACCTCGACTATCCGGTCCTGCTCGACATGTGAAACATACGCCGTGCTGTAGTGGTTGAGCCCGAAGAAGTCACACGAGCCATGGAGCAAGGCCTTGTCTTCAGCAGTAAACGTGGGCAGGCGTTCTGCCACTTGTTTCCGTATGACCTCGCAGTAGTCGCCGCGATATATCGGATCAGCGAACCATCCAAGGAAGAACTCCAGGGAGCGTTGGGCTGCTTGTTTGTCTTTTTCCGAGTTCGTGCGAGGCTCCCGCCAGTCGCAGTTGTTGGTTATACCAATTCGACCCTTCTGCTTTGGTTGGTATTTCTCGCGATATACATCTACCGCCTGAGCATGGGCACGAAGAAGCTGATGAGCTACCACATAAGGTTCTGTCAGCGATTTACGTCCCGGTGGCATTATGCCCTTGGAATATCCCATGACAGCTACAACCCAAGGTTCATTCAATGTGATCCAGTGCTTGATACGGTCGCCAAAATTCTCGAAGCATATCTCAGCGTACCGTCGGAAGATTCCCGCCATGTCCGGATTCAGCCAGCCATCAAGCTCGAGCTGCAAGGCCAAGGGCAAATCCCAATGGTACAACGTTACCCAAGGTGTTATGCCGTGATCCAGTAAAGTATCGATCAGGTCGGAGTAAAACCGAATTCCATCGGAATTGGGCTTGCCTCGGCCATCCGGCAGAATCCTCGGCCAGGCCAGAGAGAACCGATATGCCTTTAGGCCGAGCTCGGCCATCAGGGCGACATCCTCTTTGTAGCGATGGTAATGGTCACACGTGACGTCACCGGTATCTCCATTGGCTATGCGTCCAGGAATATGAGTGAAGGTATCCCAGATAGAAGGTCCTTTACCACCCTCGAGCCACGCTCCTTCGATCTGGTAACTGGCGGTTGCTGTACCCCATGTGAAACCCTTAGGAAATTTCTTCATCTAAAGCCCCGTTTTATTCGCCTTTAAATAAATCGTGCCAGAAAGCAGAAGCCGGATTTCAGAAGATAACAATCAGAAATTCTATCCTCTGTCCTCGCCGTCTTCGCCATGGCCGGAAAACGGAAGGCTGATAATAAAAAGAATATGGTTTTCCTGTCAACATAAAAAGTTCCTAAATGCAAAACTGGAAATTCGTACTCGGCAGGTCCAATTCAGGTGCACGGGACGTGACGAAAAAAATGTGGGAGAATCATTCTATCTGAGAGCGCTGTCTTTCCTCTATCGGTCGATGCTTCCATCTCCTATGGAGCCACCAGTATTGGCTGGGGTCCTGCCGTACAAATTCCTCAATCGCCTTGGTATATTCTGCGGTAATCCATGTGAGCGGCTCGTCTTGGCCAATCCACTCTTCGGGGAAAATAATGCGGTTGATACCGATTTCGAAGTAAAATCGGTTATCAAGTCTTCTGCTGTAGCCCACGGCAATTGGGATATTATTGGTGATAGCCAGCAGTCCTATGCTCTTGTAAGTACTGGCCTTACGGCCAAAAAAATCCACGAATATTCCCTTTCTGCCCGCATCCTGGTCCACGATAAAGCACAGCGTCGCACCGCTTGAGGAGAGCTTTGCCATAAGCTCTGCAGCACCTTTTTTATCGACTATCTTTTGCCCGGCTTGCCGGCGGACCTTATATAAGTACCTGCTAATAAACTTGTTATCCAACGGCCGGGCAACACTGTAAATATTAAAGCCGAACAGCCCCAGCAGATAGCCCATGATCTCAAAGTTACTGTAATGAGCGGCGACCATTAATATACCTTTGCCTTCCTGCATCAGCCATTTGGCTCTTTCGACGTTTTTATACCGCGAATAGTCGCGCCACTTATATTTTTTCACTAATCGTGGCGTAAACAGAATATCAATAGCCAGCATCGCGATATGTTCGAAGCTTCGCCGACCTGTTTGCCATATCCATTGCTCGCTTTTTTCCGGAAAACTGGCACGAAGGTTATCTAAAGCTCGCTTGCGTCCGCGATGATAGTGTTTCCACAACAGTCTGCCGAGAAAACACGCAGTATTCAGATTGGTCTCGACATCGAATAAATAGAGGAAAACCACAAGAATCCGCAACGCAAGATAGAGTAACCAATCTGTGACAAGATTGTTTTTTTTCTTTTTCTTCTTTCGTGGCGTCGAGTCAGACATAGGCTGTTGATTTTAGACTCGTGATAGCTGCTGTCAAGTTTTAGAAAGCCTTTTGCTCTATTGAAAACATTAGGCCTGGGTACGTCATTGCGAGGCCTACGCCTGCTTCCGCAGGGGCAAGCTTTCACCCGCATAAGCGGGTGTAGGCCGTGGCAATCTTCGACTTGTAACGATTGAGATTGCCGCGCTCGGCTCCGCCTCGCTCGCAATAACAACGGCAAGTAACTTCTTCTCAAATATAGTCTTATGCAATGCCAGAAAGATTTGCCACACCCCTAAAGCAAGGCAGAACTGGACACTGCTTCAAGCCATCTTTCAATAAAGATATCAAGATCATGCTCGTCCACTATGCCATCGTGGTTGAGGTCTACGGGGCACATGGTCTTGAATGACCAGATCGGTCCAGGCATCTCACTGGAGGGACCCTTGGTCACGACTTTCCAAAAATACCACGTCCAACTGTCCAGCACACACGGAATTTGCGACCCACACGGACAGAAATATTGTTCGTTGAGATTGGTCGCAACCAGCTTCAGAGCGCTCGGATTTGTTCCAAGGTAAACATCCCAAGTCGTCGGATAATCCCACGTGAATAGGACTGCCAAATCGGAATGCAGTTTTGCTTCGTTGCATAAATACTGTAAACCGCAACTTGAATCTCCTTGGATTCCCACCGTGGCACCAGAGCCGGCTTCTGAACTGGGATCGGCGTAAAGTAGAAGGATGTCGTTAGAAGTTTCAAATAGCTGAGCTTGAACGGTGAGTCTATCTGTCAACCCGAAGATCCTTACATCGTCCCATTGCAATACAAGAACACGATTAGGCTGGTCACCAATAATCTGGTAGTAAACATTCTTGTCATCCAATGGAACAAGATCGTCCCAATAGAGAGCGATGAAACTATCGACTTCGTATACATTGGTTCCCGGAATACAGACATTAGAAATCCCCATATACATATCTTGGAAATAGATAGTCCCATTGGAGGAAACGACTACCTGATTATAAAGCTCTCCATAGAAGTTGAAATTAAAGGGCAAGTCAATATAGAAGGCATAACTTTCATCTGTAAGGTTCAGATTCGTTCCGGTTCCGGCAATATCAATCCAGTAATCGTTGAATGAGGGGCCACCAGCTTCATCACTATCAATAAGAGTATAGCCGCCGCAAGCGGTAGTAGTAATGGCAGCACCGCCATCCCATGACAAACACGTATCCACCGGCTGGTTTTCGGCACCGTCCGGCGGATTCGGATTGGTCGGCTTAAGCGAAGGTTGGTAATCTGGCCCGAAGATCAAACACCATGAATGCAGAGTACCAAAATCCCCGGTGGCATCATCCGTAATTTCGAGCTGCCAGATACCTTGGGCATTCATACCATCGAAGTCACTCAGGTTGCCCTCGGGCTGGAAGGCCCCTGTAAACGGTGCAGAGCCTTGCGTAATTGATTCATCGGCTTCATCATCGAGAACGGTTTTTACAAAATTATTGTTATTACCTCCAACGCCGCTAAACAACTCCACTGGCGTCCCATCGGGTGCGATGAGAAACACTTCCAGGTCAGCATCCCAGGTATGCGTAATGTAAAGTTCGACGTTGATATCCTGAATTACAAATGAATCCGGCACAGTCAAAGAGGAATAAATCGTGCTTTTGTCTGGAATAGGTATGTTAACATCAACACTGCAATAAGTAACCGCTGTTGCTTCCGCGCCCAGGAGCAAAGATACAAGAGTTACGACCATAATTTTTGCTAATATGGAACTTGTTTTCATTTCTCTTGCCTCCTAATTGATTGTTAGAAATTCCCCCTATTACCACTTAAATTATCTCTTTTGAATACATAAGTTTAGCTTATGGTAGCATCTCCTTTCTTCGCAAAATCATCCATGGTTCTTTTAAGCGAAAAGGTGTTAAATTTGTTTGCCTGTCCGTTTTTTTTCGGATAAAGCAAGCATCGTATTCTATCTTAGATTCACTTATATATATATTATCGCCCACAAAATAATCTCTGAAGCATCTGATACTATATAGTGCCATTTCTAAAAAGTTTGTATTGCTTTTAATGTCTGGCCATGTCATTCCAACCTGAGTCCCGATATTTTCGCTACAAAGCAAAGGAATCTATTGAAAGAAATATCTCCACTTAGCTTACAGCGCCTCGGCTAATGCTCCTCTTGGCCTTGCTCGGGACAGGCAGGGCATGCTTGGTCCTGTCGAGATGACAACGACATGTAATAGGTTACATTAAATTTCTGAAAATGGCAATAGGTATCTTCCGCCGTAGATGTACGTTCGTAAATCCGGCAGTGAGATTTTAGATCTTTTGCTCGTTAGAAAAATCATTGTGAATGAGTATCTTCAAGTTAACCGGCAAGGCTTGTTGATGCAGAGTTATTATTTTCCAAGAAACAATAACCTATCAAATATAATCGTAGAATAAAGCCGTGAAGGTAAAAATATAACCAAAGATTTCACATTTATCTCGTTAAAGAAAAGCCATGCTTACTTATAGCGTCTAATGCTCTGTTGAAAAGCCTCACCGTCGTTTCGACCGAAGCGTCCCCAAGGGACGCGAAGTGGAGAAATCTGCTCAAAAACAGATTTCTCGACTCGCCTTCGGCTCGCTCGAAATGACATTCTGAACTCTTTTCTACAGAGCAAGCCTATAATAAAACCTTTTTATCGTCACCCCGAGCAAAGCCGAGGGGTCAACTAAAAAGCTATTTTATCAGATTCCTCGACCCGCCTTCGGCTCGCTCGAAATGACATTCTGAACTCTTTTCAACAGAGTAAGCCTATAATAAAACCTTTTTATCGTCACCCCGAGCAAAGCCGAGGGGTCAACTAAAAAGCTATTTTATCAGATTCCTCGACCCGCCTTCGGCTCGCTCGAAATGACATTCTGAACTCTTTTCAACAGAGTAAGCCTA
>CAZVWH010000028.1:0-32226 GCA_964631175.1 uncultured Pirellulales bacterium | reverse complement strand
TACCATCGTGCACGATTGTATAAAAATATGCTCATTCTTCACCCTATTACACACCCAAACGGTGCATTTGGGTATATAAAATATTCGACTTACGGATTTGATGCTCAGTACTCGATGAGATTGGCGTATTAAGCATCGAGGTTTTCTCTTGCAGAAATCGGCTTAAATGTTATTTTAAGTCAAGGCATATCCCATGTTTTAGTCGCAGCGATTTGCGCCGTTAGTAGTAGAGGCATAATATAGAAAAGAGCTATGATACAATGCAAACAAATAATAGGTTTAAGAGCTATTATGAAAAGATAAAAGGCTGATGTTTTCTAATAGAGGTCATGACTTTGATTACAAAAAATACAGTATTCATTTTAGGGGCCGGTGCAAGTGTCCCATATGGATATCCTACCGGATTTAATCTAAGTCAGGAGATCAAGATTTCTTTACAAAATGTTAATACCGGAATACCAGAGATACGGGAAGATCTTCTTCCTTTGTTTAATGAATTGGGATATGGCACCAAGGAACTTATGGAGTTCTATGAATGTTTTTTGAATGCTGCTACATATTCAGTAGATAAGTTTCTTGAAAATCGCCCGGATTTTGAAGTGCTCGGCAAGTTACTAATAGCATATTTTTTGAAACGCAAAGAAAATTCACATCAACTTTTCATCGGATTACGAGAAAGTAACTGGTATGCGGAGTTGTTCAATCGACTTGATGTCATCATATATAATATAAAAAATTACAAGATTTCTTTTATAACTTTCAACTACGATCGTTCATTAGAATTCTTTTTACACTCTTTTCTTAAAAATCGTACTACGAGAAACAGCAAAGACATTCTTGATGCATTATCATGCATTCCGATTGTACATGTATACGGCAGCCTTGGTAATCTACCTTGGGAACAGGATAATGGAATTGATTATGATTATAAGGTTAATCCCAGTCAAATTAAAAGAATGGCAGAGGGTATCGACATAATGAGTGGTGAGAAGGATTCAGTTCAATTAAAAAGAGCGCAAAAACTTCTTTTAAATTCTCATTATATTTACTTCATAGGCTTTGGATATGATAAGACTAATCTAAGGAGATTAAAGATTCATGATTTAACGAATGTAACAGAGGTTATAAAAGGAACATCTATAGGAATTGATCAATCCCGTCAACGAGAAATCTATGATTTTCTCCACATTGGTTCTTATCCCGTTTTTATTGCAGACAATCAAACAGAAATCATGGAGTTTCTTGAAAACTTTGTTATCTTCCAATGAGAATGTGATCCATTAAAACCATTCTAGCAAGACAAGAAAAGATGTGACAAAAAGGCATTAATATATTTTGAATGAACAGAGAAGGGAGTTGTGAAACATGAAAAACATAATTAGATTTCAAAAACTTATACTGTTTCTTGTATCTATGTTTTTCATATCTATATTTGTGGTGACGAGAATTTCCGCCCACGAATATGCTATTGGTGCGGACCTATCATTCCTTAAGCAGGCAGAGGAGCGAGGCACTGTATTTAAGGACTGTAACCTTGTCCTGAGCGGAGCCGAAGGAGAGGCAAAGCCCGGCCTTGAAATCTTCAAGGACCACGGCTACAACTGGATCCGGCTGCGTCTATTTCATACACCAACCTACCTGCCTAACAATCTTGAGTACACAATCGCCCTTGCCCAGGAGGCCAAGAATCTTGGCTTCAAGTTCTTGTTGAACTATCATTACTCAGACACATGGGCTGATCCCGGCAAACAATACATGCCTGCGGCTTGGAAGGGCAAGTCGCACGATGAGCTGGTGCAAGCGGTGTTCGAGTACACAAGGGACACGATTATAGCCTTTCGCGATGCCAACGTCATGCCGGACATGGTTCAAATCGGCAATGAAGTTATCAACGGTATGCTCTGGCCGGACGGCAGGCTGCCGAATAATTGGGACAACTTTGCAGAGCTGCTGGAGGCCGGAATTAACGGCGTTAGCGCAGGCTGTAGCAGAGCCCCACGACCCCTGATCATGGTCCATATCGACCGCGGTGGGGACAAAGAAAGAACCAAGGCATTCTTCGATAAGTGGCATTCATATAGCGTTGACTACGATATCATTGGCCAATCCTACTATCCGTGGTGGCACGGCTCTCTACTCGACCTTAGAGAAAATCTTATTTTCATGGCCAATGAGTATCAAAAGGACATCATCTTGGTGGAGGTGGCCTACAACTGGAGACCCGCCGAATACAGAAACAAGCTGGCACCATTCCCGGAGACGCCCGATGGACAAAGGGACTTCCTGGACGAGGTGCATCGAATGGTTCTAAGCACGCCGCAAAATCGAGGCAAGGGCATCTTCTGGTGGGAGCCGGCGGTCACCGGCGGTCTTCGCGGCAGAGGCATGTTCGATGATGATGGCAATGCACTGCCCGTCATTACGGTGTTTGATAGATTCACAAGACACTGACTCTAAAATCTAATGTAGGCTATGCCGTGCGTACCTGACCACTAAGAAGTTCGTAGTATGTCAGCGACAGTGCCGTGCAGCATTAGCGGTAACGGTACAGCTTGATACGCTGTATGCCGAAACTGTCGGCTGGTATCCTAAGATGTCTTCCCTGATGGCTCTGGTCGCCGTTCATCCACCGACCGGGTAACCAGCGGCCATCTACATACTTGCCTTCCTGGATGCCGGCGATTCCTGCAATCGAATCTGGCGATGAGTTCGGAGTAAAGGTGACGATAATGCCGGTGCCGGCGATTACATACTCGTCGGGTCCCACGGTGATGAGTATGCCTCCTACACGCGGCCACTGCTTTGATTCACGTCTTCCGCTCGACCACACCCAAGTGTAGTCATGGCAAACATTCAGCATAAAATTGCCCAATTGTATCTGCTGAGTCTGGTTGTCTTTATCTAATAGCGTCCCGGCCATTGTATCTTTGCCCTGGTTTTCCAGAATCAGAGGCGCCAATTGCGAAAGGACCTCGTAGCTCTTGGTGAGGGGGTTGTTCTCGGGGTCCCTAATCGATTCGATTGAGAAGGGACAAAAGCCGATGGCATCGTGTTGTCCTATGGCGTAAAGGACATTGACTGCACTTTCCTCTGCTCTGCTTGCTTCGGGTATGAATAGAGGATTGCCGGAGCGGTGGTACTTTCGGCACCACTCAGCAAAGTTCGCAAAGTAGATATCCGGCGATAGAAAATCAATCAGCGGTGCACCGGCCCGCCAGACGTCCATCAGGTGAGGCAGCGGACCGGCACTTGGATATTGGCCGGGCTTATAGTTCGGGCGGATAAGGGCAGCGTTCACGAACATCGGCAACGGGTACTCAGCTTTGCCCAACTCCACAATCCAGTTGACATAGCGAGCATAGTGCCACGCCATAAAGATTTCATCCGTTCCTAAGCCTTTGCCGAATATCTCTTGCCATGTCCCTGACGTCTTTAGCCCCGCTTCTTTCCATACCTTGCTGAATTCGGGTATCAGCGTATCTTTGTTATGCAAGAGGTAATCCATCAGCTCTTTCGGCACCGGCTTATTAAAGAGGTTGTTCGCCATGATGCTGTGGTCCCGCGCATCTGGTATCATCCCTATTTCGTTCTCTACCTGGATCATAATAATTGTATGCTCTTGGCCGTCCACCTCACGAATATGTCGCATCAGAGCAGTAAATGCACGGGCATCAGCGTTACGATTCTCAGAGCTAAATGCTGAGAGGATTTCCATACCTTTGCCGTCCTTATCCTGGGCACGGCCAAACCGCTCCTGGTTCGTCTTGACCCAGACAGGTGCGTAGCAGGACATACTGTTCTTCCAGCTTGCAAACCACAGTAAAACCAGGCGAAGATTGTAGTGCCTGGCATCCTGTATCAGGCCGTCAACTAAAGTGAAGTTAAACTTTCCCTCCTCCGGCTCAATCAGGTCCCAGTAAACGGGGGCCAGGACAGTATTGAGATTCAGTTTGACAAGTTTAGGCCAGAGTGGCTTCATATATTCGAGACTGGAGGTGCTGGAGTTGCCAAGCTCTCCACCTAAGATAAGGAATGGTTTGTCGTCCACGATGAGCTGGGTGGCGCCTCCCTGCTTGCGAAGATGGGCAATAGAATTGCTCTGTTCAGCACCCTCGGACGAAACTACACACATAGCTGCCGAGATACATATAATGCACACCGTGAGTGCATATCGTTTTAACAATCCTTCGACTTCGCTCAGGATGGTGAGCCTGTCGGACCATTTTGCCGATAAAATTCTGTTCATAGCTGATTACCTCATTACTTTAGGTTACAGTCTTTCGGACATCACAAATAGTTTTTAGATAAACGGAGCAATATTGCGAGAGTCACCTATGCTAAGCGATTATAACTCTGATAAGCACTTTGCCAAACGTTTTTGTACAGGAATTAATTACTGTTTAAAGACAAGCTGTGTCTTTTGAGCGCGGGTCGTTTATTTCTGACGGCCCGTTGCTAAGGATGCCATCGATAGCCGTATTTCTGAAATCGGCCATTGGGTCGTAGAATTTTTTGCTCAGGTCAACGGTATTGACCATCAAGCCTGGCCGATTCGCTCTGAGCTGGCGGACTATTGTGCCGTCAGGCTGAATGAAACACGATGGATAAGGGCTGTAGTAACCGCTCGCGTTTGACATGCTTACCCAGAAGTGATTCGTCGCAGCGTGACACTGCATCGTCTGCCGCATAATGTGCGTATGCACGCTTGGCCCCTTCTGGCGAGCGTTGTAGAAGGACTGGAAGATGCAGCTCACTTTTTGTTTGTAAAGCTCTCGGTAAATTTCTGGAAACCGCAAATCAAAACATATAAGCAGCGAGCACTTAACTTTACTGATGGTGAAATACACAAAGTGGTCTCCCGGCGTCAGCCGGCGCAGGTCGCCCTTCGTACAGAATCTTTTGTCGTAGCGGTCAACGATTCTGCCTTTGGGGCTTATTAAATACAGGCTGTTATGCGGCCTGTTCGGTTCGGTCAAACGGTGCGTGCTGCCAAGCACAACCCACAGGCTGAGCTTGCCCGCAAGTGACATGATTTTTTGGGTTTCTTCTCTGAGCAGGTCCCAATTGAAGCCTGCAAAGGAAGGATAATCTGTCCCTACATAGCCGCTTAGAGCACACTCAGAAAAATGGACAATATCAGCCCCAGCCCTTCTTGCCTTGTGCAGAAAATCACAGATTTGCCGAGCGTTCCGCAGGATGTCCCTTCCCACGGCAAACTGACAGGTAGCAACTCTCAGAGCGTCGGCAGCCATCATTACTCCTATGACAATCCCAAGGTCTCTTCAAGGTCGAAGACGATGTTCATATTTTGAATTGCCTGGCCACAGGCACGATGTACCAAGCTATCGATAGCTGATAAAGCTATAATTCTGCTGTGCGTCTTTTTGCTTGTTTGTCCTTGTATTAATTCTGGGTTAGGAAATTGAATCATTATCCATAAGAGTCCCAATAATAACGATCTACGAATTCATCAAGCTTTTCTTTTATCATCCTAAGCTTAGTTTTCTGTTCTTGACTTAGAATTACACCGTTTGTGATATTGATAGGAAATTTTGCCAGCAAGAAGTATATGTGTTCTTTAATCTCGGGATAATTATAATCTGCAAACACAAGATCCCAACCTGTTTTTCCATCGGCACCTCCGATTCCACATTGAATTTCTTTCAAGCCACCGGTACCCTCTATGAATTCGCCTCGACCAAGTATCAAATCGAAGTAAAGCCGGTCTCGTACAGACTCGGATATTTTGCCGGAATTCTTGTTAAAAGTGTTTGTTTCGATGAATATGTATTTAAATTCATATATACGCTTTTTCATTTTATCACCGCCCACGAATGCAAAAATCTGGAACTAAGCGGGTTCTTTCATTATTTCCAACGCAGTGTTTTCATCCGTGCAAATTACATTAATGTATCTACCAAGAATGGCAGCCCGGACCGCTGGTGTTTTATTAACTGGTCTCCCACGGCGGGAATTACGCGCGACCAGCAAGACGACACTCCCGCTGTCGACAAGCTCCTTCATAGTTTCCAAACGTATCGCACTATACACACTGTAGTTTACTCCATCCTTTGTAAGAGATAGTTCCTTGCCGTCCTTGTCCACAGGTGAGTATGCGACATCCCCTACAGCTTCCTTTGGTACTTTGATTCCTTCTTTCTCCATGATCTGTGTAAATATACTGTCTTCTGGCGAGCCAATACCCGTGATGATTATGTCGATCTTGGAGCTGGTTCCCTTACTATCTAATCTTTTTGGGTCGGTTATTTTCAGTAATTCCTGATCTATCGGACTGACCTCTTTTCTGCTCTCAGAGGGGTCTTGGATTACTAAGGAAGAATTAGTGATACCCATTGGTTCGATGTTATTCCCATTCCTTTCTGGCAGCCTTTGCCTCAGAAGCATGGCGAGACGAAACACGGAGATATTGGCATCTGCCTGCAACTCCCATCCCTTGACCGGGTTCGCGTTGAGGGCGACTACGTTTATGGTCTTATTCCTGACGTTTTCCACTTCTTTTTGACCTATAACCTCTTCCCAAACACTGCTCGTGACAAGCGCTTCGACTAACGAAGCTGTGGACGAGCCACTTACGACGCCGATGGTAATGTTTTCAATTCTGTCATTCAAGAGTAAGCGCCTGAGATAAATCAAGAACGTTTCCGCTGCCTTCAATGAGAACGTTCTATCGTCTGGCTTGCCCTTCAGGATATATGGTTCCAATTTAGAGGAAAGACCGACCCATTGGCGAAATTTATTACATAATAGCTGATCTATAGGAGAACGAATAATAATATAGTTTCGTTTGTAGGCCTCCTTCAAAATCTCTAAGAATCTGTTTGGTCCACTTAAATCAGCTTCTTTAGCAGCCTCTCTTGTGTTCACTTCACCGGCGAAATAACGTTCCAAAGCCTTCAGAAAACTTTCGGTAATTTCGTGCTCAGGCATATCTTCCCCACCTTTCCTGCAAACGTAGTTTTTCAACGTTCGTTATAGGACTAAAATCTATCTTGAATAGAATAGCACAAAATGTGATACAAAGCAACAATTTTTTATTAACATTTGTAGCTTTTTCGCAATATTTCTTTATGTATTTTCATATACAAATCTATTCATATCGCAAATCATACAAACTCAGAATAGAATACACTCTTTATGAAATCTGTGTATTGGTCTTGATGTCATAGTTGTTGGCAAAAATAAGTACAGAACTTAATGATCTATCTGGTATTGGATCAATTTTTGTTCCAAAAATTCTTTTGTATTTTGACTTGACATCTATACTATTTTATAGTACAGTATAGTAAGGTTGTTGTTTGTGTTGGTGAAGAATTAGTAATTGGCAGGTTAATTATGCCTACAACGAATCAAAATCAATATTTCAAGGGGATTCGGGGCGGACTTCTGGAGGTAATCGACTCACTCGAGAAAGGTAAGAAACTGACATGCCGTGAAGTTTCTGTACCAGAACCTCCTCATAAAATGACCAGCAAAGAAATAGCCAACTTACGGGAAAAGAAGCTAAATGTAAGCCAGCATATTTTTGCCCTCCTTTTAAACGTCTCTCCAAAAACTGTCCAGGCCTGGGAGCAAAATGTCAATACGCCTAGTGGACCAGCTCTGCGATTATTATGGTTAATAAGAAATAGGCCAGATATTATCAAATTCATGCTCGCATAGAATTACCACACCTTGCAAGCTAAGTAAGCACAGTTGCACAACTTCAAACGCTTTTCATAACAACCCGGATACCTCCTCCAGGCCGAAAACAATGTTCATATTTTGAATCGCCTGGCCGGACGCGCCCTTTACAAGGTTATCAATCGCCGAGAAACTTACAATTCTACCTTTAACATAAGTCGCGAAGAGATGGCAGTAGTTCGTCCCAGATACGTCCTTAACTCCAGGAGCGTCCTTGCGTATCTGCACAAAAGGCTCATCTGCGTAAAAATCCTCGTAGAGCTTGGCCAGTTGCTTGCTATCTATTTTACCTCTGGGCTGACAATACACCGTCGATAGAATCCCCCTGTCGAAAGGCCCTGCGTGCGGCTGAAATAATATCTGGACATCGGCGCCGGCAATTTGGCTGGCGACCTGCTCCATCTCCGGCATGTGACGGTGCGAGCCGACGCCGTAAGCAAAGAGATTTTCATTCATATTGGGAAAATGAAACTTGCTCGAAGGATTCTTTCCTGCCCCCGATATGCCGGTTATTGCATTGACGATAATCGAGTCTGTCTCAATAAGCCCTTTTTTAAGCAGTGGTGCAATAGCCAACAAAGCACCGGTAGGATAACAGCCAGGATTAGCCACAAGTTCAGCACCCTTTATCCGGTCACGAAATAACTCAGGCAGGCCGAATACAGCCCGTGCGAGATTGGCAGTATCCGTGTGCTTGACCTGATAGAACTTTTCGTAAACCGCTATATCTTTCAGCCGATAGTCCGCGCTGAAATCGATAACCTTCAGTCTCGCTTCTAAAAGCTTCGGTACAAATCCCATAGAGACTTTGTGCGGCAGACAGCAAAGGGCAACATCAGCCAAGCCTGCGAGCTTATCCAAATCCAACGGCTCGATTTGCAGGGCGCATCGGCCCTTAAATTGCGGAAAGACATCCGCCGCTGCTCCACACTCCTGCGGTAATGCACTTAGATAGACCAGCTTTGCTTCGCTATGCCGAAGTAGAATTTCTATCGACTCTGCTCCTGTGTAACCACTTGCACCTATTATCGCAACCTTTACCATACAAGGTCCCTTAACAAAAAAAGCCGCCAAGATTTTCTCTCAGCGGCTATTGTAACCACCCGATAGTGAATCTGCAATCATCGCTTCGAGAACTGGAACCTCTTTCTCGCGCCAGCTTGGCCGGGCTTTTTCCTCTCGACCATCCTGGGGTCACGAGTGAGATATCCGCCGTCCCGCAATGACTGTGTGAAGCTGTCGTTATAGTTTTTTAGTGCCCTGGCAATTCCCAGCCTGGTGGCACCGGATTGGCCGGTGATTCCACCGCCCCGTACATTCACAAATACGTCGAAACTCTTTTCAGCCTTGATTGCTTGAAGAGGAGCAATAACCACCTGTTGGTCCTGTTCAAGTGTGAAATAAGCGGTTAGCTCTTTCTTGTTTATTAACAATTTACCATCGCCGGGTTTTATTCTAACTCGTGCCACAGCGCTTTTTCTTCTGCCGGTTCCCCACCAGTAACCACCTTTCGGCTCGCTGGCCGGTCCCGGAGCTGGTTTAGGCTGACTCTCAGTACCTCGACGCGGTTTATTAATATCCGGCTTACTCGTTTTATCTGCCATAATTGTTTTTTCCTAAAACAATTCCATTCGACAAGTTCAGGACAAGTCTATCTTTTCCGGTTTTTGAGCATGGTGGTTATGTTCCGGCCCGCGATAAACCTTCAATTTTTTCAGCATTTTTTTGCCGAGTTTGTTTTTCGGTAACATTCGTCTGACAGCCAATTCAATCACCTTTTCCGGTTTCTTTGTCATCATATCGGTGAAACTAACGTATTTATGTCCGCCGGGATGATGCGTGTAATAATCGTACTGCTTCTGCTGAGCTTTTTTGCCGGTAATCCTTACTTTCTCGGCATTGACTACAATAACGTGATCGCCTGTATCAACATGCGGCGTATATTCTGGCTTATTCTTGCCCATAAGTATCGGCGCAATCTTGGCAGCCATTCTGCCCAAAGTGGCCCCCTCAGCATCCACCAACAGCCACTTTTGCTGCGTTTCGCCTTTTTTTGCCATAAAGGTCTTCATAGACAAACATTCCTTAGTTACTGAAAGATTTAAATATTAGCGAAATTTCCAGTTCTGTCAAACTTTTTTTAGGAGTGAGATTAAACAAAACGCGTAGGGTGAGCTTTAGCCCACCAATAAGGTAATGGTGGGGCATCCATTCTCCCCCCTAATGGGTGCGAAGGATGAAAGCCCCACCCTACCATCTTTCATTTTTTCTCAAATTCACCGCAACAGGAGTCGATGCCGACTTTCGGCCATTGGGTGGTTTGCCCAGAGGTCTCTGCCTTCTACTTGCATTTTGGGGCGAGGGCTTGGCCGGGGTGCATATTTGTGGCATTCACCGGCGTTTTCACCTTCGTTTTTACCTACAAAATATTTGCATTCTCCGCATTTTTCATCCGGATTCATATATTACCTCATCTGATTCAGAGCTTGT
Organism: uncultured Pirellulales bacterium; assembly: GCA_964631175.1. Lineage (GTDB taxonomy): Bacteria > Planctomycetota > Phycisphaerae > Sedimentisphaerales > Anaerobacaceae > CAZVWH01. The sequence continues at coordinate 22,035 of CAZVWH010000028.1, read as the reverse complement.
AATGCTCTATAATATAAGATAAATTCCGGCGTAGATTGATAGGTTAATGTACATCGTTTGAACTGGTAGAAACCAGACTGCCGGTTAGATCATAAATTCTAAAGTTGCCGCTTACCTGTAGCAGGGCCATCATATAAAGCATACCGTCATAATACCGCCACTTACCAATCGGAATTGGCAAATTCCATAACTCCTGAACAAAATCAATTCTGTTTTTGTTTGTTGAAGCAAGGCAGGCGACTGCATTCATAGATATTAAACCTGCACTACGGTCGTTTGATAACTTTGTCCCGTCCAGAGCATATTGATTAACGTATTTATTTATCCCTTCGGCATGGAAGAAATCAAGCAGCCTATTGCTTTGAGCTGCTGCCCAGTTATCTTTGGCAAACCAGGCATAATCAACAGCAATATTCATTGCAACACGCCAGGCATCAAAACGGAAGGCATTATGTCCTCGATTGCAGGGGTCTGCAGGTGTTCCATCAAACCAGGCATAATCAGGTATTAAACCCGTTTTGGGATGAGCAGCCTTTTTTAAGAATTGACGGCTTGTAGAGGCGGCGCTAAACCAGAATTGATTATCTTTATCAGCCCAACGTCCCCAAAGCTCATAGAAATGAGGCAGGTGATAAGAAGGGTCGGTATAATCGGCAGCGCTGCCTATGGGAACAAAAACAATCTGCTTTTCTTTCTTATTAAACATGCCTGTCAATTTCCTGTTATTTTCATCGTAAACCGGCTCTTTATTAAGCATTGTATCTAAGAGAGCTTGTGCCTCAGCTTTATAGTTGTAAATTCCTGTCCCGTTGCCCCATCTTGCAGAGGCAAACAACAGTGACATTACAAACCATTCTTCGCCGTCCGAGGCAGGGTTAGGGTCAAGGATAGTGCCATCAGTCTTGAGATGCCAGGGGAAGTAATTTTTTCGCGGCCCACTTTTGTGCTGCATATATGTTTTTGCCCACTTCCAAAGTGCATCGAACTCGTCCTTTTTATCTAACTGCACGGCTATCATCATGCCGTATGACATGCCCTCGGAACGCACGTCGTTGCTGCCGATGTCTTTGATATAGGCCATATTAGGCTCAACCGGGTAGTACACCCGTTGCGTATCATTGTCCCCGTAGAATAATTGATTCCAGGCATTGTCTGTTTTGGTTTGTATCTCTGATTGCGTTTTGCCCAATAACTCAACAAAAAGATTTTGATATACTCCTGAATAATATGCTCCTTTTGGTTTTGAAGTTCGAATAGAGTCATTAGGCTCTGATGAGGATGCTCTGTTAGCATGTATGAAAATAGTTAAAACAATCAGTAGAATAAGAATGTCTAAACTTTTCATTTGTATTGTCCTTTAAGCCGTTTTCTATTCAAATTTAAACCAATCGAAATCAGCATATCCTTTACTGTCCGTGATATTGGGGTTCACATTAAATAACCCAACTTTAGCACCTATCCACGTTCCCTTGGCTGCGGTGAATTTATCGCCGAGGTTTTGATAATTTTGGCCGTCTAAGCTATAGGAAAAGGTACATATTGCCTGATTATTCACATGAACTTTTAAATAACAGACATTCTGCTGAATGTCAATCGACTCGATTAGTTGTGTCTTGTCATATCCCTGAAAATAAGTGCCGTTGTACATCCCCAATTGCAAACCATCATTAGTTTTAGCCAATGCAATGAAAGCCCATTTCCTGCCCATGATTACCAGCCCGCTTTTTTCATTAGGCTGGTCAGGCTTAAAAGTGATTTTGGTTGTAACTGTAAAGGAAGGGGCGGGAAATTTTTGAAGCAGCAAATTGGAAACAAACCATAAATTGCCGTTTTGAGTCAGGTTTTGCACGGCATACAATCGCAGATGTCCCGGATTTTTTTTCAAAGAGAACCAGTCTTTTTGAGGATTGGCATGCCACTGCCATTGTAAACCTAATTTGTCCGTATTAAATTCGTCTGTTGTTTGAGGAACGGAAATTGGAACGGATTGGCCGACATCCGGTTTTTGCCATTCCAATACAGGTTCTCCGATACCATCATTATTGATATCAACGCCAATAAGGGGCCAGCCGTCTTTCCACTCTACAGGCTGTAAATGAACAATGCGTCCGTAAGCGCCTCTGTCCTGAAAATGTAAAAACCACCATTGCCCGGATTTTAATTGGACGATTCCGCCTTGATGTGGGCCGTTGATATTGGTGCTTGCCTGATGAAGGACGATTTTGTCTTCGTATGGCCCATAAATATTTTTGGACCGCAGTACCGTTTGCCATCCTCTGGGAACTCCTCCGGCTGGTGCAAAAATGTAGTAATATCCGTCCTTTTTCAAAAATTTCGGGCCCTCAATTGTGGGCTGCTTTTTCTCATCTTGAAATATAATGGTACCGTTATCCAATATTTTTTTGCCGTCTTTGCTCATCCGATGCAGATAAAGAATGTCCGCTCGCAATTTACTTCTAACCAGATACGCATTACCATCGTCATCCCATATAGGACATGGATCTTCCCACAATTCAACATCTACAACATGGTACAGCTTCCATGCGCCGGCAGGGTCTTTCGCACTTGCCATAAATAGTCCTTCGTGAGGCGTACAAAAATAGACATAAAATAAACCATTGTGAAAGCGTATTGATGGCGCCCATGAACCTTGTCCGTGAGCGGGTTTGTCATATTTTTCAAATGGTAATCGCTTATAAACGTGCCCGATGATTTTCCAGTTCACCAAATCTTTGGAGTGTAGTACAGGTACGCCGGGCATGCAATTAAAGCTGGATGCGACCATATAAAAATCGTCGTTCACGCGGATCACGTCAGGGTCGGAATAATCCGCAAACAGAGCTGGATTTTTATATTTGCCGTTTCCCAAATCCGCTGTCCAATTCTCAGCCCAAAGTTTTCCCCCGGATAAAAACAAAATTATGTAACTGCAAATTATTAATCTCATAAAAAGACCTCTACAATTCGTTTTAATTTCCCTCGTCGCAAGCGACGGGGCTAAGCGTTGTTGATTGTTTGTGATTTTGTATGTATGTAATTTTTCTGTATAGGTCCTGCTGAGTAAAGCAAAATCTTTTATCAAAACCCTTTGTCCATATTTTCCCTGTCAGGCCGTAACATCGCAATTCACGCGTAGCGGCACTTTTATACATGCTTACGATACGTTCTATTGATTTATCGCAGGGCCTTGCCGCTAAGTGAATATGATTGGTGCAAACCGCCAACGCTTCGGTTTTATGACCGATGCGTTCGGCCTCGTTCAGTATTGCCGCTTCTACGATTGACTTTTCTTGTTTTGTGAATTTTACTGTTGGACCTTTCTGCAGTTTCCTGCATAGTTCAAGGATTGTTTCATCGCCCTGAAGGATTTCTCCATCTCTTACAAAACCACGTTTATCACCCTGCAACCAACTGCCGTAAGTTGTCCAGGTTAGCATATATCCAATTAGCTTCGCCATATTTGAATAATAGTATAAACCATTCCGTTTAGCCCCGCCGCTCGCGGCAGGGGATTAATTAATCGCCATTCGTGTTCAGTATTATCGTCACCATGTTTAGCCCTGCCGCTTGCGGCTGGGGTTTAATTCTTTAATATTCCGGCCATGTTCAGGGCTAAGTTCTTGACTGTTTCCATGCCCCACGAATCATCTTTTGCCTCTCCTGCGATTGTTGCGCCTAAATGTGAATAGCTGGGACCATCGCCTATTACCTGCATATTCAACTGAAGCAAGAACGTGTGGATATTTTGAAGAGTAATCTCCTGGCCGCCATTTCTCGAATACGCACACGCTATCGCTCCGCCGATCTTGCCGCTCATCGGCAGCGGCTCACCATAACTGGGACGCATCGCTACACATCTATCCATCATTGTTTTCAACTGGCCCGAAACCATGCCGAAATAAACCGGCGAGCCTATAAGTAGCCCGTGACACCATTTCATGGCATCTAATATTTGCGGCATATCATCTTCCTGATAGCATGAATGAGTTTTCTCACATTTAAAGCAGCCTACACACGGTTTAATATTTTTCCCTGACAGGGAAATGTGTTTAGTCCTGAAGCCCTTTTGTTCTAATATATTTAGAGCATATCGAACTACGTATGCAGTATTACCTTCCGCATGAGGGCTTGCCGAGATGCCTAAGATATTCATTGTACTTTCCAATTCTAATTTACCCCGTTAGAATACTCCGTGTGAGTCCCGTTAGAAGGACGAAGGGTTTCTAACGGGGTTTCCTTGAAGGCGACTATTTTTTAGCCGCATCGGCTGGTTTGACTGCCGGCGCTTTTAGATACCTTTGGGCGAGCGTAAGGAACGTTGGCCAGTTCGGGCCGGGAGTGTGCCCGCCGCTATGCTGTCGGAAGGCCACTTCACCGTCTATCAGTGGAGTTCCTATCGGTGGGAACTTGGTGGTCCCCATGTCTTTCTTTCCCAGGAGCTTGTACACAGGCCCGGCGCCGGCCGCTGCCAGGAACATGCCTTTGGCGTCCACCCATCCATCTCCATTGGTTGCGCCGGCGCTGATGAACACAGGACGTGGGGCGCATAAAGCGACCAGTTCGTGAGAATCAACGGGTAAATCGTTCCAGTTCAATGGGCCGGCATACTTGATAAAGTTACCGGCCATCCAGTGGTACTCGCCCGTCCCGGCGACGTTTTCCACTATCTCACCCCAATTGCGGCGATGAAGCTTAGCGCCGCCTTCGCCGGAGGAGCTAACAAAAGCTATAGCAAAACGCCGGTCATACGCCATTGCGACAATCGTTGCCTTGCCATAGCGTGAGTGACCCTCAAGGCCGACTTGCTTAGCGTCCACGGATTTGTCGGTCTGGAAATAATCCAGAGCGCGGCTGGCGCCCCAGGCCCAGGCCCGCAACGCACCCCAATCATCCGGTCTGCGAGGCTGACCCATATTGCACAAACCGATGATACCTCGCGTCAGACCTGCGCCGTTGTCGGCCTGAATGCTGTTGGGGATGATGATGGCATAGCCCCAGCCCTTGGCGAGAACTTGTTGTTGCCAACTGGGCCCGCCGCCACGTCTGGTTCTACCAAAGCGGTCGCCAAAACCGAATTCCATTATGACCGGCACCGGACCGGTTGCATTGGCCGGGGTGGTCAGCGTCAACATGATATCAACGGTAATATGCCGGTACGAAGGATTGCCAGCGTGGCCCACGAGCTGTTTCGTGATGACCGGCACATCGCCGTTCGTCTCACGAATCGTTCTGGTGACTTCCCAATTCACTTTAGGTGTGTCCCTGGGGACTCGGCCGTAGATTTCCCTGTCGAAGTCCTCCACGATTTCCGGTCGCCGCTGATTCCACCACATTTCTGCTGTCGTGACCTTCTGCCCGTTCTTCAATACCAGCGGGTCAGGCAGGTCCGGATAGGGATTGGCCTTGGACTCGTCGTAATTGGCGTAATTTGACGCCTTAGGATTCATGCCATTTCTCCCCGGCCTCAGCGATGTTATTTGCAGGAGCTCCATCATCCTCTTGTGATCCTGCTGAGCGGTTAGCTGCACCGGCGGAGGCAGACTATTTGCATCCGACTTTGTGACCTCCTGTGCTTGAATATTAAATGCGATTAATATGTTGATGAGGAGAAAATAAAAAATCTTTTTCATGGTACACCTTCTTTTGTAAGTACTATTCATCAGTTCTAAAAGATGACGCTGGTAAACCTTCCTTATTATATAAATTTGCACCTTCCGGATTATCAGCCCACGCATACCGCACAGCTACAGGATTGGTCACCTTGTCGCTCCAAGCCACTATTTTATTACCCTCTATTTTTGCCTTTGCCCAGACAAATTTTTTATCAGCACCTACAATAGCAAAATACTTCAGCTCGCTGCCTCCTTGAACGACCAATCCACCGCCAATATGTGTAAATGTGAGGATGATTTTGTTTCCTTCAATTTTCATGGACTGATAGATTGGACCTGAATAAACTACTTTTTCATCGCCATAGGCCAGCTTTCGAGCTGCGAGTGCAAGCCGTTTGCCTACATCTTCTTTATTTAAGGGATGAATGTCATTCCATTCGCCGAGATCGATGGCGACAGCCATTGCCGTATTAGCAGCAGCGAGTGTTTTAAGCTGTGCCTCTCTCAGCTCGGCCCAGTTGCTTTCGCAAGGCTGGTCTTTGACCTCCATAAAATTGGCCAGTTGTACATACAAGAAGGGAAAATCTGGCTCGTTCCATTTTTGCCTCCAGTCAGCTATCATCGCAGTAAGCAGTTTCTGATATTCAAACGGTTTTGCTGTATTGGATTCACCCTGATACCAAATTGCTCCTTTAATTTTATAATTTAACAGCGGGGCAATCATCGCGTTATATAAACCTAACGGCTGCCACTCAATAAAAGTTTTTGCCGGCAACGGCTCCATAGTTGCACCTAATTTGTATTGCCATTGTCCCTTTAAATCGATTGTTTGTCCTGCCGCTGTTAGCTGATACGGCTTATCCAGAACAAAACCGCCCCGGCCTAAGTTATTAATAACCCTTACTACAATGATATTTTTGCCTTCCTTCAGCAGGTTTGCAGGGACATCATATATTCTCGGAGGGTACTGGTATGAAACTGAGCCCACGATTTTGCCGTTCACATAAGTTGTATCGCCATCCACAACCCTGCCCAGCCAAAGCCTTGTGGATTTAACGGTCATAGAAGCCGGGACATCAAATTCTTTTCTGAACCAGACAACGCCGTTCACAAGCCCCAATTCATGGTCTGCCCAGTATCCGGGCACATTCATAGCTGGCCATTGCGAGGCATCGTAATTTGTATCAAACCACGGATGTTGATTCCTCCGCTGGCGGACCAAACCTTTGTCCTTTTGCTGTAAACGACTATACCACGAATCACTAACAGCTTTGTCTCTGTTAGCGATTTGATTAAGGTAGGTACTGTCCTTAAATTTTTCCGCTGTTGCGAGGTATTCAGGAAAGTCCTTTAAGGCATCTTCGCTCATCCAAGCTTGTACGGGCGATCCGCCCAAACTTGCTTTTATCAAGCCGATGGGGACATGGTATTTCTCGAACAATTCTTTTGCGAAAAAGTAGCCTATGGCAGTGAAATTGAGGACAGTTTGGGTATTTGCCGATTTCCATGTACCCGATTTCAAGTCTTCCTGCTGCGTTTTGAAATCATACCCGTCAGGGACAATAAATTGCCTTATAGAAGGGTTCTCTGAACGAGCAATCACGTCTTGATAGCGGTATTTTACTCTGTCCATCGGCAATACCATATTCGATTGTCCCGAACAAATCCATACATCGCCTATAAGGATATTTTTTAGAGTTATGTGATTGGTGGCATTAATTTCCATGTCGTATGGGCCGCCTGCTGTTAAGGCTGAAAGCGATACTGCCCATTTACCGTCTGTACCGGCTACGGCATTATATGTTTTGTCGTTAAAGTTTATTGTCACCTTCTCGCCTGCGGAAGCCCAGCCCCAAATCTTGACATCGGCATCTCTTTGTAACACCATACCGTCGCTTATCAGCAGCGGAAGCCTGACCTGGCAAAACGCTGCCTGAGAAATCATCAATACATAACAGCATAATGTTGAAACAAGTATTTTTACTTTCAACTTCATAATGGTATCCCTTCATTTTAAGACACAGACTAAATCAGAGTTATCCTGGCTTTTAGAACATTAGATTCAGCCGGAGCAATCTTCTGTTCCGGCTGTCTGCCTCCAACTGAAATTTCAAATTGGCCTGGAAGAATTTCTCTCTCATTTTTATCATTAATAATAGAAAATGCATCTGAGGGAATTGAAAATTCGACGGTTTTAACTTCGCCGGGCAGTAAGTGAATCCTTTTGAATCCTTTAAGTGAGCGAATAGGAACGGCAACAGACGCATTTAGATTGGACAAATAAAGCTGAATTACCTCATCGCCGGCTAATTCGCCTATGTTTTTTACGTTTACCGAAACATTAACGGCATCTCCCACTTTGAATTTTTTAGCGACTTTTAAATTGTCGTACTTGAATGAAGTGAAACTTAATCCGTAACCAAAAGGATACGGAGCTTCGCCTTTGAAATATCTATAGGTTTGCCCGCTCATTTTGTATTCTTCGAAGGGGGGTAAATCTTCAACAGATTTGTAGAAAGTCACCGGAAGACGGCCTGCGGGATTATAATCACCGAAAAGCACATCAGCAATGGCCTGACCTGCTGCCTGGCCGGGATACCAGGCTTCAATAATAGCCGGTATATTTTCTTTTTCCCAATTGATTGCCAAGGCGCTGCCGTTTAATAGCACCAATACCATTGGTTTACCTAATGCGTGAATCTCCTTTATCAGCTCTTGTTGCACTTCCGGCAAATCCAGCCGGGTCCTGTCACCACCCCTGAATCCTTCAATCTCAATATCCATTTGCTCTCCCTCCAATCTGGCAGAAAGCCCCATGCACATCACCACCACTTCAGACTGCCTTGCTATTTCAAGGGCCTGTTTCTTTAGGTACTGTTTGGGATTAGGTCTGGGCTTGGCCCAGACCAGTTGAACCTGGGCATCGGCATAAGATTCCCCCGCCTCAACCATTATGGAGTATTTCTTTCCGGCCTCCAGATAAATAGGGTCAGATCTCCTTAGTCGTGGGTCACCAAACTCGTCCCTGAAATGATAGGCGGTATGTGCCAGGACGGTTTCGTTTAAATAAAGTTTGACTTTACATGTAGTGATAATTCCCAACCGATATGTCCCGGACTGATCGGGCTTCAGCTCGCCGGTCCACCTTACGCCGAAATTGTCATCGTCCATATCCTCCCTCGGTGCTTTGTGATGCCAATTGACATCAAGATTCCTGTCAACCGAAGAAAATAAAACCGGGCCGCTTAATTCTTTATTGTTGTAATATTCAACTTTCAGCCCTTTTTCATTCTCTCCATGAAATAAAACCTCAGGCGGGACAACATCAAACATGCTCATACCCTCTGCCAGCTCACAGCCTTGTGCATACAGCACTTTAGAACCGGTGGGCAGTTTCTCTTTTATACCTCTTAACGGCGTGACCGGATCGGCCGGAACACCATTGTAATTGCCCAGAAGCATAAGCCATTGGTCCGAATTGGGCCCAATAACGGCTATGGTTTTGCTATCTTTATCCAAAGGCAATAAATTGTTCTCATTTTTCAATAAAACTATGGATTTGCGAGCAGCTTCGAGGGCTAAATCCCGGTGCTTTTTGCAATCCACGACGCTGTATGGGATTTGTGCATATTTCACAAGCTCCGGTGGGTCAAACATGCCTAACTTGAACCGGGCGGTAAAGAGCCTTCTAACTGCAATGTCAATTTCCTGCTCGGTGATTAAATTTTTATTAACGGCTTCCTTTAAATGTTGGTAAACAGTCGCGCACTCCAGGTCACAGCCGGATTTTACAGCCAGTGCTGCTGCCTCTTCAGGTGTTGGTACAATTTTATGGCCCTTATAAATATCCGTAATCGCGCCACAATCGGAGACAATGTATCCGTCAAAACCCCACTCGTCTCTTATGATCTTGTTCAACAGATGGTCACTCCCACAGCATGCCTGCCCATTGTACCTGTTATAAGCACACATTACCGAATAGGCTTTTCCTTCTTTAATCCCCATCTCGAATTGGGGCAGATAGGTTTGCCTGAAATCTCTTTCATCGGTTACTGCGTCAAAAGAATGTCGCTGCGGTTCAGGCCCGTTGTGAACGGCAAAATGTTTGACGGTTGCAATGGTCTTAAAATATTCCGGGTCGTCGCCTTGTAAACCCCTTATAAATTGCACGGCTAATCTGCCTGTTAAGAAGGGATCCTCTCCGTATGTTTCCTGTCCTCTTCCCCAACGGGGGTCCCGGAAGATATTTATATTAGGTGACCAAAAAGTGAGACCCTGGTAAATGAGTCTTTTACCTTTTCTCACAAAATCATGATGCTTGGCCCTGGCTTCATCGGATATAGCCGTTGAAACCCTGAGCATCAGGTCTTCATCCCAGGTGGCGCCCAAACCAATGGCTTGGGGAAACACGGTAGCTAATCCCGCACGGGCCACGCCGTGGAGACATTCATTCCACCAGTTGTATTCCGGTATGCCCAGCCGCTCTATGGCAGGAGTCGCATTCATCATTTGCCCTATCTTTTCATCGAGGGACATCCTACTAACCAAATCGTCAACACGCTGCTTGATGCTCAGCTCGGGATTTAGAAAAGGGAAATCTTTAGCTTCTTGTTGTGCAATGCAGGTGCTTACAAAAAGTACAATCATTAAGGTAAGTATTGATTTTGGCAGAACATTTTTGACACGATAACAGGTGAGCTTGTTAACTAACATTTCTGAGTCCTTATGTAATGATAGAATATAAAATAAACAGGAATAACGCACCTGATGTACCCAGAATAAATGTGCCCAGGCTATGCAATCTGTAACCGGTTTTAACATCCATGCCGGACAATTGAGTGACCACCCAAAATAAGCTGTCATTGGCATGTGAGAAAACAGCCGAACCGGCTCCAATAGCTATGACAACCATGGCTTTCTCAAGTTCGGTTGTAAAACCTAATGTACCCATCATAGGCATCATAATCGATGCTGCTGTAATTAACGCTACTGTTGATGAACCTTGTGCTGTTTTAATGGCCGCAGCCATTAGAAATGGCAGCCAGATACTTAAATTAATCTCAGACAATGTGTCACCGAGCTGTTCAGAAATTCCTGAATTCTGTAAAACTTTCCCAAAAATACCACCGGCCCCTGTAATTAATATGATAGTGGATGCGTCCATTAGGGCCTTTCCAATCCATCCGGATGTAGATAGCATATTGCGGTCCAGTTTTTTAGGCAGGAAAAACGCCAGAAACATTCCGATGAGCAGAGCTATAAAAGGCTCTCCTATGAATGATATGAGCTTAGCTGCACTGCTGTTTTCAGAATTACTCAATGAGCTTACAACTGACCTTAGCAGGATTAAAATAATAGGCACAAGAACAGGAAGAGAAGATTTGAATGCACCCGGCGCATCTTTCAAACGGGCATCTATTTCTGAATCCTTCATTTCCGGGTTCGGGTCGATATAGGTTTTGGAAGCGTATTTTGTTGCAAAGAGCACTCCTGCAATCAATGCGACCGCGCTTACGATTAATCCCAGGCCCAGCACCAATCCCAGGTCGGCATCAAGTATACCTGCCGCCGCAATGGGGCCTGGTGTAGGGGGGACAAGTGTGTGTGTGGCGGTAAGGCCTAAGCCCAACGCAATAGCAGACCCTGCCAAGGAAATACCCGCTTTTTTAGATAAGCTTTTATTAATAGGAGAAAGGAGTACGAACCCACTATCGGCAAAAACCGGTATGGAAACAAAATAACCGATAATCCCCATAGCCGTTGGAACACGATTCTTACCAATTATCTTGAGGACCTTTTCAGCCAAAGCATACGCACCTCCGGAATTTTCTAAAAAAGCCCCTATGATAACGCCCAAGACGATGATTAAGCCAATCTTTCCTAACGTGTCACCAAAGCCCTCATTAACCGAGCTTATAATTACATTTAAAGGCATACCTGTAAGCAATCCATACATGAGGGCTACGAGAATAAGTACAATGAAAGGGTGTATTTTAAGTTTAGATGTCAGGATAATAATTAAAATGACACTTATGAGAAGATAGATGACTGCCATATTAATAACGTTAAGTTTCCACTAAAAATAAACTTATCCGTTCACGGGACAAATGTGGCATTTTATGTCATTGCGAGGTCTGCCTTTGGCGGACCGTGGCAATCTCAATCGTTACATTTTAGATTGCTTCGTCGTAAAACTCCTCGCAATGACCCCAAAAACGCGACTTATACCCCGTGAACGGTTACATAAATTGTAACGATCCGTTACCAGCAATCCTTACTTACTTCCATTCAACAAATCGTTTACTGCATTTACCACAAATATATAACTGGAACCTGCACTGATAACATATTCATTCTCTGCCCATAAAAAGGGCCAGTCTTCTTTGTTTTCGGGAAAATCGGGTTTTAAGATGAGAACCCCCGGAACGATACCGCCGGCAATAAATGAGTAATCAGCCCGATTGTTTCCGTATGCCACTTTTTTCGAATGAGTTCCAACACCCGAAACGAATGAAATATTAGAACCAGGATGGCAGCCATAAATATAATTCAATCCTTTGTAGATATATTCGGGGTCGATAATTTCGGGAAAAGCCTTATGCAAAATATAATTCGTCATAGCAAAACCAATAACCCAGCCACCACCGGCCCAGCCGCGCGTAGAAATAGGGACACCAAAAGGATCTTGTTCATCCAACTTTTCGAGCTGCTCTTTATAAGAGCGAACCAGAATCTCTATTTTTTTAGAGTATGATTCATCCATATAGGGCATCGCACGTACCGCTAAAGCGGCATTAAAAGCGAATCCTCTTTCAATATCTGGCCACAGCTCGTTTATCCGTTTTGCATATTTAGCTTCTTTTGTGCATATCAGAAGTTCAACCGCTGCCTTGAGCTGCTCTTGTTGTAATTGGCCTCCGGCAGTATTGCCATGGCGAAATATATCCGGCTCATGACTGCGCTCTTCACCCCATACTTTTTTGGCAGTTGCCAAACACTCATCGGCCAGCTCGTCGTTGTAACCGCGTAAGGCTCGGCTGGCGGCTGCCAATGCGGCAATTGAACCATAATTCAATGGAGTTGACTTACTTGTAAATGCCCATCTGTCATCGAAAGTACCGCTTGCGAATCCATCAGATTCATGGCTGTCCAGGTCGGGATTGTAAATTAAGTTGTCGGTCTTGGTTATAGCATCACCAAGATGAGTGTATTGTGAAAGATGGGCCGCGATAATACCGTTAATAGCATGGCCAACAGCCCTATGTTGGGCGATCAGCGCCAGTGTACCATGTTCTATCTGCTGAAGCAAGTCGGGTATGCCATCGGGATGGTGGATGTCCACATAGCGAGTTTTCTGATCAATGGTCGTCTCATCCCTGTCTATACCGAAGGTTTCCCAGATTTGAACCAAATTTAATAATACGTAATAGTGTGTTGGAGTCCGTATATCAAAATCACCTGCATCGAACCAGCCCCCGACATTCAATCCCGGAATATGCTCGCCCGGCTTATAAGGCGTATCAGTTGTGGCTCCTTGTGCATACAAATCAAAGTGTTCATGGTTTACCGGCGCCTGCAATGCATCATCAAGATGGGATGCGCCGTGCCAGACACGATAAGCTTCATTGACAAACATATGATCCATTTGTACCGGAAAAAATACATCAAGAGTCGGTTGCCAGGCATTTTCATAAACATCTATTGCAATTCTAAATGGCTTTGTACGCAACCAGCCATATTCAATTGTATATAGCCCACTTTCTTTTACTGATGTAAAATCAAAAGTATAATAGATATATCTGAAATATTTACCCCACTTTTTTATTTTGCTCTTATATTTTTCCACGAATTTGCCATTCTCCGTGACTTTCAGTAAGTAAGCCGTTGTGAGCGGTTTATCGTTTTTGTCGAATTCTATAACCGCCACTTTTCTCTGATTGGGATGATACCCAACCTGCGAATGTGCGATCATCGGCGGGCGCGTCCAGTTGGGGATTGTATCGGCGGTGAGGAACCATTCGATAACCTTGCCGGTTTTGTCTTCCGGAATAAGGCTGCGCACCACGTACCATCCGTTTTGGGCTTTATTGCGGCCGTCAAACAATAAAAGCTCACAATCTTTAGCTTTGACAGTGATACGCCTGGTAGGCTCTTCTGGGGCAAGGACGAGGATTTTACCTGTCGCAAATGGTTTTGGCTCCACAGTACCTGATTTATCTACTGCCATCGGCCCACCAGGATAGAGCGGAAAGACACCATTTTTACCATCTATCAGATACGCTTTTTCAAAGTAAGCTGATGGAAGAAATTCGAGGTTAAACCCGGCACGGCCTACAAGCTCTTCAGGAAGTGGCTTTTCAAGATTGACACTTAGAAGTATACCTCCATCGTGTGCCTGGGTTTTTATCGTATAATCAAAGTCATAATCCGGATAGGTTAAAAATGCTTCAATGCTATTATTTTCCTTATTTACTTTGCGATCAACAAATTCAGGAATGGGGTCCCATTGTTCAGGTGTTGGGTTTAGTCTTACGTCACCATTTGTTGCCGTTCGCACCTCATGGTGAATAATTTCAATCCCGCTTATTTTAGAATCACTAAAGTTTTCATTATACCAATTATTGAAAACCAGCACATTGAGCCCGCGAGTCTCAAAGTAGCCGAGATCATTCAGCTTTAGACCTTCATCGGTATAATGGAGCTGGCTGCAGCCAGGAAATAAAAAGGCAATTGTTGCACTTAAAAAGAGTTTTACTACCAATACGCTTTTTAAATAAAGTTTATGAGCCTTCATTGCTTTCTCCGAAATTGGCCACGTTCATATTCTCCATGGCTCAAAATCTGATTTTGATTTTTCTTATACATATTTTACGGACAAACCACTGACTAAGAGCCTGTAACAAAACCTTTTTTATCGTCACCCCGAGCGAAGCCGAGGGGTCTGCTAAAAAAGCTATTTTATCAGATTCCTCGACCCCCGTTCTTGCTTTCGCAAGAAAGCACGGGGGCTCGGAATGACATTGTATTGCATATCTATGGTCTTTTAGGTTTTATTAAAGGCTCTATACCTTAAGGACTTTTGGCCCACCTGTCAATAGAATCATAACGTTACATTACAGCAGTATTTCTATAAACCTCTAAGACTCGTGCTCTTTGAATTGATAGCCCTCTACATAGCTTTCAAATGCTTCCGCTAGTCGGAGGTAACGAGTGTCAGGGTACATAGGATATCAGTTCAGGGAACTGGCGGACTATAATTGAATTACGCCTGCAAAATAATTCTCAATACTGCCCTCAATAACTAATTACCAATAACGAATAATCAATTCTTGTGAGCCCCCACGCTTTCTTGCCCGCCCCCGTGCTTTCTTGCGAAAGCAAGAGTGGGGGCTGCTGCCTGTTTACGTCGATAATTTTCTTTCCAAATCAGTATGAAGACGACCTTCAAATACTCCTTCAACCGGACCTGTCATAAAAATCTCCTCATCGTTGCGGATTTCTATTAGTAAGTTCCCGCCGGGCATTTTTACATTTATATTTTTGTCCACCAGCCCTAACTTATGAGCCGCTGCTGCTGCTGCGCAGGAGCTGCTGCCGGAAGCCAGGGTATATCCGGCCCCTCTTTCCCAAATCCTTATCTCGATATTTTTCCTGTCGGTGACCTTTAACAATTGCATGTTAATTCGGTTTGGAAACATCTCGTGATTTTCAACAAAAGGCCCAAGCTGCCTTGCCTTTTGCTCGCTTACCTCTTCCATCGGTATAACGCAATGAGGATTGCCGATAGATAAACATGTCGCCTTATATTTGACATCGTTCACTTCCAGCGGTTCATTTACGACTTCTCTTTTTTGGCCCGAAACCGGTATTTCAGTACTCAGGAAGGTGACCTTACCCATATTGATTTTTATCAAATTCGCTGCGTCGTTTTTAATTTCGACCCCAACGATTCCGCCTAAAGTTTTGATATTGAAATTCTTTTTATCGACGTATTTATTCTCGAATAAATATTTGGCAAATATTCGCAGTCCGTTGCCGCTTTTTTCTGCCTCACTGCCGTCCGGATTAAAAATACGCAGCTCTGGGATATCACCACCTTTGGTAGGGCCATATAATATTCCATCCGAGCCAACTCCGAAATTTCTGTCACAAATCAGCCGAATGGCTTCCTGTGTCAGTTTAATATCGTTGATGTTCGGATCGATAACCAGGTAATCGTTTCCAAGACCGTGGTATTTCTTAAAATGTACTTCCATAATTTCCGCTCCGAATTATTTACCCCAATTTTAGCTCCATAAATACCGCACCTTCTATCGGGTTGTGCCGATAGGGACTTATCTGCTTAAATCCCAGCGACGCATATAGCGTCCTTGCAATCTCCATTGATGGAACCGTATCCAATCGCATAAGAGTATAGCCTATCTTTCGGGCCTGCTCAATGATAGCTTCAGCCAGTGCTCTGCCGATTCCCAAACCTCGAAATTGTGGCCTGACGTACAGCCTTTTCATCTCGCATATTTCGTCACTTAGCGGCCGCAGCGCTACGCAACCAGCCGGCTGGTTTTCGTACTCAGCAAGCAATAGGCAGCCTCTCGGCGGGTTATATTCACCAGGAAGATTGACCAACTCTTCTTCGAAATCCTGAAAATCAAGATCAAAACCCAGAGAATCGTTATACTCTGTCAAAAGATTTTTGGTCGATTCAATGTCTTTGTTTGTCTCAACTGGAATGATTCTTAACATAGCTTCTTTTTTCCGCTTTTTTGACTATATAGTGAGTCAATCTGAACCAGTAACAACAGAGCAGATATAAATGTATAGTCAATTAAACCTCTGACTTTCTTCCAATAAAACAAAAACCTTTTGAGATATGGCCATTCATGCTGACAAAGGTTTTTTCTTCAAACAGCAATTTGCCTAAAAGCCTATGACCGTTTTATATTCCACCGGAAAGCAGATTCTTCATAAGCCGTCCCAATCGTTGTATTCCCTCTTTGATTCTGTCTTCATTCGCATTCGAGAAGTTCAACCTTACATTGTTGGCGCCGCCGCCATCCACAAAAAACGGTGTCCCCGGAACGAAGGCTACCTTTTCCCTGACAGCATGATCGAACAGCTCCAAAGCAGATAATCGCTCCGGCAGCGTCACCCATAGGAACATCCCACCTTCGGGCCTAGTGAAGTGGACCTCTGCCGGAAAGTTTTTTTCGATAGCAGCCACCATTATATCCCTTTGTTTTTTGTATGCTGCTATTACCGTTTCGATATGTATGTCTATATCATTACTCATCAGGTACTGATGCACAATCCTCTGACACAAAGAATTCGAATGCAGGTCACTGGCCTGTTTGGCAACCACAAGTTTGTCCATGATCTCACGCTTCGCACAGACCCAGCCAAGCCGCAGACCCGGCGCAATCGTCTTCGAGAATGATCCTAACAACACTGCCTTTCCGTCAAGCCAGCTTCGCATCGATGGCGGCGCTACTCCTACAAACCTCAGCTCTCCATACGGATCGTCCTCAACAATAATTGTGTCATATTGCCCGAGCAACTTCGCCAGCTCTTGCCGCTTGTCGCGCGAATAGCTAATCCCCGATGGATTCTGAAAATTGATCACAGTATGAAACAGCTTGATCCGATGCTTGCATAGAGCATCTCTCAAGCAGTTAATATTTATTCCATCCTCTAACAAAGGGACCATACAGAACCGTGGCTCATATACTCCGAATGCCTGGATCGCGCCCAGATATGCAGGTCGTTCGATAACGACAACATCGTCCTTATCAATGAATATCTTTGCCACAAGGTCCAATCCTTGTTGAGACCCGTTTGTAATTAAAATTTCATCTGCAGAAACCTCCAATCCCTTTTTCTCCAGATATCTCTGCGCGATATATTCCCGCAAAGGTTGATACCCTTCGGTTGTGCTGTATTGCAGGGCTGATACATCAGCCTCAGTCAAAACGTCCGATGCAGCCTTGGCAATCTCTTTAACAGGAAAAAACCGTGGGTTTGGCAATCCGCCCGCAAACGAGATCACTTCGGGATCCTCGGTTACTTTCAAAATCTCTCGAATGAAAGACTTCGGAATCGTACTCATTCTTTGTGCATATAGGGGGCCCATCATTCCTGCTCTCTACTTAATTCTCTGTACATAAACGCAACTGTAAAAGGTAAATGGTCGAACCTCTTTGTGCCCTTCTTGATGAAACCGAATTTCCTGTACCAATTCTTTAGTTTTCTATCTTTTGCAATCATGCCTATCTCTACTCGCTGTACACCGATTTTCCTTGCCTGCTCAAATATATGATTTATCAATGCCTTCCCATAGCCGTTTCTTCTGTGTTTCGGCAGCACTGCGAGCCTTCCAAGATAACAAAAATCCGGCCCTGCTTTCTCAAGAGCTACACAGCCACAAGCTTGACCGTTTTCTTCCAGGATGTAGTATTTCAGGCCTTTCTTAAAATCGGTTTTGATTTGTTCTTCTGTACAAAATGCTAAATTCTTGGGACAATTTTCAACAGTTAACTCGAATCTTTCAGCCACATCCCGAAACGAGTTGCGAATAAGAGTTACTAAAACGCCAATATCAGTTTCATTTGCTTCTCGTATATTCATAACGTTTTATTTTGATTCGACCGTATACTCCCAATAAGAACCAATGATTTCAAAGCCTAACCTTTCATACATCGAGATGGCGATTTCATTATCTGATTTTACATTTAGGCCGATGTGGTCAACCTTTTTCGATAGTGACTGACACAATCTTGCAGTTACAGATTTACCAAGGCCGTCACCTCTATAATCCGGATGAGTAACAATATTTCCTAAAGCTGCCACCTTGTATTTTTCTGAATAAACATGAATACCTGCAACGCTGACCAATCTGTTCTCTCTTCTGATTCCAAAATATTGTTTTGTCTCCAACATTCTGGTATCAAACCAATTGCCAGGATAACCTTCCTTGTAGAGTTGTAATATCTCGTCCAAATCTTTGCTTTGTAACTGAATCACTTGTGAACAATCAATATCATATAATGATGATTTGTCACTCAATGCCATTTTATAGTGCTTTCCGTGAGATTTCATTTTGTACTTTTCTTTGAGAGCGTTTTCCACTCCTGCGCTTAGATGCGCATGAAATCTGCACGGCAGCAAATGAAGGATGGATTGCATTAATTGTTGCATTGGGCCTGTCTCTGATAGTGCAAGAAGTACCGGCAATGTCCGGCCGCTATATAATAGGGCTATAGCTCGAATCTCTTTACCTTCTTTCCAGGCGTACCACGTAGTATATGGCCAGAAGAAATCGTCTAAGTCTCCAATACTGTAAATATGGAGATAAACATTTCTTCGCAGAAACGGCTCTATTTCCTTTTTATCGTGTAAACATATTGCCTTCAGTCGGCCCATTTTTCTGCCCTTAGAAAAACAGAGAATCATAAACGCGGATTCTATCTGGGTGCATGTCACATTTATAGGTAAAGTTTGGTTATTTTATTTCCTAATTACCTCAATCGATATTTGTCCCTTCAACTACGTTCAGGGCGGGTTTTGAGCAGAATCGAAAGGATGGTTGATCCCTTTTTGTCACCTCGACCGAGGCCGCAAGAGCCTGCCCTGAGCAGAGTCGAAGGGCCGAGCGGAGAGGTCTGCCTTCAAAGCAGATTTCTCCACTTCGCCCCTGTTTCTGTCTTCGACAGAAGACACAGGGGCTTCGGTCGAAATGACATACGTTTCTTTCTGCAGATTTTACCAATCCATTCTTTGTAGTTCACCCTTCGCAGTGCTACGAAGAACGGGCAGCGCTGCTGCGAAGGACGAACAATCTTGACATGTACCCATTCTATCTTATCAATGCTTTTTCCATTTTATAGTAATCAAGCCTTTTGTTATTCTCTACTCCCAGGAAAGTTCCTTCTACCGTGACATAATCCAATAAATCATAGAATTTCTTTGATGGGATTGATGCGTCTAATTTGACGTCCTTAATTCCCAGTGAAATCGCCTTTTCTTCAAGTTTATTCATAACAAGTTTGCCGAAGCCATGCTTTTGAAATACCGGGTCAACAAAGACCCTCATGATTTCATCGCCGACTATCGTACCGGTTCCAACAATCTGGCCGTTCTGTTCCAAAACAATTGTGAATCCTTCCCAGGCGTTCTGTAGAATCTTTTCGTTGTGATGCCAGTCTTTGAAAAACTGCACGGCTTCGGCGCAATAGATATCCGAGTAGCAAATATCAATTGTCTTGTAGATTAGATTTCTGACGTCGGCCAGATCAGTTTTCCTAAATCTTCTTATCTTTATGCTATTTTGCTTAATCATTTTTTCGTTTTCCGTTACTTCTTAGCAATACAACGACACATGAGCTAAGGACAGCCGCCGTGCCGATAATTGATCGCCACGAAATGGCCTCGTCGAAGACCATCACGCCAACAAAGTAATTCAAGACTGGCACCAGCATTTGTAACAAAGACCCCGTTGGTACCTGCACATAGCGATATGCCTCGGTCGATAACAGTTGGCCTATGGTAGCTGTAACACCGATAGCAACCAGCAAAAAACCTCCGAATACTCCAATTGAACAAGGCACAACGTTCGCTGGGACTACTACGACCCACAGGCCGATTACGCACTGGGCAAAGTATATCGTATACGAAGAATCAGTTTCGTGAAGCTTCTTAACCAGCACAAGAGCCATTCCTCCAAGCATGGCACCGAAAACCGCGAGCAGCTCATATTTTCCGAGGATATCCAGAAAGGAAAATCCATTACCGTTATCAGCCGCCAGAAAGTAAATACCGACAAAGGCTGCCAAAATGGCTATCAAGCGAACAGTACCGATTTTTTCCTTTAAGAATATCGAGCTGAAAATGCTGGCAAATACAGGGAACGAATAGATTAGAACAGTTCCTTTGCCGACACCGAGTTTCGGTATAGACATAAAGAATATCAAGATAGCCGTTCCGCCGAACAGTCCACGAAGGAATAATAGCGGGCCATGTACAAAGTTTAGCTTTACTTTGCCAAGCAGCGCCGCTGTGCCCAATATGCCAAGCCCGACGATGAAGCGAAACAGCGTTGTTTTGTACGGGTCGATATCTGAGGCATATTTTACAAGGGACGACATCAGGCAAAAAGCCACTGTTGACATCAGTATCAATACTATCCCTTTATGCTTGCCTTTTGTAATACGTTGTTTCATTTTCATTCGCCTTTTTTGGTACACAAAGCTGGTATAACCCAAACAAAAAAGCCTTTCAGGTTTTTTGCTCCCTGAAAGGCTTTTTTTGTTCTGAAATATGTTATCAGGTCCTTTTTAGGGAACAGCCTCCTTTGACCAAACTACGACAATGTCAAAACCGTAAGTCCTGGTTACTCTGGCCGGAAGGCTTGTGCGCAAAAGCACCATAGTCACAACGTGACCTGTTAAATGCCTCTGCTTGTTTTCCCTATTCTGGACCATTGTTAAACTCCACAAACCTAATACAGCGTGATTCTAAGAACCCCCAATGTGCGGTGTCAAGCAAAATATAAGATAAAATTACCCTAAATATAAAAATTTTTTTGTCATTTCATAATATAAGACTTACAAGGACTAATAATCCGAAAACGGCGATTACTATGCCGGAAATTCTGTTCAGCCAGGCTAGTTTGATGTAATCCAGTTTTTTCAAAAACACACCGGTAACACTGTTCAATATAAACCACCAAAGTCCGGAACCAATAAACACGCCGCTAACTAATAAGCCTGCTGAGGTATGGTGCACCAGTGTTTGTGTTACACCTAAGCTTGCGAATATCGCCGCGAGTGCAAGGAACGTGCCGGGATTTGAAAGTGTAAGAAACAATGCCGATACATAATTGCTAAAATAACTGGCACTATCTTCTGATACGACTTTTTGTATCACCCTTGAACGAAGAAGCCTAACTCCCATGTAACAAAGAAAAAAGCCGCCTAACAGACGAAACCATAGTTGTTCTTTAATCAGGAAATTTGAGATAAACGACAGACCTGAAGCTGCTAAAAAACTGTAAACAGTATCTGCTGTAGATGCTCCCAGCCCCGAAAGCATTCCATGAATTCTGCCCTCGTTCAGGGTTCGATGTATGCAGAGCACGGCGATCGGTCCCACGGGCAGTGAAATCAAAAAACCTATAACCATCCCCTTGAGAAAGATGATAGTCATCATAAATATCACCTTTTGGGTATTGGACCTCTGCCTTGGCAGGGGTAAACTTGTCCTGGCGTAAGCCATCCTGCGGACCGCAAAAGCGGGCATTAAATTCTGCGTAACGGAACCCGAATAATACCAAACCGGCTATTCTGCCGCTGGCAAAGCTTAGAGTAAAAATTTCATAATGATTTTTTTATAGTGCTCGACCGCTTTTTCTACGTCGCTGATATCAATATAT
>CAZVWH010000027.1:18741-32380 GCA_964631175.1 uncultured Pirellulales bacterium | reverse complement strand
GAACACTGGAGAATAGCAATTTAGGCGCATCTATACATGGCTTGAATTTCAACATTCATACCAGAGCGCATCTTATGCGGGCGGCACAGGAGGGAATCGTCTTTGCGCTCAATTACGGTCTTGGTATAATGCGACAGACGGGGGTTGTAGCGAAAACCGTCCGAGCAGGCGATGCGAATATGTTTCTTAGCCCATTATTTGGCGAGGCCTTTGCGACAGTTACAGAATCCACCGTTGAGCTATACAATACTGATGGCTCGCAAGGGGCCGCCCGTGGTGCAGGTATCGGCGCAGGTATCTATAAAGGGCCGGCAGACGCCTTTGTTGGCCTGGAACCGGTTAGGACAATCGAGCCAAACACTAAGCTGGCTTCCGCCTATAAGCAAGCTTACAAAAGATGGGAGGATGTTTTAAAAAAGCAATTGAAAGCGTGAATCACATCTCTTCAAATGAAATATAAGATACGAGAAAGGAGCAAAACAAATGGCAGAGAAATCTTTACACAGTATATGCAGATGGACATTTAATCCGGGTAAAGGCGGTTTTGTGCCGGGCGATATGCGGCCGGAATGGGGCGGCAAGTTTGGTACGCCTGAAATGATAAAGCTCGTGGCTGACAAGGTTCAACCTCGAATACCGGACAATGTCGAGCTGGGCATTGAGATGCACTATGACGCGGAAGTCGATGATAAGAACGCTGCGGCTGTCGCCGATGCGCTCGTGGACAATAAACTCTATCTGGCAATGATAACGCCGGGTGCACACACTCACTTTGCATACGGCGGCATAGCGTCACTGGATCCTAATGAACGAAAAGCCGCCGAGGATTTAGGCACAAAAACAGTGGACATTGCTTACGGAACGCTAAAGAAAGCATGGCACACGGACATCAATAAAGCACCGGCGCTTGTTATTTGGAACGGCTCCTTCGGCTATGATGTTGCTACGGTCGGTATCAGGCAGATGTATCAAAATCTCAAGGAGAGTATCGCAGGACTATGCAAATATGATCAAAAGAAAGGCGGCAATCTCTACATCAGCTTTGAACCAAAGCCGAACGAGGGTCACCCAGCCATGCTGATTCCAACGGTGGCAAGCGCACTTTTGTTCTGGAGAAAAATCGAGGAAGAGTTTGGCGTCTCCAGAAATAAGAAAGGCGTGAACAAGGAATTTGGGCATTCAGAGATGATAGGCCTTGATCATGTTTATGACACGGTCGAAGAGCTTGACAATGATGCGATGGTCCACATGCACCTCAACAGTCAGGGCTACAACGACGGTATTATTCTTGGCGGGCCGGGAAAGTATGACATAGACCACGGAACCAGAGTAAACGGTATGAATATTGCCATTGCAGGACTCATTCAGCAGGCAGGCTATGCACGCTGGAAAGGCCACGATATGCAGACACGGGCATACGATAATGTAGTGCAGGGAATCGACAGGGTAGTAAGAAGTGTCCTTAGCTGGGAAGCGTGTGATAGAGCAGCAAGAGATCTGGATACTAAACAACTGATGAATGTCCTTGCCAAGCGTGAAACCGCCAAGGCCGAGGATATGATGCGTGCTGCGGTTGTCGATGCCCAGGGTTATTTTGATGAAATGTATAAGTAGACTCCTGCAGTGCTTTGTCACAGTAAGATTGATAGATGAAAATGTCATTGCGAGCGACTTGTCCGTCGTAGCCTTGGCGAAGACGAAAGCGAAGCAATCTCAAACTCCACAGTCCTTGGGACTCCTCACGGAGGACGCCTAACGGCGGAAACGATGGCTTTTTCCGCCCACCAGACAGGAGATTGCCACGGCCCTACGGGCCTCGCAATGACACTTTTCAAAGGTTTTCAACAAAGCAATGAAATGTATAAGTAAGAACTTATAGGCTCTTGATATCTATATTGTTATAGGGATAGATCGTGACCTGACCTCATAGTTTAGACTTAGACGTCGCTGGCACGGTGACGGTACTTGCTTCGCAGTCGATTAAAACCGTAATATAAATGAAAAATTCTACTGTTACCATTCCTGAAAAGGGCATAATATTCAAAATTGCTAAGTCGCGAGTGGTTGTCTCTCGTATTTTCGGCTTAGTGGTGTTACTGCTTTTGCTGTTTACAAGTCACTCTTTCAGCCAAGAAGGCATAACAGATTTTTTGTTCGAGATAACAGGGCTGTTTTTACTTTCGATATGCAGTCTCGGACGATTATGGGCGCTGATGTATATAAGCGGCAATAAAAGACAGACGCTTATTACAGAAGGCCCCTATTCCATGGTAAGGCATCCCCTTTATGTTTTTAGCTTAATAGGTGCTATAGGAATCGGCTTTGCATCAGAGAACTTACTGGTTCTGGCACTGATAGTAATCTTCTATCTGTTTTACTATCCGTTTACCATCATATCAGAGGAAAAGAAGCTCACAAATAAGTTCGGCCAAGCCTATCTCGACTATATGGAGCGTACGCCCAGGTTTTTGCCCAAATTCTCGCTGTACAAAGAGTCTGAAACGTATCCGGTTAAAGCCGCCAGTTTTGTCCGAAACTTTGCAAATGGGATGTGGTTTATTTGGATATTTATGCTCATGCACTCCATCGAAATGCTCCAGGATTCAGGATTGTTACCGGTTTTTCTGCGAATCCCATAGTTGATTGTTTCAAGGATATTGGAGAACCTTCGGTGGCCCAGATAGAAGAATTCAGACATACAGGAAGCTGGCTATTCAGCTGACCGAAACCGTCAAATTTTGGGGGAGCTTTCAATTTTATTGGCGATCCGCTCAACCGCACGGACAAGGCGACCAATTAACAATATGATATAGATATAAACACCGACGTAGAGTATCATCATCAGTGGAGAAAGAATCCCAAAAATGCTTGCCATTACCATAATATACACCTTTCATTTCATTAAGGGAATCTTGGCAATTGATTATTCAGTCCCAGCCAAGTTCTTGCAACTATAAGACATCCTGGTTACTTGGCCACAAATGGTGATAGTTCGCGGAGCCGGTTGACAATTTGCGGCATTTTTTCGATGGTGTAATCGACCTCCTCTTCTGTGTTGTATCTGCTCAGGCTGAACCGGATTGAGCCGTGAGCGGCAGTGAACGGCACGCCCATCGCACGCAAAACGTGAGAAGGCTCTAACGAGCCGGATGTGCAGGCTGAGCCGCTGCTGGCGCAAATGCCTTGTCTATCAAGCAGAAGCAGAATAGCTTCGCCCTCGATGTACTCAAAGCTGATATTACTCGTATTAGGCAAACGATTATCTCTATCACCATTTAACCGACAATCGGGACACTTCTTTAATATGGCGCTTTCTAATTTGTCCCGCAGGTGCTTGACTTTTCTGTTTTCTTCTTCGATATTCTCCGCCGCCAATTCGCACGCCTTACCGAGGCCGATTATACCCGGCACGTTTTCCGTGCCGGCCCTTCTGCCGCCTTCCTGGTGGCCGCCCAACATATAAGGTGACAGCCTTGTCCCCTTACGGACGTAAAGAGCGCCAACGCCTTTGGGGCCATGGAGTTTATGGCCCGACAGGCTGAGTAAATCAATACTGCATCTGGATAAGTTCAGCGGAATCTTGCTCACCACTTGCACCGCATCGGTGTGAAACACGACATCTCTGCTTGTAACCAGCTCTGCGATTCTCTCTATAGGGAATATCACGCCGGTCTCGTTGTTCGCGTACATTATTGTAACAATAGCAGTATCGTCATCGATCTGTTCTTCAAGCTCAGCTAAGTCGAGCCGACCATATTTATCTACGCCAATCTCAACAACCGTGTATCCATGATTTTCAAGGTCTCGGCAGACCGCCAGCACAGCGGGATGCTCAACCCTGGTCGTTATCACCTTGCGCTTGTCTGGAACTGCAGCAAGAGTTCCCTTAATCGCAGCGTTGTCACTTTCGGTGCCGCCGCCGGTAAATATTATCTCGCTCGGCTCACAGCCGAGCAGCTCGGCTACCTGCTCGCGGGCGTGACGGATTTTATGACCGATTTGGCCGCCAAACGTGTGCATGCTCGATGGATTGCCGTAAAGCTCGCAAAAAAACGGCTCAATCTCCTCCAAAACTTCTGGAGCCATTTTTGTTGTAGCATTATTATCGAAATATATTGTTTTCATTCTAAATTCTCAATTATACATTCTTCATTCTATTGCCTGTGATTATGCGGCTCCTGAGCGGAGTCTTTATCTTCCTCGACAAAAAGCTCACCGCCGACAAATTCTCTTAGCTTGGCTTCGACAACATCTTTTATCGTAAACTCGGTCAGCCTGCACTGTGCACACATACCTCTAAAGGCCACAATAACCTTATTTCCATCCACGTCCATCAGCTCGATATTGCCGCCATGAGCACGCAGGGCAGGCCTTATCTGTTCATTGATCGTCTGCTGGATGAGCTGGATTTTTTGGATATTGGTCAATTTGCCGGCCCGCTTCGGCACCGCTGCCTGTTTTTCTTTTGCTTTATCACCCTGTATTCTATCTATTATCTTTTCAATTTCGCCCTGACACCCACCGCAGCCGCCGCCCGCTTTACAGTAATTTGTCACCTGCTCGACGGTTGTCAGATTATTTTCTCGTATCACTCTCTTGACCTCTTTTTCGGTCACACCAAAACAGGTACAGACGATTTTGCCTTCAAGCTCGTGTTTCTTCTTTCCGCCGGTGCGGTAATTTTCAATTGCCGCCTCAAGAGCTTCTCTGCCCATAACTGAGCAGTGCATTTTCTGCTCCGGCAAACCGCCGAGATAATCGGCAATGTCTCTGTTCGTAACCTTAGCAGCCTCCTCCAGCGTTTTGCCTTTTATCATTTCGGTCAAGACCGATGATGTTGCTATGGCACTTGCACAGCCGAAGGTCTTGAATTTCGCATCTTTAATCCTGCCATTCTCATTGAGCTTGAACATCAGCTTCAATGCGTCACCGCAGGCAAGTGAGCCGACCTCACCCACTCCGTCGGGGTTTTCGATTTCACCGACGTTTCGCGGGTTGAAGAAGTGGTCCCGAACTTTGTCAGTATAATCCCACATAGTTTAGTTTTTAGTCCTTTATAATGGTATTTCAGGTCGGTGGCAAAACAGCAAGTTGAGCCTGCCAACGTACAAGATTGTATCATGCTATGGATTTGGCTGATTGAGCACCGTACGAATTTCTGATGGATGTACACCCGCAGAGTCTGCTATATTTCGAATGGTTATTTCAGGCTTGGCAGTAAAACCTGCATCCTTTAGTTTTTTTACAGCCTCATCCACGTCCAAGTTTATTTGTTCACAGTATTGTTTCAGCGTCATCCGGCCAAATCTTCTGCCTCCTGTACGGCTCTGACCCAAAGCGATCTGATATAGCTGTGCAGGCGTCATATTAACGGACTGCGCCAGTTCGCCAACAACTACATCCGGGGACTTAACTTCGATTCCCTGCATTTTAAGGTTGGCGAGCATAGTCTCAAGGTCAACATCTGATACTTGCTGAGCCAGCTCAGTCACGGTAAGCAACTCGGCGTGGGGTATGGGGGCTTGCTGTAAAGGGCTGTCCCAACTGTATTTTATGCTTTCATTCCACGCCAGCAGAGTCGAAAAAGGAACAATATTTACAATGGCTCCGACACAAACGACAACACAAATAAACAATGCCATTGCCCATTCGGGCCGCAATGAGAAGATTTTAGTGGCTTTGCTCTTGAAATAACTGATAAACGGTTTCAAATTGAAGTACAGGTGAAAGACCGCTGTGACTACAAAGATAACAGCGAACCAGTCGTGAAGAGCAATCCACTGGTCTTTAGTCAGAGCAAGAAGCGTCCAGCCTGTCCAGTTAGCAATCCGTCCAGGCGGAACAAAAAAGAGAATAATACCAGTGAAGGTCAATCCAATAAAAGAAAATGCAGTGAGGACCGACACAAACGAACGCCAGTGGAATCGTTTTTTTGCGTTTGTTTCCATTTGCCTACCTTTTAGACCTTTCTTCCCAACTCAAGACTCAAAACTTATCACTGACTTTCAGTGCTTGTCTAAAGTCAGCTATTATATCATCAATGTGCTCGGTTCCCACAGATACTCGAATATAATCGTCCGTTACGCCAGCTGCAAGCTGTTCTTCTGTGCTTAGCTGCTGATGGGTCGTGCTGGCTGGATGTATAACTAACGTCTTACTATCACCAATATTGGCAAGGTGGCTGGCTAACTTCACACTATTGATAAACTTAATTCCGGCCTCTTTACCCCCTTTGATGCCGAAGCCGAGGATTGCGCCTTGGCCATCAGGCAGATATTTTTTAGCCAGTTCATAATCCGGATGCGACGCAAGCCCCGGATAATTAACCCAGGAAACCTGCTCATGTTTTTCGAGCCATTTGGCGAGCTTAAGCGCGTTTTCACTGTGCCGGGGCATACGCAGATGCAGCGTCTCCAGTCCCTGCAAAAACAGAAAAGCATTAAACGGTGACATACACGAGCCCATGTCCCGTAAAAATTGGGTTCTTGCCTTTATAATATACGCCATTTCGCCAAATGACTCCACGTACTTCACACCATGATAACCGGGGTCCGGCTCAGTCAGCTCAGGGTACCTGCCGTTTGTCCAATCGAATTTGCCCGAATCGACAATTGCTCCACCGATGCTCGTGCCGTGGCCGCCGATGAACTTTGTGCAACTATGGACAACGATGTCTATACCGTATTCAATTGGTCGAAATAGAATTGGTGTCGCAACGGTGTTGTCACAGATTACCGGCATGCCATTTTTGTGGGCGATTTCAGCTATTTTTTCATATTGCAAAATGTCGTTTTTGGGATTGCCGATAGTTTCGATATAAATCAAGCGTGTATTATCCTTGATTGCCTTTGCGAAATTGTCCGGCTTTTTAGGGTCAACGAAAGTCACCTCAATTCCTAATTTTCGGAAGGTCTGGCTAAACAAAGTGACAGTCCCACCATAAAGCGAATTGGAAGAGACAATGTGCCCACCCGCCCCGCAAATATTGAAGATACTCACATAGATAGCCGACTGGCCGGAGCTTAAGGCCAGGCCCCCTACTCCGCCTTCCAAAGCCGCAAGCCGTTTCTCTAACACATCGGTTGTAGGATTCATCAGCCGAGTATAAATATTGCCGAATTCCTGTAATGCAAAGAGCCGCGCCGCGTGGTCGGTGTCTTTGAAACAATAGCTGGTGGTCTGATAGATAGGCACAGCCCTGCTGAGAGTACCTGAATCCACCTTCTGGCCGGCGTGCAAAGCCAGCGTCTCAAGATGATATTCACGTTCTTTTGCCATTTCCCTAAACCCTTCTTATTAACCTCTACTTTTCAAAAGGCCAAATAACCCCCCAATAAATTGGGGGGCTAAACATAAACAACCTATTTTGCAGGTAAACCCCGTTAGAATTTTTTTCTTTCTGTATCATATTTTGTTGTCCCCTTGTAGAATTTCTAACGGGGTAAAATCTCAACCATTCTATCGATCGCCTTTTTCGCTTTTGCCCTTATTTCTTCGGGTACTGTGACTTTATACTGCATATCCTGCAACGAACCAATAATCTTATCTAAAGTGATTTTCTTCATATTTGGACAAACAGCCTTGTCACTTGCCGGGATAAATTCGGCCTGTGGATTTTGTTTTTTCAAAGCGTGAATCATTCCTATCTCGGTTGCTACTATAAACCGCTTCGCAGAGCTTGTCTTGGTAAACTTGAGCATTTGGCCGGTACTGAGTATCTGGTCTGAGAGCTTTTTGACCGGCTCTGTACATTCCGGATGTGCCATTATAATGGCATTGGGATATTTTGCCTTTGCATTCTTAATGTCCTCCTCGGTTATTGCTATATGCACGTGGCAATACCCTGGCCATAATATAATGTCTCGGCCGGTTTTTTCAGCGACAAAACGTCCAAGATGCTGGTCCGGCACAAAAATAACAGGTCTATCAGTCGGTAAAGAGCTCACCACCTCAACAGCATTGGCACTGGTGCAGCAATAATCGCTCTCAGCCTTTACCTCTGCGGAACTATTGACGTAACAGACCACCAAAGCATCAGGATTTTGCCGCTTCAATTGGCGTAATTGCTCTGCGTTTATCATATCCGCCAAGGGACAGCCGGCAAACTTGTCCGGCAGAAGTATCGTCTTTTCGGGCGAAAGAATAGCAGCGGTCTCTGCCATAAATTGAACACCACAGAATACGATCACCTTCGCATCGGTCTGTGCCGCTTGTATGCTCAATCCTAAAGAGTCACCACAAAAATCAGCCAGGTCTTGTATCTCACCGGACTGATAATTATGCGCGATGATTACAGCCTCACGCTTTTCCTTTAACTGTTTGATTTTTTCAAGTATCCGCTTGTCCAAACTCATATCTCATATATCAAGCTGCTCTGTTGAAAATATCCCACGTCATTTCGACCGAAGCGTCCCCAAGGGACGCGAAGTGGAGAAATCTGTTAAAAAAAGATTTCTCGACTCGCCTTTCGGCTCGCTCTCCACAGGACACCTCTCGGTGGAAATGACAACCACGGTGTTTTCTACAGAGCAATATCAGGTTTCAACCTTTTACTTTTTACTTTTCTCGTGTTTTGTATAAACAAGATCTGGATGAGGTGTCGTAACGGTGACACCCGCCGGCACAGACTCTTTTATCCAGACATTGCCGCCGATTACCGCGCCTTTGCCAATGGTGACATCACCTAATATTGTCGCCTCGGCGTAGATTGTCACGTTGTCCTCTATTGTGGGATGTCTTTTGCCGCCTTTTATAATCCGTCCCCTCTTATCTTTGGGGAAGCTTAAAGCTCCCAGCGTAGCTCCTTGATAAATCTTGACATTATCTCCAATAATTGTAGTTTCACCTATTACGACACCGGTGCCGTGGTCAATAAAGAAATTCCTTCCTATCCTTGCGCCGGGATGAATATCAATGCCTGTCCTTGTGTGTGCACATTCAGTCATTATGCGCGGAATTAACGGCACCTGTTTTAGATATAACTCGTGTGCAATGCGATACGTCGCGATTGCTATGATGCAGGGATAACCTATCACAATCTCCTCGTAAGATTTTGCAGCCGGGTCACCATCAAAAGCCGCACCAACATCGCCTTTCAGTAGCTCTCTTATCTTCGGTAGCTGAGCTAACAGATGTTGGGTCACACTTTCAGCCATCGTTCGGCAGTCGCAGCCATCGCTTTTCTTTATTCTGCACTGGTACTTGCAAGCTCGTTCTATCTGCTCAGACAGCTCCGTATAGATATGCCAAAGTATATCACCGATAATGAAGTCAATATTTGATTTTGTAACCGTTCTCCTGCCGGTATAGCCTGGGAAAATCACTTCAAAGAGCGAATCAAGAATCTCCAAGATTCCGCTTCGCACCGGCAAGTTAGAAGCATCTATAAAATTGATTCCGGAATCACCTTCATACGTGCGGGCAATTTCACCAACCAAATTTTTAAATCTCCCCTCAGTTAATTTTCCCCTTCGCATTATGAGCCTTTCGGAAAAACAAAAGTTTGTTAGTGAAACATACCGGTAGAGATATATCTTTCGCCGGTATCAGGCAGAATTACAACAATTATTTTACCTCGGCTTTCATCGCGATGTGAGACCTGTATTGCCGCCCACATCGCAGCACCTGAACTTATTCCCGCCAATATACCCTCTTTTGATGCTAATTGCCTGGTTGTATCTATAGCATCCTCATTTGATACCTGGATAATTTCATCGATTATATCAATGTTCAATACCTGTGGGACAAATCCAGCTCCGATACCTTGTATCTTATGCAAGCCCGGCTTGCCGCCGGAAAGGACCGGCGAATCCTTTGGCTCCACCGCTATTACTTTTATGTCTTTATTGTGCTGCTTAAATACTTCGCCACATCCTGTTATTGTTCCACCTGTTCCTACGCCTGCGATAAAAATGTCAACTTTGTGATCAGAATCTGCCCAAATCTCCTTTGCGGTAGTCTCTCTGTGAATCTGTGGATTAGCGGGATTCTTAAATTGCTGCGGCATAAAGGCATTAGGATTTTCCGCCACGAGCTGCTCGGCTTTTTCCACAGCCCCGGTCATGCCACGTTCGGCCGGCGTCAGCACGATCTCCGCCCCGAATACCC
Organism: uncultured Pirellulales bacterium; assembly: GCA_964631175.1. GTDB lineage: Bacteria > Planctomycetota > Phycisphaerae > Sedimentisphaerales > Anaerobacaceae > CAZVWH01. Next base: position 22,273 of record CAZVWH010000027.1, on the reverse strand, counting down.
GCAATATTTTTCTTCGCTCAATGCTCATCGACTCAGGCATTGTCAGGATCAATTTATATCCCTTCGCAGCACAAACAAAGGCAAGCCCTATCCCCGTATTGCCACTGGTCGGCTCAACGATAATAGTATCGGGCTTTATAAGCCCCTGCTGCTCCGCAGCTTCTATCATCGACAATGCAATTCTATCCTTAATACTGCCGCAGGGATTGTAAAATTCAAGCTTGGCCAGGATGGTAGCTGTATCTACGCCAAGTTTGTTGATTTGAACCAACGGTGTATATCCGACTGCAGTTGTTATGTCTTCAAATATAGCACTCATAATTTTACACCACGATATTATTCATATTTGAAAATCTAAGGCCTGTTTATCCTTCGACTTATCAATCAGATCCTGTAGCGTTACAGCTTGTAGCACATCATTAATCGCCTTTTGCACCTGAGCCCAAAGCTGCCTTGCAATGCAGTCAGCAACACGGGAACAATAATATTCATTTTCAACACACTCAATAATACTTGTAAGTCCCTCCAGACAATCAAGAATATCGCTTAGTTTAATCTGATCTGGCGATTTGGCAAGAATATATCCGCCTCTGGCACCTCTTACACTCCGGACGAATCCTCCTGATTTGAGCATAGCTATTATCTGTTCAAGATACTTCACAGATATATCCTGATGCTGGGCAATGACTTTAAGCTGCAACGGTCCCTGTCCATAAGTTATAGCCAATTCTAACACGGCTCTTATTCCATATCTTGTGCGAGTAGAAAGTTTCATGAGATTTTTCCTACTATTCCTATAATCTCAGTAGTATTATATACTGAAATTTAGTTTTTTGGTTTAAAATTATCTATAAATTTTAAGGTATTTTTTGATCCCCTGTATATCTTACGCACAATGTTAGCTAAGCCCGGCAAAAAATACTATCTCTTGTTGGCCTAATTGAATTGTAACTACCTTTATTATAACAGCTTGTAAAGCTATAATCAATATATTGAGGTTTTTAAGTAAGAGATATTCAATATGTTGTATAATTTGGATAGCTTTATATTTATTAGGCCAAGCAGCGAGTATTAAAAGCCTCAATTTGTTTGACAATTTTATATACTCGCTCTACAATTAAAGTAAGTATTTTTGCTTATATTAGTTTGGATTTTACTAATGATAAAGGGCACTCTTAAAAAGGTGGCGTTTGTAGCTTCTTTTCTTCCAAGAAAATGTGGAATTGCGACCTTTACTTCTGATCTTATTAACAGCATTGCATCATCCGCTAAGGGGGAGTTTGAACCTTTGGTAGTGGCGCTGCAGTCGGGTGACCATAAGTACAATGATCCTGTTAAGTTCGAGATTCGCCAAAACGTTAGAAATGATTATATTTCAGCAGCCGATTATATTAATTTCAGCCATGTTGACTTAGTTTCCGTCCAGCACGAGTTTGGCCTCTTTGGTGGCGATGCAGGCTCGTATCTGAGCTTATTGCTCAACAGGCTAAAAGCCCCCGTAATAACAACTCTCCATACGGTTCTTGAGGACCCAAATTCAGCTTACTACAAGTCGTTAGTTGACGTCTGCAATGCGTCATATAAAGTTATCACTATGAATGAACGCGGCGTCGATATGTTGCGGGACATCTATGGTATATCCGGCAAGAAGGTGGGATTGATTGCGCATGGCATACCTGATTTGCCTTTCGTTGACAGTAATTACTATAAGCACAAATTTGACATGGAAGGCAGGAAAACTATTTTAACCTTTGGCCTACTTAACAAGAATAAAGGTATAGAGGTGATGCTCAAGGCGATGCTTTCTATAATCAAAGCTGAGCCGTCCGTTGTTTACATAATCTTAGGTATGACGCATCCATCCGTACTAAAACAAGAAGGCGAATCTTATAGATTCAGCTTACAGCAGATGGTAAAAGAATTGGGCTTGCAGGAGAATGTCATTTTTCATAACAGGTTTGTTCACGACGAAGAGCTTCATAACTTTCTCTGTGCAGCCGATATCTATGTCACCCCGTACCTAAGCAGAGAGCAATTGACCAGCGGCACGTTATCATTTGCGGTCGGCACGGGTAAAGCTGTTGTCTCGACTCCTTATTGGGCGGCTGAAGAGCTGCTGGCCGATGGCAGAGGCAAACTCGTACCTTTTGGTGACTCGAAAAAATTAGCTGAAGCAATAGAGGAAATACTTCGGAATGATTCTCTGTTTTATTCATTACGAAGACGGGCGTATGAGTATGGCAGATCAAGAACCTGGCCTAAAATCGGCCAGATTTACTGGAAGCTATTCAGCGCAAAGCAAATACCAGTCCGTGTTGCCACAAGAATTACGCCATCAGCAGACAAGGCAATTTCAAGTATTGAAGTACCCGAGCCCTCGTTAGACCATTTGATAAAACTAACCGATGACACCGGTTTATATCAGCACGCAAAATTCACAATACCAAATCGTGACTATGGCTATTGCACTGATGACAACGCCAGAGCCGTAATTGCCATGTGCAAATATTCTGGACAATATCCTGGATCGGAAGCTATGCGGCTCTTCGATATATACCTGTCCTTTGTCTTGCATTCACAGAGCAAAGACGGCTCGATCAGAAACTTTATGAATTTTGACAGAACCTGGGTTAAGAACGAACCGATAAATGATGCTTTTGGTAGGGCATTATGGGCGCTCGGAGCGGTCATGGCAAACCCGCCTTCACCAACGTACTTACCCATTATCAAAGACTGCTTTGACAGGTCCGTTGCAAATATTCAAAAGCAATATCCAAGAGGTATGGCGTATTCAATACTCGGTATGTCTGATTATCTCAAACAGTTCCCAGGGGCCAGTGACATCAAACGCCAATTAAAGATAGCTGCAGATGGTCTTGTGGCTCAGTATGAAGAAAATCATTATCCAGATTGGCAGTGGTTTGAGGATGCCCTGACCTATGACAATGCCGTTTTGCCGTACTCGCTCTTTGTAGCAGGCTCGACCCTGGAAAATAAAAAGTATATCAGTATTGCTGAAAAAACGTGTAAATTTCTTTTGGAACACACATTCAACGGTGACCACTTCAGCTTTGTCGGCTGCAATGGGTGGTACGAACGTGGAGGGACAAAAGCTCAGTTTGACCAGCAGCCGATTGAAGCGGCCGGTTCTGTTCTGATGTTCGGGGCTGCTTATGACGCTACGCAGGACAGCAGTTTTTTAACCCTGCAAAGAAAAGCCTTCGATTGGTTCCTCGGCGAAAACGATTTACATATTCAACTTTACGACTTTAGAACCAAGGGATGCTACGACGGTCTAACGTCTGGCGGCGTTAATATCAATCAGGGAGCGGAAGGTATGCTCAGTTTTTTGCTGAGCCTGTTGACTATAGTCGAAAGTTATACCATTGTGGACAAAATAAAAGTCGGCGAAACTGCCGCCCTGCAGCAAACCGACATTATAGAGCAAATAGCTAAACAATCGATTCCGATAGAGCATCTATCTGAGAAAAACAAACCAGAAGAAAAACAAGTTCAAGAGCCTGCCTAAAAT